>CAZGKE010000153.1:0-6815 GCA_964526035.1 uncultured Gammaproteobacteria bacterium | reverse complement strand
GTGGACTTCCGCAACACCGTCATAGTGATGACCAGCAACCTCGGCTCGCAGCTGATCCAGGACATGACCGACGAAGCCGACTATCTGCAGATGAAGGCCTCGGTGATGGGCGTGGTGCAGGCGCACTTCCGTCCGGAGTTCATCAACCGCCTGGACGAGATCGTGGTGTTCCATGCACTGGCCAAGGACCAGATCCGCGCCATCGCGCGCATCCAGATCCAGGGCCTGGTGCGGCGCCTGGCGGAGCGGCAGATCGTCATGAACGTGAGCGACGAGGCGCTGGCCCTGCTCGGCAACGTGGGCTTCGATCCGGTCTATGGCGCGAGGCCGCTGAAGCGGGCCATCCAGCAGCAGCTGGAGAACCCGCTGGCGCAGAAGCTGCTGGCCGGCGAGTTCGGCGCCGGCGACAGCGTGCGCGTGGCGGCCAAAGGCGGGGCCCTGGTGTTCGCCAAGGACTGATCTCGACCCTGCCCGGCCGACTGCAGATGCCAAGGTCCTTGGCGCAGGCGGGATGAACTTGCGGCGAAGTGGTGCGTTCGGCCTGTATGACGGTGGCGGGCTGCGGGTCTTTGCCCTACCCTTGGCGCATGCGCCCGACTGGTGAACTCGATGACCTTGCCTGAGTCCGCGGGCGACACCGCGCAGGCGCCGGAAGGCCTGAGTGGCTTCCTGGATGAGCTTCGTCGCCGTCGCGTGGCCAAGGCTGCGGCAGTCTACGCGGTGGTGGCCTGGGCCATCATCGAGGGCGCGTCGGTCATCTTCCCCGCGCTCAAGCTTCCGGAATGGACCGTCACGTTTGTCGTGCTGATCGCCCTGATCGGCTTTCCGGTAATGCTGGTGTTCGCCTGGGTCTTCGACCTCACCCGCGCAGGCGTGGTGCGCACGCCGGCGCGCGACCAGCTTCCCGCCGCCCAGGCACAGGCCATGCGCCGTGGGCGCCTCTGGGATTTCCTGATCATTGCCGTGCTCAGCGGTCTGGTGGTGTGGCTGGGCTGGGACAAGATGTTCGGCGGCGAGCCGCATGCGGAACTGAGCTCGATCGCCGTGCTGCCGTTCGCGAACATGTCGGCGGACCAGGAGAACGAGTACTTCGGCGACGGGCTGGCCGAGGAGGTGCTCAATGCGCTGGTCGGAGTTACCGGCCTGCGCGTGGCGGCACGGACCTCGTCGTTCGAGTACAAGGGTCAGAGTCTCGATATCCGCCGTATCGGCGAGGCGCTCGGCGTGGCAACGGTGCTGGAAGGCAGCGTGCGGCGCGCCGGCGAACGTATCCGCATCACCGCTCAGCTGATCCGGTCGAGCGACGGCTTCCATCTGTGGTCGGAGACCTACGACCGCGAGATGTCGAACATTTTTGAACTTCAGGACGAAATCACCCTGGCCATCGTCGATGCACTGCGCATCCAGCTCGGCGGCGCCGAAACGCAAAAGATCACCACCCGGCACACCAGCGACGTGGTCGCCTTCGAGGCCTACCTGCGCGGGCGCCACGCCATGTACCAGCGCACGGCCGAAAGTCTCAACCGGGCGCTGGATGATTTCCGTGAAGCGATCCGTCTCGATCCCGATTACGCGGCGGCCTTCAGCGGCTTGTCCGACACTTACGTGTTGCTGTCTGGCTACGGCGATCTGGAGGCCGCCGAAGCGCGACGACTGGCAGAGCCGATGGCGCTGCGGGCGCTTGAACTCGATCCGCAACTGGCCGAGGCGCACGCGTCCTGGGGGCTGCTGCTGCGCGACCGCCGCGATTTCGAGGGTTCGCTGACGCCGCTGCGCCGCGCCATTGAGCTCAACCCCTCCTACAGCCCCGCCTACCATTGGCTGGGTCTGAGCTACCAAAGTCTGGGACGATTCCAGGAAGCCAACGAGGTGCTGCGCAAGACGCTTGAGGTCGATCCCAAGTACCTGGTGGGAAAACGCGTGCTGCTCGGCAACCTGCGCCTGATGGGTGAGGACGCCGAGGCTGACCGTCTGGCGGTGGAGCTCGAGCGGGATCTGCCCAATGACGTCAATACCCTCAAGGGTCTGATGTGGGATGCACTGTTGCGCGATCCGGTTCGCTCGGCGCGCCTGGCCAGCCATGTTCTGGGACTGGAACCGACCAACATTGACGCGCGCAATGCGCTGTCGGTCCTGCTGATGAACGTGGGTGACGTTGAAGGATCGCGCAGGCAAATTGAAATCGCCGCGCGACATGATCCCGAGCATATGGCTGTGCGGCTGGCACCGATCCGGTTTGCCATGCTCGAGGGCGATCACGATGCACTGCCCGGTCTGGTAGAGACCTTTCTCGCCACCGTCCCCGACCCGCATACGCGCATCGACCTCGCCTGCACCCTGGTGCAGGGCGCGTTCGCACCGGATCTGATCATTCGCCACTGCGGCGCCGTTCTTGAGCGCGACGGCTGGGTGCGCGGTGCGCCTTTGCCGCAGCAGTCGAGCCAGGCGGCTACGATGGTTCTGGTCGCCGCCTATCAGGCGGGTGACCAGGCATTGATCGCGGAACTCGAGCCGCGGGTCGAAGCCGAACTTCAGCGTCTTGCAGGCACCGGACATTCGCCGTACTTCCTGGAGCTGGGTCGCGCGCAGATCGAGGTCTATCGGGGCAATCCGGGGCCGTTCCTCGACCTGCTGCCGGAACTGGCCAGACGCCAGCTCACCAACCTCGACCAGATTCTGCACGATCCAGACATCCGGGAAATTGCAGACGATCCGCGGTTCGTCGAAGCGTTGGGTATCGCCCGCGCCTACCAGGCCAAGGTGCGCGCCGAACTTGAGGGCGTGGACCTGCGTCTGGACTGAAGCGACGCGCGGTCAGCTTTCCTTCGGGGTATCCGAAGCCAGCGTGACGTCGTCGCCGTCTTCGGCCGGAGTAGTGCGCACCGGTCGCGACGCCTGGTGGCGCGGCAGCATGCGTCCGGCTTCCACCAGCAGCTCGATTCGCGAGAACACTTCGGCGCGTCCGAACGGCTTCTTCATGAAGTCGTCAGCTCCTATGCGCTGCGCGTAGAACTGCTCGGTGGCAGGGGCATTGCCGCTGATCATGATCACCGGGATCTTCTGGGTTGCCGGCTCGCGGCGCAGCGCGCGCAACGCGGCAAAGCCGTTCATGCCAGGCAGCACGATGTCGAGGAAAATCAGGTCCGGCGCCTCGCGCACCGCGATCTGCAGCCCCTGCTCGGCATCGCCCGCGCCGATCGGCTCATAGCCGTTCTGGCGCATCAGCTTGGACAGTACCGCAACGATCGTCGCGGAGTCATCGATGATCAGCACGCGCGCGCCTTCGCGGGCGTGCACCCGTTGGGTCTGGCGGCGGTCGGCCTCGGCCTGGTTGCCGCGGAAGATGCGCTTTAGCAGGGCAAAACGGTTCATCGACTTCCGGTCGGAAAGCTTGTTAGGGCTCCAGTGTGGGGCCAGTCCGCGCCGGCTGCAATCGTCACAGCGCCGCGCTGCGATTCCGTCCCGACTGCTTGGCCTGGTACATCGCCCTATCGGCCCTGTCGAGCAGCGACTGCGCACCGTCGCTGTCGCCAAGACTGGCCACGCCGAGGCTTACGGTAACCGCGACCGATCGGCCGTCCGAAAGCACTGTGGGATTGGCCTCGACACGCTGGCGGATGCGTTCGGCGACCCGCCAGGCGTCATCGGCGCCGATGCCGGGCAGCAGCAGGCAGAACTCCTCCCCGCCGCTGCGCGCCGGCAGGTCAGCGCCACGCAGCTCGGCGCGCAAAATATGGGAAAGGTGAACCAGTACTTCATCTCCGACCGCATGGCCGAAACTGTCGTTGACCCGCTTGAAGTGGTCGAGATCGAGGATGATGACGCTGAGCGGCTTGCGCTCCCGTCGCGCTCTGGCCATCTCGGTGGCCAGTTGATGGTCCAGCATGCGTCGGTTGGCGAGACCGGTGAGCGCGTCCTCCGAGGCCTGCTGCCGAGCTCCGAGAAGACTCACCAGCAGGGCCAGCTGGCTGGCGGAGGCGGCGCTGGCGATGCCGATCACGGCGACGACCAGCCACAGGTGGCTCAGTGCAGCGTGCGTGATCGGATCGGCAGCGAGCAGCGCTGTCAACGCTGCTACCAGCGCCGGCGTGGCCAACAGCAGCGCCTCGCCGACCGCCAGCGGAAAGATCGCAATCTGCGCCACCACCAGGATGGGGAACAGGCTGTAGCCGAGCGAGAGCAGGGGATCGTCGACCCGACCCACCACGTGGGCCATCCATGCGTAGAAGGCCACCTGGAGCAGCATCAGGGCGACAAGTCGCAGCAGCGCTTCGTTCGGATCGCGGACGGCCGGCAGCCAAGCGAGCCCGATCAGCAGTCCCGCCAGCAGCAGCCGCGCCACCATTACCTGACCGAACTCGGTCGCCGACAGCGTGAAGTAGTCGACCGCGACCCAGCTCAGCACCAGCGCCGCCAGTGCCATCGCCAGCGGCTTCAGGCGCAGCTCGATTTGCCAGGCACGGACCGACGCTTGCGATGCACCAGGCTGCACCCGAACAAGGAAGGTCCACAGCATGACGGCCAACAGCTGAGTGGTCGGCCGGCGATTGCGGTGTTTGCGGGCTTGGAAGGTCATGGACTTGCGGCCCCGGGTTGGGCGTGCGGTGCGAACACTCTAGCCGGGAACGGCCGCCGAATTGCCAGCGAGGGCGTGGTCGTGGACTTCATGACGGCTCGTCCTGACCCTCGCGCGCCGCTACACTGCGCGCCCCATGATCTCCTTCCGCAACCTCGCGCTGCGCCGCGGCGGCCATCTGCTGCTTTCCGAAGTCGACGCCACCCTGTACCCGGGCTGGCGTATCGGCGTGGTCGGGCGCAATGGCTGCGGCAAGTCGAGCCTGTTCGCGGCCATCACCGGGGAGCTCGATGCCGATCAGGGCAGCATCGATCTGCCGGGCGCGCTGCGCATCGCCAGCGTGGCGCAAGAGACGCCGGCCCTGCCGGAGTCGGCGGTCGACTTCGTGCTCGGTGGCGATGTCGCGCTCGCTGCGGCGCTGGCCGCCGAGCGCGACGCCGAGCGTCGCGGCGATGCCGAGGCGCAGGCGGCCGCGCACCATGAGCTCGATCATCTGCGCGGCTACGACGGGCCCGCGCGTGCCGCACGCCTGCTGCACGGGCTGGGTTTCCCCGCGCCTACCCACGCCCAGTCCGTGGGCACGTTTTCAGGTGGATGGCGCATGCGCCTCAACCTTGCCCGCGCGCTGATGGCGCCTTCCGACCTGCTGCTGCTCGACGAGCCCACCAACCATCTCGATCTGGATGCGGTGCTGTGGCTGGAGGACTGGCTGCTGCGCTACGAAGGCACCCTGCTGCTGATCTCGCACGACCGCGAGTTTCTTGACGGCGTCTGTACCCATACGATGCATCTGCACGACGGCCGCGCCAAACTCTATGCCGGTGACTACACCAGCTTCGAGCGCCAGCGCGCCGAGCAGCTGCGCCTGCAGCAGATCACGCACGAACGAGAGCAGGCGGTGCGCGCACACCTGCAGTCCTTCGTGGACCGTTTCCGCGCCAAGGCCACCAAGGCCAAACAGGCGCAGTCGCGGCTGAAGCGCATCGAGAAGCTTGCCGGCACCGAGGCCGTGCGCGCGGAAAGCCCGTTCCGTTTCGGCTTCGCCACGCCGCCGAAGCTGCCTTCGCCGCTGCTGCGCATGGACGGCGTGGTGGCTGGCTATCCGCCTGCCGAGACGGGCGGCGAACCGGCGGTGATCCTGCGCGAGGTGCGCTTTGCGTTGGAGCCCGGCGACCGCGTCGCCCTGCTCGGACCCAATGGCGCCGGCAAGTCGACCATGGTGAAAACCATTGCCGGTGAGCTGGCCATTCTGGGCGGCGAGCGTCTGCTGCACGGCGACGCCCGCGTCGGCTACTTTACCCAGCACACGGTAGACAGCCTCACCGCCGGCGAGAGCCCGGTCGATCACCTCGCGCGCATCGCGCCAGGGCAGGGCGAACAGGTTTGGCGCAACTGGCTGGGGCAGTGGAACTTCGCCGGCGAGCGTGTGTTCGAGCCGGTCGACGGCTTCTCCGGCGGCGAGCGTGCGCGTCTCGCGCTCAGCCTGATTGCGTGGCACAAACCCAGCCTGCTGCTGCTAGACGAGCCCACCAACCATCTTGACCTCGACATGCGCGAGGCGCTGGCCGAGGCGCTGGCGGAATTCGCAGGTGCCCTGGTGTTGGTGTCGCACGATCGCCATCTGATCGGCATGGTCTGCGACAGCTTCTGGCGGGTCGCCGACGGCGCCGTCGAGCAATTCGACGGCGACCTCGACGACTACGCGCGCTGGTTGCGCACACGGCGCAGCGATGGTCCGTTGAGCGGCCCATCGACGCGTGGCGCGCCGCAGGAGAACCCCAAGGAACGTCGGCGTGCCGCTGCCGAGCAGCGCGAACGCCAGCGCCCATTGCGCCAGCGCATTGCCGTCATCGAGAAGCGCCTCGCGGAGATCGACAGCGCTGCTGCTGTGGTCGGAGACGCGTTGGGCAATCCAGCCCTGTACGAAGACGGCGATGCAGCCGAAGTCGCGCGTCTGGGCAAGCAGCAGGCGGAGCTGCACGCCGAGCGCGAGGCGCTTGAGCATGAATGGCTGGAGTTGGGGGAGCAGTTGACGTCTTAGGTTTTTGGTCCGCCTGGAGGCTCGCATGGAGGTCGGCATCCCATGCCGACATCTCTGGGAATGTCCGCCTGCGGCGGGTCTTGTGGTGTCATCCATGACATGGTTTCGTCCGCCTCCCGGCGGCCGAGTCACTTCTCTTTGCTCGTCCAAAGAGAAGTAACCAAGAGAAAGGACGCCCCGGTGTTGCGCTTCCTGCAC
>CAZGKE010000152.1:3260-8133 GCA_964526035.1 uncultured Gammaproteobacteria bacterium | reverse complement strand
CCGGGCACGCCCAGCCAGCTGTGCGGCAACAACAACGCCGCGCTCGATCCGGGCGAACGCTGGCGGCTGCCGGTGACGGTGCGCAACGACGGCGGCAAGGCGCTGTCGCAGGCGGCGCTGCTGTTCCAGGCGATCGGTTCCAGCGGGGCGCCGGGTGGGCCCGATGCCTTCGGCTACAGCTTTGCCGACCAGAACGACGGCGGGGCCTGCGGCTTCGGCTTCGTGGACATCAGCGACGGGCAGCGCCTGGCGGTGACGCCGTCGAGCAGCTTCGATGCCGAGGACGACGGCCGCAGCAATCCGATCACCCTGCAGTTCCCCTTCAATTTCTACGGGCAGAGCGTGAGCAGCCTGGTGATGTCCACCAACGGCTACCTCAGCACCTCGACCGCTGAGTCCGGCGGCCAATGGGCAGTGAACTGCAGCGGCGCGCAGACCCAGGGCAGCACCGGTGCGCGCATCGATCCGCTGCAGTACGACTGGCTGTACGACCCCGCAGGCGGGCCGACGCGCGGACTGTTCCATCGCCACTTCGCCAATTGCCCACGTCCGCCGGACGTCGGCCCGGCCAATCTCGCCTGCCACGTCTTCCAGTGGAACGGCATGGAGTCTTTCGCCGACACGCCCGCGGGTACCCACGACTTCCAGGCCATCCTCTACGCACAGACGCATCAGATCGCCTTCCAGTACCGCACCAGCAATCCGACCCAGGGCAACGGTGCTCACGTCACCATCCAGAACGCCAACAACAGCACCCGGCTGCCGTATGCATGCCAGCAGTCGGGCGTGATCGGCCCGGTGCAGTCGGTGTGTTATTTCCATCCCGCGTCGAGCCTTGCAGAGAGTGCGCCGGCACTGCGTCTTGAGAATGCGGCACTGGGCTTCACCAACCTCGGCCCGGGTCAGCAGCAGACGCTGAACCTGGATTTCCAGGTCGAGCCCGATGCCAGCTGCGGCGCCCCTGCGCGCATCCGCTTCCTCGGCGGCGGTGAGGCCGGCAGCTTCAGCACCCTGCGCGCCGGCACAGTGTTCGATGGAAGCATCGCCGGCAGCTGCCAGACGGTCAGCAACTGTCCGGCGCAGATCGCCCAGATCACTCCGCAGCAGGGCCTGTACGCCAATCCGGCGCGCTTTGGAAACGGCTTCGGCAGCTTCCTGATTCCGCTGCAGGGACAGGACCCGGTCTACTTCGGCGCCTGGTTCACCGCGCTCGCCGATCGCACGCCCACCTGGTACATCCTGCAAGGGCCGCTGCGCGACAATCAGGTAACGGCGCCGGTGCTGCGCTTCCGCCAGACCGGCAGCACGCCGTTCGCGGTCAGCAGCGAGGTGATCGGTGAGGCGCACGTGGTGTTCAGCGCGCCCAATCGTCAGTGGGTGTGGTGGTCGCTGCCCGAGGGCAGCGGTCTGGAACCGGTCGACATTCTCTATCCCGGCACCCGCCCACAGGGCCACCACACGCAGGCCTGGTTCCATCCGCCGCAGTCGGGCTGGGGGCTGGTGTTCGACGAGCACATCCTCGGGGGCACGCCGGACCTGGTGGCGATCGCCTACCTCTACGGGGCCAACGGCACCGCGCGCTGGAGCCTCGGCAGCACCACCAGCATCGCCACTGGAGCGATGGCGCAGAGCACCTTCCGCGTGCATTGCCCGGGCTGCCCGTCGTTCGCCGACTTCGGCAGCTTCCCGCTTCCCGCCGGCAGCCTGCTGCGCAGTTTCAGCGGCACCAGCAACGGCACCGCTCAACCCGATGTGACCTGGCCGGTGGGCATCGGCGGCAACTTTATCCGCACCCAGCCGCTGCCGATCCAGCCGCTGGCCCCGCCGCAATGATGGAGACGCGATGAGCACCCGAGAGATCATCCTGCTGCGCCACGCACATGCCGGACACAACCAGCCCGGCAAGTCCGATATGGAGCGCACCCTGTCGGCGCGCGGCGAGGCCGAGGCGGAAGCAGCCGGCAAGTGGCTGAAGACCCACGTACCGGCGCTGTCGCGGGCGCTGTGTTCGCCGGCCGCGCGCACCCGACAGACGCTGGAGATTGCGCTGCGGGAAACCGGGTTCGTCGAGGCGACCTTCGAGAACGACATCTACGAAGCCACGCCAGGCGCGTTGATGGACCTGCTGGCGGCCCAGCCGGTCGATGCCGATCCGCTGCTCATGGTCGGCCACAACCCCGGCTTCGAGCAGCTGCTGGCGCTGCTCACCGAAGGCGCGTCCGACGTCGGCCGCGGCATGCCCACCGCCGCGATTGCTCGCCTCGCCCTGCCGCGCGATGCACCGGTCGAACCGGGCGCGGCGCGGCTGCTGACGTTCTGGTATCCATAGACGGAATGGGAATGCGGCGTCATGGCCACGGGCTGTGCGGACTTCTCCTGCTGATGTCGACCCTGTGGATGACGCATGCTGCCGCAAGCGAGCCGGTGCGCCTCGATCCCAAGCGTTCGGTGGCCGATTTCGATGTCGGCGTGCTGCTGTTTTTCCGCGGCCGCGGCAACTTCGCCAGTATCGAAGGTGAAGTGAGCGTCGATGCGCAGCAGCGCGCCACAGTGAGCGCGCGCATCCCGGTGAACAGCCTCGACATGCGTCGCGCCGACCAGGAGCGCTGGGCGCGCGGACCGGATTTTTTCGACGCCGAACGCTATCCGGTGATCGTGTTCGCGTCCGAACCGGTGCCCTTGTCGCGCCTGCGCGAAGGTGGTCGGCTGCCGGGCCGCCTGACCATCCGCGGCGTCGAGCGCAGCGTCGATTTCGAGATCGAGTCATCGGAATGCGAGGCGCCCGGCTACCACTGTCCGGTACGCGCCAGCGGCTGGGTCAAGCGCTCCGATTTCCGGCTTGGCGAGGGTCGCCGAACGCTCTCTGACCGGGTGCGTCTGCGCTTCGAGATCATGCTGGTCACGAATTGAGCGGCGTGGCGCGCGAGACTCCTGCAGGGCCGACGCAGTCCCGCCGCGCTGTGCAGATGGCCAGCGTGCGACTCTGTCTGCTTCTGGTGTGCGTGCTGCTGGCCGCCTGTGGTCCTTCCCGAAAGCTGGTCCGTGCCTCGCAGGAGCGCGTGGACGCCGCGCAGGCGCACACGCTGAGCTGCGATCGCGCCGATCGTTGTGCGGTCGTTTCGCCACTGCTCGATCTCGGCGGCGACGGCCGCCATCGGGTGCTCAGCCTGGAAGGCGGCGAGTCCTCCCTGCTGATGCGCATTCATCTGATCCGCGCCGCGCGCGAATCGATCGACATGCAGAGCTACATCTTCAGCAAGGACGTGGCCGGACAGCTGCTGCTGCAGGAGCTGCTGGCAGCGGCGCGTCGCGGCG
This sequence comes from uncultured Gammaproteobacteria bacterium, assembly GCA_964526035.1. Lineage (GTDB taxonomy): Bacteria > Pseudomonadota > Gammaproteobacteria > Xanthomonadales > BPKI01 > DAOMOD01. The sequence continues at coordinate 4,818 of CAZGKE010000152.1, read as the reverse complement.
TGCGCGTGCGCCTGCTGGTGGACCAGCTGTTCTCGCTTGACGACCCGGAGCTGCTGGCCTATCTCGCCACCGCCCACATCAACTTCGAACTCAAGTTCTACAATCCGACGTTCGGCGAGGCGCGCACCCAGAAGCTGGAGTTTGCCGCCGGCATCCTGTGCTGCTTCTGGCGATTCAACCAGCGCATGCACATCAAACTTCTGCTGGTCGACGGCGTGGGCGGCATCACCGGCGGGCGCAACGTCCAGGAGCGCTATTTCGACTGGGACGCAGGATTCAACTTCCGCGACCGCGACGTGCTGCTGATCGGTCCCGAGGCCGGCGAGATGCGCACGTCCTTCGAGGCCTACTGGACGCACGACAAGTCGGTCAGTGTGCAGGCCCTGGGCGACGTGGCCCGGCGCATCCTCGATGGCGAGAAGCGCGAACCGTGGATTCCCGTGGACGCAGCGCAGGCCGCGCGCATCGCGGTGCTCGATCAGATTGCCGGAGATGCCGCGGCGATGGCCCGACGTTTTCTCCCGGAGGTTTTCGCCGTCGAACGTGTCCAGTATTTCTGGGATCGTCCGAACAAGATCCACGAGGGGCCACACCCGGCCGAGCGCGACCTGACCGTGCAGATCAAGGGGATGATCGAAGGCACCACCCGGGAACTGTGGATGCAGACCCCCTATCTGGTGCTGAGCCGCAGGGCGCGCGCACTGTTCCGCGACCTTGCCGACCGCGAGACGCCGCCGCGGCTGGTGATCTCCACCAACAGCCTGGCGTCCACCGACGCGTTCTTCGTCTACGCCCTGTCACACAAGTACAAGCGCATGTACGTGCGTCGCTTCGGATTCGAGATCCATGAGTGGAAGCCTTATCCCGCCAATGCCGCCGCGCGGCTGGATGCCTGGGACTGGCTGACAGGGGCCGATCTCGGCCCACCCGGGCAGGCGTCGCCGCGCATCGGCATGCACGCCAAGACGCTGGTCATCGACGGGCACATCACCATGATCGGCTCGCACAATTTCACGCCGCGTTCGGCCGACATCAACACCGAATCCGGCCTGATCATCTGGGACGAGGCCTTTGCGCGGCGCATCCGCGGCGAGATCGACGAGGACATCGCGCCCGGCAACGCCTGGACCATCGCCCGTCGGCAGCGCAGCGCCGTCATCGGCAAGTTCAGCCGACTGATGTCGAACATCTCCGAGAACCTGCCGATCTTCGATCTGTGGCCGTGGCGCTATACCACCAGCTTCGAGATCAACCCCGACTGCGACCCCAAACCGCCGCGCCATCCGCGCTTCTTCGAGTGCTACCACGAAGTCGGTGATTTCCCTCAAGCCACCTCACCGCTGAAGCGTATACCGACCGCGCTGGTAACGGCGTTCGGACTGGGGTTGGAGCCGATTCTCTAGAGCAGGGAGTAGGGAGTAGGGAGCGGGGAAAGACGGGGGCGTGCGTCGATGCTGGAGCGCGCTCTTTGCACTGGTTTTCCTTGCTTCGATTGCGCGCGAGGGCGAAAGCATGGCGTGCATCAGCCACTTCGCTTTTCCCTACTCCCTACTCCCTA
>CAZGKE010000152.1:0-3160 GCA_964526035.1 uncultured Gammaproteobacteria bacterium | reverse complement strand
GCTCCCTGCTCCCTGCTCCCCAGACATTGACGCCCCAATCCCCCCGGCGTAGGCTCGCGGCCAGCCTCTGCAGGGATATTTTGCGCATGTCCATCAAGATCCAGTTCGAACTCGACGAGAGCGATCTCAAGCACTTCCGCGGCGTGATGAAGAAGGCGCGCGAGGCGCAGACGCATCTCGATGACGCTGCCATCGTCAAGGCCGCCCGCGGCATGCTGGAGGGCACCCGCAAGGGTAAATTGCCGCACTTCATCGCCGAGCGCCTCGAGAAGCTGGAGCAGATGATCACCATGGTCGACGATGTCGGCTGGGCGCTGCCGGATGCGGAGCGCAAGCATGTCCTGTCGGCACTGACCTATTTCGCCGATCCGCAGGACATGATCCCCGATGATGTGCCGGTGCTGGGCTTCCTTGATGACGCGATCATGATCGAGCTGGTGGTCCGCGAGCTGCGCCACGAGATCGAGGCCTACGAGGACTTCTGCCGCTATCGCGCGGCCGAGGCCGCGCGCCGCGGCGAGAAGACCAGCAACCTCGGTCGCGTCGAGTGGGCGGAAAGTCGCCGCCTGTCGCTCCTGTCGCGCATGCGCCGTCGTCGCAAATCAGACCGCAGTCGCTCCAGTGGTGCCAGCAGCGGTCGTGGCTCCGCGTTCACGCTCTGGTAGGCCGATTCATGCACTGAGCATCAGGCTCTGATGCTCGGTCTGCTCGCCGCCTTGGCGCTCGCACAGGCGCCTGATCCCGAAACACTTGATCGCATCCGCGTCACCGCGCGTGCCGATGTGGTGCGCGCCACGCGCGCAGAGGCCCTGTCGGCCATGGATCGCGACAGCATCGACCTCGCCGGCGCCCCCCATCCCAATGAAATCCTGGCGCGCGTGCCCGGTGCCTGGATCAGCCGCGGTTCGGGACAGGAGCAGCTCACCGCCATCCGTTCGCCGGTGCTGACCGGCGTCGGCGCCTGCGGCGCGTTCCTGTTCCTCGAAGACGGCGTGCCGATGCGCCCGGCCGGATTCTGCAACGTCAACCAGCTGTTCGAGCTGAACACCGAGCAGGCCGCTCGCGTCGAAGTGCTGCGCGGTCCGGGGGCGGCGGTGCATGGCTCAAACGCCCTGCATGGCGTCATCAACGTGGTTCCGCGGATGCCGGAAGATGGACCGCGCTTCGGCGCCGGTCTCGAAGTCGGCAGCGAAAGCTACCGCCGTGCGCGTGTGGGTCTGTCGGATTCCGATCCAACTCTCGCCTGGCGCATCGACGGTTTTGCGGTCGACACCGGCAGCTTTCGCGAGGACGAGGGCTTCCGCCAGCAGAAGCTCAATGCGCAGCTCATCGCGCGCGAGGCGCCGGGCGCGCCCGCGCTGCTGTTCAGCGCCGCGCGCCTGCGCCAGGACACCGCGGGATTCGTGCAGGGAGAGAATGCCTTTGCAGATGCGCGCCGCTTCGACAACGCCAACCCTGAAGCCTTCCGCCACGGCGAGGCGGCGCGCGTGCAGGGACGCTGGCAGTTCGATCTGTCCGACGGACAAACGCTGGAGATCCGCCCCTACGCGCGCCATGACCGCCTGCGCTTCATCCAGCACTTCATCCTCGGCAAGCCGCTGGAGGAAACCGGCAGCGACAGTGCCGGCGTGCAGGCCATGCTGTCGGCTGGCGCCTGGCGCCTGGGCTTCGACGCCGAGCGCGCCCGCGGCAGCGTGCTGGAGTTCCAGCCCGAGGCGCTCACCGAAGGTGCGCCGCTGCAGCAGGCGATCCGCCCGCAGGGACGCCACTATGACTACCGGGTCGACGCCGACAATTTCGCTGCCTTCGGCGAGTACGAGCACGCGCTCGGCGCACGCAGCCACCTGCTGTTCGGCCTGCGCGTGGAATCCCTGCGCTACGGCTACGCCAACCGCATGAGCAGCGGCAACCTGCGCGAGGACGGTACCCCCTGTGCGGCAGACGGCGGCTGTCTGTTCAACCGTCCCGAAGACCGCAGCGACCGCTTCACCCGCAGCGCCGCGCAGATCGGCGCGCGCCATCGCATCGGCGATTACTGGCAGGCGCGCGCCCGAATCGCACGCGCCTTTCGCGTGCCGCAGGCGGCCGAGCTGTACCGCCTGCAGCGCGGCCAGGACGTGGCCGATCTGCGTCCGGAGGTGCTGCAGGGTGTGGAACTCGGCATGACCGGTGCCGGCACAGGCTGGACGCTGGCGCTGGATGCCTACGCCTATGACAAGCGTCAGGTGATCATCCGCGATGCCGCCGGGTTCAACCTGAGCGACGGCCGCACCCGTCATCGCGGCATTGAGGCCGAGGGCAGCCTGTCGCTGGCGCCGGGCTGGTGGCTGTCGGGCAACGCGTCCTGGAGCGTGCAGCGCTACGCCTTCGACCGCGCCATCGCCGGCGGCGAGACCATCGTCAGCGGCAACGAGATCGACACGGCACCACGTCGCCTCGCCGGCTTGCGCCTCAACCGTCTCGACCCGAAGTTCGGCCGCTTCGAGCTGGAGTGGCTGCACCAGGGCGGCTACTTCCTCGACGCCGCCAACAGCGCCCGCTACGGCGGCCACGATCTCGTGCATCTACGCTGGCAGCGCGAGCTGACGCCCGCATGGCGCCTGTCAGCCCGCCTCATGAACCTCACCGACCGCCGCTACGCCGAACGCGCCGACCTCGCCTTCGGCAATTTCCGCTATTTCCCCGGCGCCGGGCGGCAGCTGTTCGTGGCGCTGGACTGGCGCGGGTAGGACACCGCGCGACTCGGGACTCAGGAGAAGCGCGCGGCACAACTCCGCTGTCGTAGGTCGGCATCCCATGCCGACACCGTCCGCCCCGCGTCTTGCGAGAATCGATGGGTCCGCAAATGACGCGAAGCACGCAAAGGGAAGAATCCGTCCTTGGTTTCTGCTCTTCTTTGCGCGCTTTGCATCTTTTGCAGATAACCTGCTTCGACCAACGGGGCCCGATGGCTCGGGCGACACGACCCCGCCTGATCAACCGCATCGACCGCTGCTACGCCGAACGCGCCGACCTCGTCGTCGGGAACCTTCGCTATTCCCCCGGCGCAGGGCGACAGGTGTTCGTGGCGCTCGATTGGCGGGGAAAGTGACCTCGACATTGGACCCATCGGCGAAGTCGGACCTCGTTCCAACTTTTCCGCTATCCTGCGTCTGGACGA
>CAZGKE010000151.1:0-8274 GCA_964526035.1 uncultured Gammaproteobacteria bacterium | reverse complement strand
GCAAAACACCGGCTCGCCCCCATTGCGCTCCGAGGACAACTACTGACTTACCCATACCGTTCTGCTCCGAATGACCGTGATCGAATTGGGGCGACGTCGGTGACCAGGCTCGGCATCCATGGCCTCACCAAGTCACCCGGCCTCCGCCTCCATGGCTCCGGCGCTCGCCGGGCGCGATCAATGATCGCGCAAAACACCGGCTCGCCCCCATTGCGCTCCGAGGACAACTACTGACTTACCCATGACGCTTCGCTCCGAAAGTTTGTGTTCGATGATGGGGCGACGATCGGTGGCAGGTGGCCTGTGGCAGCTGTTTCAGCAGTGGTCTGAGCGCGTCCGAAGTGCCGGTGCTGCGTCGTTCGGTCGCGTCGCGACCGCGCGGCTTGCGGCCGCTGCGCCCGGCCGTCGTCGCCACTGCCCTTCTGAAAACTGAAAACTGAAAACCGAACACAAGGGCTCTACCCTCTCACCAAATACAAACACACCAGCCCGATCCCCACCATCACCACGCCGTAGGTCCGCAAGGTGCTGTCCGGCACTTCCAGCATCTGCTCGACCATACGCTTCCAGCCGGCGGGCACTGCGAACAGGAAAAGGCCCTCGATCACCAGCACCAGGCACAGGGCCGCCCACAGGTCGGTCATCGGTGGCAATCAGCGTCGATCAGGGCGCTGCTCACCGAAGTACTCGAAGAATTCCGAGCGCGGATCCAGCACCATCACGCCGTTGCCGCTTTCAAAGGCAGCTCGATACGCTTCGAGGCTGCGATAGAAGGCATAGAACTCGGAATCGATACTGAAAGCCGCGGCGTAGATCTCGGCGGCGCGGGCGTCGCCCTCACCGCGCATGCGCTGGCCATCGCGTTCGGCTTCGGCCACCAGCACCACGCGCTGGCGGTCGGCGTTGGAGCGGATGCGTTCCGAAGCTTCCTGGCCCTCGGCGCGCAGTTCGTTGGCGATGCGCAGTCGCTCCGCGCGCATGCGCTCGAAGACCGAGGACAGCACGTCGGAATCCTCGGGCAGTTCGATGCGCTTGATGCGGATGTCGACCAGGGTGATGCCGAGGCCCGCTGCAGGCGGTCCCGCCGAGCGCAGCAGCACCTCTCCAAGATCGGCGCGCTCGCTGGAAACGACGTCCTGCAAGGTGCGTTCGTTGATCTGGATGCGCAGCGCGTTCTGCACGATCGGCGTCAGACGCTGTTCGGCCATGAACAGATCGCCGCCGGTCGCCTGGTAGAAGCGCGATACGTCGTTGATGAACCACTTGGCGAAGAAGTCGACGCTGACGTCTTTCTTCTCCGCGGTCAGATAGCGCTCGGGCCGGGAATCCAGGGTCATGATGCGCTTGTCGAACAGCCGCACTTCCTGCACGAAGGGCATCTTGAAATGCAGTCCCGGCTGGATATCGGCCTCGACGATGCGGCCCACCTGGAAGAGGACGGCGCGCTCGTTCTGGCGCACCACGAAGAGGCTGTTGAAGGCGGCAATGACGATGATCACTACCAGCAGGGCAAGGAGCTGCTTCATCACGGACGTCCTCCACGGTCAGGCCGCTGCGCTTCGCGCGCGCTTCGAACGGCGTCGCGCGGCGCGATCACGGTGGTCGGCGGCAGGCGTTCGAATGTCGATGGCTCCCGGGTGCCTGCGGAACCGCCGCCAAGGCTGTCGAGCGGCAGGTACAGCACATTGCTGCCGTCGCGGTCATCCATCAGCACCTTCGGATTGTTCGACAGCACCTCCTCCATGGTCTCCAGGTAGAGGCGCTTGCGCGTCACGTCCGGAGCACGCCGGTACTCCAGCGCGAGCTGCGAGAAGCGATCGGCTTCACCGGTGGCCCGCGCGATCAAGGCATCACGGTAGGCTTCGGCTTCCTGAGTGACGCGCGCCGCCTGGCCGCGCGCTTCCGGAATCACCCGGCTCTGGTAGGCCAGCGCCTCGTTCTCGATGCGCTGGCGATCCTCGCGGGCGCTGATGGCATCGTCAAATGATTCCCGCACTTCGCCCGGCGGGCGCGCGTTCTGCAGGCTCAGGTCGGTGACCAGCAGCCCGGTGCGATAGAGTTCGAGCGAAGTCTGGGTAATGGTGCGGGCCTGCGCGATCAGCTCGGCACGCTGGCCGGACAACACCACTTCCATCGGGCTGGTGCCGATCACGCCGCGCACCGCGCTCTCCGCGGCCTGCTTCAGCACCTCCTCGGGATTGCGTGCGCCGAACAGGAACTCCACGGGGTCGGTGACCTGATACTGCACGTTGAAGTCGACGATGACGATGTTCTCATCATTGGTCAGTACCCGTGACTGGCTGGTGTAGGCGCGCACCGAGGTCACGTCGACTTTTTCCACGCGCTCAATGGGACGAGGCCAGGCCAGGTTGATGCCCGGCTGCATCAGCCGGTCGAATTCGCCAAAGCGCAGCACCACGCCGCGCTGGCGCTCATCGACCATATGCCAGGAGTCGAAGGCGAACCACAGCACCACCAGCCCGAGAAGCAGCCAGCCGATCCCGCCGACGCCACTGCTGCCACCGGAATCATTGACGCCGCCACCTGAGCCCTTGCGCCCACCGAAGATGCTCACGCTGTTCTTCAGTTTGCGCAGGAATTCGTCGACGTCCGGACCCTGATTCTGTCCGCCGTCGCCCCAGGGGTCTTTGTCTTTGTCTTTGTCTTTGCCTTTGCCGTTACCCGGCTCGTTCCAGGCCATGGTGTCTCCTGATAGGTTCAATACGCGTCGTCGTTTTGCCCGGAACTCCGGGACCGCCTGGTGGCCATGCGTCCCCTGGCGGGAACTGCCTCAAGCGCCAGTGTGGCAAATGCGGGCAAGGAGAGTTGGGAATAACGCCAGCGAGGCCGCATGATCGCGGAATGGAGGTCAATTCTAGGTAGCGCCCGGTAGCTGGGCAAGTCAGCCCTCGCGCAGCAGGTCGGCCAGCGGGGGGTGCTGGCTGGCCAACTGCATGGCGAGATGGAGCGGCATGTCCAGTTCCAGACGCCAGCCGCCTTCCTCTTCGTGGTCATCCACCACCGCACCTGCATCGAAGAGTCGCGCCCGCAGCCGCGCCTCGGAATGCGGCAGGTGCAGCACCTCGTGCAGGCGCTGGTCGCCCAGCTCGGAGGAAATGGCCAGGCGCAGCTCGTCGAGCCCCTGGCGGCGCGCAGCCGACAGCCAGACCCGGGGCTGTCCGCCTGCGTCAACGCGCGGCGCCATGGCGACGAGATCGATCTTGTTGTAGACCAGGATGCGTGGAACATCGCCCGCACCGACCTCCTCGAGCACCGCGTCAACCTGGGCGATGCGCACATCGCGCTCCGGGTCGGCGGCATCGACGACGTGCAGCAGCAGATCGGCATCGCGGGTCTCGGCGAGCGTGGAGCGGAAGGCAGCGATCAGGTCGTGAGGCAGATCCCTGACGAAACCGACCGTATCGGCCAGCACCACCGGACCGCAGGAAAGACCAGTCAGGCGGCGCAGGGTCGGATCGAGCGTGGCGAACAGCTGATCTGCAGTGTAGACATCGGCGTCGGTCAGGGCATTGAACAGCGTCGACTTGCCGGCATTGGTATAGCCGACCAGGGAGACCAGCGGCGTTTCGCGACGCAACCGCGCGCGTCGCGCCTGCACGCGCTGCTTCTCCACCTTGGCGAGCCGCGCCTGCAGGGCCTTGACCCGCTCGGCGAGCAGGCGGCGATCGGTTTCCAGCTGGGTTTCGCCGGGACCGCGCAGGCCAATGGCGCCGCCGCGCTGGCGTTCAAGATGGCTCCATCCGCGCACCAGACGCGTGGCCATGTGCTTGAGCTGGGCAAGCTCGACCTGCAGTTTGCCCTCATGGGAGCGCGCGCGCTGCGCGAAAATGTCGAGAATCAGCCCGGTGCGATCGACCACCCGGCATTCGACATGGCGCTCAAGGTTGCGCTCCTGGACCGGCGTGAGCAGATGGTTGACCAGCACCAGGTCGGCCTCGGTCTCCGCGCGCAGCGCCTTCAGCTCATCGGCCTTGCCGGTGCCGATGAAAAAGCGCGGATTGGGGTGTTCGAGGCGCGCCGGAAGCACGCCCACCACCTGGGCGCCTGCCGATTTCGCCAGTTCGGTGAACTCTTCGAGCAGCGAAGCATCGGCCGAGCCGGGCGCCTGGGGCTGGACCAGGATTGCGCGCTCGCCGCCTTTGGAACGCTCAAACACTCAGGACGGGGCCTCGCCTTCTCTCGCGTCCTCACCCGGACCCGGCGGGGACACCTGCGGGCCGCCCGCGCCCATACGCACGTTGCGCGCCGGCACCACCGTGGAGATCGCGTGCTTGTAAACCATCTGGCTGACGGTATTGCGCAGCAGAACGACGAACTGGTCGAAGGACTCGATGGTGCCCTGAAGCTTGATGCCGTTGACCAGGAAAATCGACACCGGAACGCGCTCGCGGCGCAATGCGTTGAGGAATGGATCCTGCAATGACTGTCCCTTGGACATGGTTCACCCCGAATTTTTTGTAATAAGCACCGCGCCCGAACGCGCCGCGGTGGAGTCAGCGCTTCCGATACTACAGTCACCGGACCCGCTGACGGAAGCAGATTCACTCGCTCACGCCGTGCTTGCGCAGCGCATCGGCATGACGGTCGAGGTCCGCGGGCAGCCAGCGCGCGTCAAATTCAGAACGCAGCCAGGTGAACTGGCGCTTGGCCAGCTGGCGTGTCGCGTAAAGGGCGCGCTGGAAGCACGTTGCCTCGTCGTATTGCCCCGACAGGTGCTCCCAGGCCTGGCGATAGCCCACTGCACGCATCGATGGCATGGCGGGATGCAGGTCGCCGCGCGCCATCAATCCGCGCACCTCATCCAGCAGCCCCTCGGCCATCATCACGGTCAGGCGCCGTTCGATGCGCTGGTGCAGCACATCGCGCGCACCCGGGTCCACTACCAGCTTGAGAATGCGGTACGGCGGCCGCCGCTGTGTACCGGTCTGTTGCTCGCTGAGCGGCTTCCCGCTGACCTCGATCACTTCAAGCGCGCGCTGCACCCGCTGCCTGTCCGCAGACCCGATCCGGGCTGCCGCCACGGGATCGAGACGTGCCAGTCGCTCATGCAGGGCGTCCCAGCCGATGCGCGCTGCCTCGGCTGAGAGGCGTTGCCGCACGCCAGAGTCCGCCGCCGGCAGTGTCGAAAGACCGCGCGCCAGCCCCCGGAAATAGAGTCCGGTGCCGCCCACCAGCAGCGGTACCCGACCGCGTTCGATCGCCTGCCGCATCAGCAGCAGCGCGTCCTCGCGGAACTCGGCGACCGAATAGGACTGCGCAGGAGTACGGATGTCGATGAGCGCATGCGGAACCCGGGCCAGCGTCGCGCGATCCGGCTTGGCGCTGCCCACATCCATGCCCCGATAGACCAGTGCGGAATCCACGCTGATCACCGCCAGGGGAAAGCGTTCGGCGAGGCGAACCGCAAGCCCGGTCTTGCCGGAGGCCGTCGGCCCCATCAGAAACACGGCGGGCGGTCGTCGATCCGCACCTGTCATGTCGTTGATTCGCGCACCTTGCAACCCTCCCGGCAGGGAACGGATCCGCCTCCGTCCTGGCGCCGCGCGCAGGTTACCGCGGAACTTCAGCCGTGGTGGCAATGCTCGCGCAGTTGACAAAGCCTCACAATCCTCTGCGGGAGACTTGCTAAGCTCGACCGTGGAGAGATCGCCAATGGTTTCCGCGCATGCAGGGGGCGGGCGCAATCGTGGAATCTTCGCAATACCTGATTTCCATCTACCTCGCCCAGTCCCTGGCTGCGGCGCTGCTGGCGTGGGTGTTCCACCGCTACTGGCGCGTCTACGCCCGCCCCTACCTGGGCGTCTGGTCGACCAGCTTTCTCGCCCTGGCGTTCTACCTGCTGGGCAGTGCAGTGGCGCACTTCATGGCCACCGGCGGCTTTGCGGCACACCCCCTGCGAACGCCGCTTTCGGCGTTTTCGCTGATACTCGCCTACACGCACGTCATGCTGGTCCTGGTTGGCGTACGCGCGCTCGACGTGGGTGCCGCGCCGCAGCGCAGGCTTCTGGCGGGTGTTGTGGTGATCGCCATCTTCGTCGGCGTCGGGACCGCGCTGGCCTTCAGCGCCGATCCTGCCGCATCCGGGGAACGCATACTGATGCGCGTCGCGCTGCGCAACGGCATCACCGGTCTCGCCTATCTGACCACCTCGTTTCTGCTGCTGCGCACGCTGCAGGCGCGGCAAAGCTTCGGACGCTGGTTTGCCGGCACGGCGTTTGCCGTTTACGGCGCGGGCCTCACCCTCAGCGCATCGCTGATTGCCGCGGAGGTTCTTTTCGGCGCCTACCTGTCCTGGGGCACCTATCTTGGCGCCTTCGATCTGGTCGCCAAGGTCATGCTCGGCATGGGTCTGGTGATCTGGCTCCTTGAAGACGAGCGCGCACGCGCCCTCGCCGCGCGCGAAGAGGCCGAGCGCGTCAGCCTGCACGATCCCTTGACCGGCTTTTCCAATCGCCGCCACTTTGCCGCGCTGCTCGATCAGGCAGTCGACAGGATTCGCCTGAAAGACGACAGTCTGGCCGTGCTGATCATCGGGCTGGATCGCTTCCAGGCCATCAACAATGCCTATGGAAGTGATGTCGGCGACCGTGTTCTGGCGGCTTGTGCGGACCGACTGGTGTCCGCCGCCGACGACTCGCTGCTCGGCCGACTGGAGGGCGACCAGTTCACCGTGGCCACTGCAGTCGCCAACAGCAACGATGCCACGCGGGTCGCCGAGCGGTTGCTGAAGCTTCTCGATCAGCCCTATCGAGTCGAGCCGATGGAGCTGCACGTCCCCGCCAGCATCGGTGTGGCGGTATTTCCGGAGGATGGGGTCGACAGCGAGCGCTTGCTGAACAACGGCACGCTGGCACTGCGTCAGGCCAAGCGGCTGGGTGGGCATTCGGTGCAGTTCTATGCTCCGGCGCTCAACGAACAGGCACGGCGGCGCCTGAGCCTGCAGATCGAACTGCGGCGGGCCCTGCATGAAGTGCAGTTCGAGGCCGAGTATCAGCCGCTGTTCCGCGCAGTCGACCGTCGACTGGCCGGATTCGAAACCCTGGCACGCTGGCGGCACCCGAGACTCGGCCTGCTGCAGCCCGAACGGTTCGTCCCCGCCCTGGAAGAGATCGGCCTGCTTGCCGAGCTCGACATGATGATGGTCGAGATGGCGCTTCAGCAGCTGGCCAAGTGGCAGCAGAGAACGCAGGACATGACGCTGGGCGTGTCGGTGAATCTGTGCGCCCGCAGCTTCCAGCGACACGACCTTGCCGACAGCCTTCAGAAGCTGCTGGAGCGCTCCGCGGTCCCGGCGCACAGCCTGATCGTCGAAATCACTGAATCGAGCGCCCTCGATGACATCGAGGCGTCGCGACGTACGCTGGAGCGACTGCACAGGTTGGGCGTCAAGGTGTGGCTCGACGACTTCGGGACCGGCCATTCGTCGCTGGCTCAGCTGCTGCGCCTGCCGGTCGACGGACTGAAGCTGGATCGCACCTTCCTCGACCCCGGGGCCGACGAGCCCAGGCAGGGCGCGCTGGTGGCGGCTACCACGCAGCTGGCTTCGGCGCTGGGCATGACGGTGGTCGCCGAGGGCGTGGAAACCGAGGACCAGGCCAAGTTCGCTCGCGACCGCGGTGTCGATCTGCTGCAGGGCTTCCTGTTCGGCAGACCGCTGCCGGTTGAGGCCTTCGCGCGGTTCGATCTGGGCGCCACCGTCGAGAATTGAGCGTTGTCGCCGAAGCGCAGCCACGGGCCCGCGATGTCGGCACCGCTCTCTCCCGCCCCGGGATCGGAGCCGCACTATAATGCGTGGCTCCCCACCCCACCGTATGCCCCCATGCCCCAACTCATGAAAGCCCTGGTCAAGAAGGAAGCCGCACCCGGCATCTGGATGGACGAGGTACCGATTCCCGAGATCGGACCCAACGACGTGCTGGTCAAGCTGGTGAAGACGGCAATCTGCGGGACCGACCTGCACATCTACAAGTGGGACGAGTGGTCGCAGCGCACCATCAAACCGGGCCTGGTGATCGGCCATGAGTTCGTCGGCCGCATCGTCGAGCTCGGCTCGGCGGTCAGCGGCTATTCCCTCGGCCAGCGGGTGTCGGCCGAAGGCCACATCGTCTGCGGCGTGTGCCGCAACTGCCGCGCCGGACGCCAGCATCTGTGCCCCAACACCATCGGTATCGGCGTCACCCGCAACGGCGCCTTCGCCGAGTACGTGGCGGTGCCGGCGTCCAACCTGTGGCCGATCCCCGACCAGATTCCCTC
>CAZGKE010000150.1:0-8388 GCA_964526035.1 uncultured Gammaproteobacteria bacterium | reverse complement strand
TACATGAACCGACTCGGATGCCGATCAAGCGCGTTGTCCTCGTAGCCGCCGAGGTCCGGGTGCAGCAGCCGCTTCGAGGTGTAGATGTACAGCGGAATCAAGGCATGCGCATCGATCAGGCGCCGCTCGGCCTGTTCCAGCAGATCCCGCCGCGCCACTCCATGTGCGCCTCGCGCGCCTGCGATCAGTCGATCGTATTCGGTGTCGGCAAACCCCAGCGTGTTGAGGGGCTGCTCGCCCGCATAGCGCCCGAGAAAATCGAGCGCGTCATCGACGTCTGCGATCCAGCCGCCGCGGAATACTTCCGTGATGACGCGCTGGCGACGGGTCATCACGAATACGCGCCACTCCTCGTTGATGAGACGCGCGCGAACGCCAAGCACCTCGCGCCACATCGCCGCCACGGCCAGCGCGGTGCGCCGGTGCACCAATGAGGTGTTGTAGCGCAGCTCGACCTCCAGCGGTCGCTCGCGGCTGTATCCGGCTCGCGCATAGCGCTCTCGCGCCAGCGCAATGCGGCGCTCTCGCGGCCAGTCCGCCCACGGAACCGTCTGCGCCGTGTGGTCGCTGACGCCGGGCGGCACCAGCGCGTAGGCGGCGCGCTCACCCATGCCGGTGATTTTCGTTGTCAGCACCTCACGATCGACGGCGGCCGACAGCGCCTCGCGCAGCGCCGGGGTGTCGACGAACGGTGGTCGGCTCAGGTTGTAGCCCAGGTAGAACACGCCGAGCGTGTCGTGCAAGCGGACCTGATCGCCGAATTCGCGGCGCAGGTGATCGAGGGGCTGCTGCGGGATGGTCTCAGTGAGGTGCAGCTCACCGGATTGGAAGCGGCGCATTTCGGTTACTGCGTCTTCGGTGACGTGAAAGCGCACGCGTTCGATCCTTACGCCTTCGTTGCCGTGGTAGTGCGGGTTCTTTTGCAGCAACACGTGCGACTGCGGCACCGCTTCGAGCAGGCAATAGGCGCCGGTACCGACCAGACTGCCCGGCCGCACGTGGCGCTCGCCCAGCGTGGCCACCGCCTCGACGTCGACTGCATAGGCGATCGGCAGGGTGAGCCGCGGCAGTAGCGGCAGCGGTGCGGACAGATCGATGCGCAGCGTATGCTCATCCACCACATTGACCGCGACAATGCCCTGCAGCGTTCCGGCGAGCGGCGCACCGGTGGCCGGATCGAGCGCGCGCCCGAACGCGGCCTTGAAGCGCGGCGCGTCGATCTCGCGTCCGCGACAGTCGCGCGCATCGTGGCGCAGATGAAAAGTCCAGCTCAGGCCGTCCGCGCTCGCGCGCCAACGCTCGGCGACACCCGGGACAATGCGTCCCCGCGCATCTTCCGCCACCAGTCCTTCGTGCAGGTCACGCAGGATATGCATGCTGGACAGGTCCTGAGCCAGGTGCGCGTCCAGCGACTGTGGCTCGGGGCCGTTGCCGCGTTCGAGCACGCGCGCGACGGCGGCCTGCGCGCAGGATGCGAGCAGCAGGGCCAGCAGGGCTTTGACCGGATATCGACGCATACGTGGCGCAGACTAGCCTGTCTCGGCAGGCCCTTGGCAAGCGCCGGGTCTGCCCCCATGCTGCGCCACTCCCCCCGCCCTGCCGGAGATCCGCTTGGCCGACGCCCCTTCCCCGCTGATCGAAAGTCGGCGCCAGCTGGTCGAGTACTTGGTGTCCGGCTGCAAGCCGCGCGCGCGCTGGCGCATCGGCACCGAGCACGAGAAGTTCGGCTTCGATTGGGACACGCTTGAACCCTTGCCATATGAGGGCGAGCGCGGGATCCGCGCCATTCTCGAGGGCATGGCCGAGCGCTTTGCCTGGAACCTGGTGCGCGAACACGGGCTGCCTGTCGCGCTGGAGCGGGCAGGTGGCGGCTCCATCACCCTGGAGCCGGCCGGCCAGTTCGAACTGTCCGGAGCGACCGTGGAGGACCTGCACCAGACCTGCTGCGAGGTCGAGGGACACCTGCGCGAAGTGAAGGCCGTGGCCGATCCGCTCCGGGTCGGCTTTCTGGGCATGGGGTTCCAGCCCAAGTGGCGGCGCGAGGACATGCCGTGGATGCCCAAGGGGCGCTACGCCATCATGCGCAACTACATGCCGCGGGTGGGTTCGCTGGGCCTCGACATGATGACCCGCACCTGCACCATCCAGACCAACCTCGATTTTTCCGACGAGGGCGACATGGTGCGCAAGTTCCGCGTCAGCCTGGCGCTGCAGCCGATCGCCACCGCACTGTTCGCCGACTCGCCGTTCACAGAAGGCAAGCCGAACGGCTACCTCAGCTACCGCAGCCACATCTGGAGCGACACCGATCCCGATCGCACCGGCCTCCTCGGATTCGTGTTCGAGGACGGCTTCGGCTTCGAGCGCTATCTCGACTATGTACTCGACGTGCCGATGTACTTCGTCTACCGCGGCGATCGTTACATCGATTGCGCCGGACAGAGCTTCCGCGACTTCCTCGAAGGCCGCCTGCCGGCACTGCCCGGCGAGCGCCCCACGATGAAGGACTTCCAGGACCACATGACCACCGCCTTCCCGGAAGTGCGTCTCAAGCATTTTCTGGAGATGCGCGGTGCCGACGGCGGGCCGTGGAACCGAATCTGTGCACTGCCGGCGCTATGGGTCGGCCTGCTCTACGACGACGCCGCGCTGGACGCTGCCTGGGACCTGGTCAAGGACTGGACGCTCGACGAGCGCGAGGCGCTGCGCAATGACGTCCCGAAGACCGGCTTCAAGACCCGCTTTCGGGACACCAGCGTGCGCGTGCTCGCCTGGGAAACGCTGCGGATTGCCGCCGACGGACTGCGGCGCCGCGCGCGCCTGAACAGCAATGGCTCAGACGAGACGCATTTCCTCGAGCCACTGCTGGAGTTCGTCGCCGCCGGCCAGAGCCCGGCCGAGCGCAAGCTGGAGCTGTTCCATGGGCCCTGGCAGGGTTCGGTGGACCCGGTGTTTCATCAGTTCGCCTACTGAACCGACGGGCTCAGGCCGGCACCCGCACCTGACCTTCCATCAACACCCGCGCACTGCGGCTCATGATCGCCTTGCGCACGCTCCACTTGCCTTCGATCTGCGCCGCCTCGGCGCCGACACGCAGGGTGCCTGAAGGATGCCCGAAGCGCACCGAGGTGCGTTCGCCGCCGCCAGCCGCACGGTGGACCAGGGTGCCAGGCACCGCCGCCGCGGTGGCGATGGCGACCGAGGCGGTGCCCATCATGGCGTGGTGCAGCTTGCCCATCGACATGGCGCGCACGTTGAGGTCGATGTCGGTCGCGGCGATGCGTTTGCCGCTGCTGGCGACGTAGTCCATCGGCGGCGCGACGATCGCCACCTTGGGCGTGTGCTGGCGGGTCGCGGCTTCCGCGGCCGATGCGATGAGGCCCATGCGCAGGGCGCCGGCGACGCGGATCGCCTCCAGCCGCGCGAGTGAGGCCGCATCCTCGTTGATCGCCGGCTGCAGCTCCGTGCCGTCACAGCCGATGGCCGCGGCCTCGATGAACACGGTCGGGATGCCGGCGTTGATCATTGTCGCCTCAAGTAGACCGACGCCCGGGACCTCCAGTTCGTCCACCAGGTGTCCAGTCGGGAACATGGCGCCGCCGTCGGCCTCATCGTCGGCGGGATCGAGAAACTCCAGCACGATCTCGGCTGCCGGAAAGGCAACGCCGTCGAGCTCGAAATCGCCGGTCTCCTGCACCTCGCCGCGGGTGACCGGCACGTGAGCCAGAATGGTCTTGCCGATATTGGCCTGCCAGATGCGTACCGTGCAGGCTCCGTCGACCGGGACTCGCGCCGGGTCGATCAGACCGGCGGCGATGGCAAAGGGCCCGACCGCTGCGCTCAAGTTGCCGCAGTTGCCGCTCCAGTCGACAAAGGGCGAATCGATCGACACCTGGCCATAGAGATAGTCGACGTCGTGATCGGGCACCGAGGCCTTCGACACGATCACGCACTTGCTGGTGCTCGACGTCGCCCCGCCCATGCCGTCGGTGTGCTTGCCGTAGGGATCGGGCGATCCGATCACGCGCAGCAGCAGCGCATCACGCGCCGCCCCCGGCACGCGTGCCGCTTCAGGCAGGTCATCGAGACGGAAGAACACGCCCTTGGAGGTGCCTCCGCGCATGTAGACGGCGGGAATGCGGAGTTGGGGAGCGTGGTTCATGTCACCCGTTCGTGGTGTGAAAGCATCGAGGCGCGAGCCGCGCCATCGCGAGCATGTTACTCGTTCGCACTGAATTTTCATCGAGGCGCGCGAAGCTGCGGTCGAGATCGCTCCATCCGTTCTTGGTGAGGAGTCATCGCGCAGCGTATGTGCGATCGGAATCACCTCAACCGTTCGTGGTGAGGAGCCATCGAGACGCGCGAAGCGAAATCCAGATGCCGCTCATGGTGAGGAGCCCTTGAGGCGCGCGGAGCGCGATCGAAAGGGCGTCTCGAACCACTCGAACCACATCCCCGGTTCTCATGAGCCTGGGGACCGAATCCTGCGAGCCTATCGCTGGTGGTTCAAGACTTGTCAGGCCGCCTGCGACGCCTCCAGGAAATCCTGGGCGAAGCGCTGCAGCACGCCGCCGGCTTCGTAGATGGAGACCTCCTCGTCGGAATCGAGGCGGCAGGTCACCGGCACTTCGACGCTCTCGCCGTTCCGTCGGTGGGCCACAAGGATGAGCTCTGCGCCAGGCGTGCGCTCGCCGATCACGTCGTAGGTCTCGGTGCCGTCAAGACCCAGCGTCTTGCGCGTGGTGCCGGGCTTGAACTCAAGCGGCAGCACGCCCATGCCGATCAGGTTGGTGCGGTGGATGCGCTCGAAGCCTTCGGCGACGATCGCCTCGACGCCCGCCAGGCGCACGCCCTTGGCCGCCCAGTCGCGCGAACTGCCCTGGCCGTAGTCGGCCCCGGCGATGATGATCAACGGCTGCTGGCGCGTCATGTAGGTTTCGATCGCTTCCCACATCCGCATGACCTCGCCCTCAGGCTCCACGCGCGCCAGCGAGCCCTGCTTCACCTTGCCGTCCTCCACCACCATCTCATTGAACAGCTTGGGGTTGGCGAAGGTGGCACGCTGTGCGGTGAGGTGGTCGCCGCGATGCGTGGCGTAGGAATTGAAGTCTTCCTCGGGCAGGCCCATCGACGCCAGGTAGGCGCCAGCGGCGGAATCCAGCATGATCGCGTTCGACGGCGACAGGTGATCGGTGGTGATGTTGTCGCCGAGGATGGCCAGCGGGCGCATGCCCTTCATCGTGCGCTCGCCGGCCAGCGCGCCCTCCCAGTAGGGCGGGCGGCGGATGTAGGTGCTTTGCGCGCGCCAGTCGTAGAGCGGACTCACCTTTTCGCCCTGTTCGACCCTGATCTTGAACATCGGCTCGTAGACCTTGCGGAACTGATCCGGCTTGACCGAAGCCTTCACCACGGCGTCGATCTCCTCGTCCGTGGGCCACAGGTCCTTGAGCGTGATGGGACGACCGTCGGCATCGTGGCCGAGCGCGTCCTTCTCGATGTCGAAGCGGATAGTGCCGGCGATCGCGTAGGCCACCACCAGCGGCGGCGAGGCGAGGAAGGCCTGCCTGGCGTAGGGATGGATGCGGCCATCAAAGTTGCGGTTGCCGGAAAGCACCGCCACTGCGTACAGGTCGCGCTCGACGATCTCCTGCTGGATTGCAGGATCGAGCGCGCCGCTCATGCCGTTGCAGGTGGTGCAGGCGAAGCCGACGATGCCGAAGCCGAGCTGCTGAAGCTCCGACTCAAGGCCGGCCTGCTGCAGATACAGCTGCACGGTTTTCGAGCCCGGTGCCAGCGAGGTCTTCACCCAGGGCTTGCGCTTGAGTCCTGCGCGGTTGGCGTTGCGCGCCAGCAGCGCGGCGGCGATCACGTTGCGCGGATTGGACGTGTTGGTGCAGCTGGTGATGGCGGCGATGATCACGGCGCCGTCGGGCATCAGGCCCGCGCGCTCCTCCCACGGGCCGGCGATGCCGCGCGCGGCCAGCTCGCTGGTCGACACCCGCGCATGCGGATTCGACGGCCCCGCCATGGTGCGCACCACGCCCGACAGGTCGAAGCTCAGCGTGCGCTCGTACTGCGCGGTCTTCAGGTCATCGGCCCACAGGCCGGCGGCTTTGGCATAGGTCCCGACCAGGTCCACCTGCTCGTCGCTGCGCCCGGTAAGTTTCAGGTAATCGAGCGTGTTGTCGTCTATGAAGAACATCGCCGCGGTGGCGCCGTACTCGGGCGCCATGTTGGAAATGCTGGCGCGGTCGCCGACACCGAGCGCGGCGGCGCCCTCGCCGTGGAATTCCAGCCAGGCGCCGACCACCTTCGATTGGCGCAGGAACTCGGTCAGCGACAGCACGATGTCGGTGGCGGTGATGCCCGGCTGCGGGCGGCCGCTCAGCTCCACGCCGATGATGTCGGGCAAGCGCAGCCACGAGGCGCGTCCCAGCATCACGCTCTCCGCCTCCAGTCCGCCGACGCCGATGGCGATCACGCCGAGCGCATCGACGTGCGGGGTGTGGCTGTCGGTGCCGACGCAGGTGTCGGGGAAGGCCACGCCGTCCTGCACGTAGACCACCGGGCTCATTTTCTCCAGGTTGATCTGATGCATGATGCCGTTGCCGGGCGGAATCACGTCGACGTTGCGGAACGCCTTCTTCGTCCAGTCGATGAAGTGGAAGCGGTCCTCGTTGCGTCGATCCTCGATGGCGCGGTTCTTCGCAAAAGCCTGGGGATCGAAGCCGCCGCATTCCACCGCCAGCGAGTGATCGACGATCAGCTGCACCGGCACCACCGGGTTCACCTGTGCCGGATCACCGCCCATGTCGGCGATGGCATCGCGCAGTCCGGCAAGATCCACCAGCGCGGTCTGGCCGAGGATGTCGTGGCAGACCACGCGCGCCGGAAACCACGGAAAGTCGCGATCGCGCTTGCGCTCGATCAGCTGCCGCAGCGAGGCTTCCAGGGACGCCGGTTGGCAGCGCCGCACCAGGTTCTCGGCCAGCACCCGCGAGGTATAGGGCAGCGTCGCCCACGCGCCGGGCTGGATCGTTTCCACCGCCTCGCGGGCGTCGAAGAAGTCGAGCTTGGTGCCGGGAAGCGGCTTGCGGTGGGCGCGATTCATGAGCGGCTCATGACGGTGGATGAGCCCGCCATTATCCGCTACGTTGATGGAACGGACCAAACGCCTCCTGCTCGCGCGTCGCCGCCAAAGCGCGAGGCTGCCGGATTCGCTCCGTGCAACCTTGCATGCCACGCGTCCTCAACCGGCAGGAATCTCCACCAGGTGGTGCCCGATGCCGGCGTGGTCCCAGCCGCTGTCGGTGAGCTTGACGAACTGTGCGCCGCGCACGATGCCGCCGACACCGTTGCGGCCTTCGATGATGAGGACGGCCAGGTCGTCGAGACGATAGCCACCCAGCACTTCGGCATCGACCACCATGCGCACCTGCTCCGCGCGCAGCTGGCGCTTGCGCGATTCCATCGGCACTTCCTTGCCGAAATAGTCGGTCTTGCTGAAGATGCGGTGGCCCCACTCGCCGGAAGCTTCCAAGGCGGCGTCAGGGTCGCCGGCGGCGGCTGCCGCGGCCACGGCGCGAACACGAGCCAGCCAGGCAGCGCCGACTTCTCCGCCGCCCGGCGGCAGGCGCTCGGCCCGGTCGACCCAGCCGGGATCGATGTCACCTGTATTGGGATTGATCACGCCACGCTCCAGCGTCGCTGCTGCCGCGCTCTCGGCGGTGGTCGCCTGCAGTTCGGCCATGCGTGCCGCGGTGTAGCGGCCGCTGGCGATGCGGTAGCGGTCGCCGACCAGCGCGAACGGCATCCGCGAGGACATGCTGAAGCCGTTGCCTTCCGCGGCGCCTTCGCGCGGCTCGCCCTTGAGCTCCAGCAGCCCGGCGATCGGGTAGGGCATTTCGGCGCCGTCTTCGGCCATCTCGCGGGCGGCCTTCGCCTCGAATTCCTTGTCGGTCGCGGCCACGGTGATACTGCAGCGTATTTCACCACTGCACTCGTCGACCATTCCCAGCATCATGTACTGCATCATCGCCGGCGCTCCGGCGAAATCGACCTGGGCGACAAAGGCGTCGATATCGCCACTCTGCAGGGCAGCCTCGACGTCACGGGCCAGCTGTTCGGGCGTGTGGCTGCTGCCACAGGCGCTGAGCACAGGCAGCAGCAAAAGGGGGGCGAAGAGCGATGCGTTCTTCATGGGGATGGATCCTCGGGAACCACTGTCGATGTACGGTAGGTACGCACTCGGGGAGGGAAACGGTCCATCCGGCGCGCGGGCCTGGTGACATGCATGTTTGGCGCGCCTGGTGTAGCGTGGCGGTCCGCACCAAGGCGCCGGGAGAGCCGACATGCTGCGAATTGCCCTTGCCCTGCTCATCGCTTCTG
>CAZGKE010000149.1:0-8430 GCA_964526035.1 uncultured Gammaproteobacteria bacterium | reverse complement strand
GCCCGGAAGGCGCGCAAGCGGGGCGTCTTTCTCTTTGGTTACTTTCTCTTGGACGAGCAAGAGAAAGTGACCCGGCCGCCGGGAGGCGGACGGAACAAAAGTCATGGACGACACAGACAAGCCCCGCCGCAGGCGGACAAAAGTAACAAGTCGGCATGGGATGGCGACCAACAAATGCAGGTGACCCGGCCACCCAAGAGCGGACGCGATCAGGTCAGGGATGACACGACAATCCCCGCCGCAGGTGGCCCACACCCATGAAGGCCACCGCGTTTGCCCCCGCCAGCATCGGTAACATCGCCGTTGGCTTCGACATCCTCGGGCACAGCATCGAGGGCCCCGGCGACCGCGCGACAGTCACACGGATCAAGGACCCAACCGTGCGCATCAGCGCGGTCCACGGCAGCGTGACTGAGCTGCCCACCGATCCCGAACGCAACACCGCCGGTGTCGCGCTGATGCGCCTGCGCGAAGCACTCGATCTCGACTTCGGCTTCGACATCGAACTGCACAAGGGCATCCCGCTCGGCTCCGGGATGGGCGGCTCGGCGGCGTCCTGCGTGGCTGCGTTGGTGGCTGCGAACGCCTTGCTCGACGCACCGCTGTCGCGCGAGGCGCTGTATCCCTTCGCGATGGACGGCGAAGCGGTGGCCAGCGGCGGAAGACATGGCGACAACGTGGGACCGATGCTGCTTGGCGGCGTCACCCTTGCAACTGCCGACCGCCTGCTGCGGCTGGATTTTCCGGCGAGCCTGCACTGCGTGTTGGTCCACCCGCACATGCAGCTGGAAACGCGAAGCGCGCGCGAAGCGCTCGCGGGCAACTATGCGCT
Source organism: uncultured Gammaproteobacteria bacterium (assembly GCA_964526035.1). Taxonomy (GTDB): domain Bacteria; phylum Pseudomonadota; class Gammaproteobacteria; order Xanthomonadales; family BPKI01; genus DAOMOD01. Next base: position 7,598 of record CAZGKE010000149.1, on the reverse strand, counting down.
TTCGGAGTTCACCGCACAGAGTTCGTATCTGGCGCTGTTCATCACCGGGCTCGCACGCGGCGACTTCGACCTGATTCGCGCGGGACTGCGCGATGGACTGGTTGAGCCGCGTCGCTCAGCGCTGATTCCAGGCTTCGCAGCCGTGCAGCGCGCGGCACTGGACGCGGGGGCGCTGGGCGCAAGTATTTCAGGAGCCGGTCCAAGCGTGTTCGCATGGTTTGTCGATCGCGGGACTGCCGAGTCAGCTATCGCCCCGATGCGCGAGGCGTTTGCGGCGGCGGGGCTCGACAGCGACGCATGGGTTTCACCCGTCGACGGTCCACGCGCGGAGGTGCTGCCATGAACTTTGTCAGCACCCGTGGCGGAGCGGCGGCGGCCAGTCTCAGCGAGGCGCTGGCAGCGGGACTGGCACCAGACGGCGGACTCTACGTGCCGGAGCGCCTCCCGCGATTCGCGCCCGATGACTTCAGGGGGCTTGATACCCTGCCTGCTGTCGCCGCGCGCCTGCTGGCGCCGTTCTTCGAAGACGACGCCCTGGCCGCCGATCTCGACGCCATCTGCGAGGAAGCGCTCGACATCGAGGCGCCACTCGTTGATCTGCGCGGCGACTGCGATCACTTGCTGGAGCTGTTCCACGGACCGAGCGCTGCCTTCAAGGATTTTGCCGCGCGCTTTCTCGCCGCGGCGCTCGCGCGCATCCGCGCCGATGCGAAGGAGGACCTCACGATCCTTGTCGCCACTTCCGGCGACACCGGCGGCGCCGTCGCCGCCGCTTTTCACCAGCGTCCCGGTTTCCGCGTGGTTGTCCTCTATCCCGAAGGCCGCGTCTCGCCGCGCCAGGCCCGGCATCTCGGCAGCTTCGGCGACAACGTGCGCACCTTCCGTGTGGCCGGCAGCTTCGACGACTGCCAGGCGATGGTGAAGACGCTGCTGGCCGATGCCGACCTTCGCGCACGGGTGCCGCTGTCGTCGGCCAACAGCATCAGTCTGGGGCGCCTGCTTCCGCAGATCAGCTACTACGCCTTCGCGGCGCTGCGCTATTACAGGGAAAGCGGCGAAGCGCTCGGCTTCGTGATCCCCACCGGCAATCTCGGCAACGCGCTGGCCTGCGTGCTGGCGCGCGACATGGGTTTGCCGATCGGCCGCATCGTGCTGGCCTGCAACGCGAACCGCCCGCTGCCGGACTTCTTCGCGGGCCTCGACTACGCGCCGCGGCCCGGCGTGGCCACGCTGGCGAACGCCATGGACGTGGGCGCGCCCAGCAACTTCGAACGACTGCGCTGGTGGTACTCCGACGATGCCGCACTGCGCGCGCTGCTGACGGCCGACAGCGTTGAGGATGATGACATCGGCGTCGCCATCCAGCGCGCGCCCGTGCGCCACGGCATCGTGCCCTGCCCACACACCGCGGTCGGCCTGGCCGTGCTCGAGCGCCTGCGCGCTGCCCGCGAAACGGCACCCATGGCAGTGGTCGCCACCGCGCATCCGGCCAAGTTCGACGATGTCGTGGAACCACGGGTCGGCCTGCGCATCGACGTGCCAGGGCCGCTGGCGGCCGCGCTGGCGCAACCCGATCAAGCCGAGCCGCTCGCCGCCAATGCCGCCGCACTTCTTGCGGTGCTGGCCTGACCCCCGTTGTCGCGACGTGTTTCGACACCATGCCTCCCCCGCTTCCTTGGTCGGCATCGCGACAGCTCGTCAATGCGACCATTCCTGCAATTCCGCCAACGCGTGTTGGGGGACAGGCCGCGCCGCCGCGTCGTCAGATAGGAGCGGCACATCACGCATCGCGTGAATCGGATCCGCCTCTCACCCTTCCCCGAGAAATGGAACGCAGATGAAAAGACGAGCAATGTTGTCCACCGTCGCAGCCTTGTTCGCGCTGCAGAATGCATCGGCAGGGACACTCCCGCTGCACAGTGTGGCCGGGGCGCTGGCGGCCGCGGGCGGCCCGCTCCGCCAGGTGACTTTCGAAGACATATCGACCGGTACCGACGCGCCGTTCGTCAGCCTCGGAGTGCAAATCGACGACGTCGTCGGAGGAATCCCTGGGACCGGAGCGCCTGTGGTCGTTGAGCAATTTGGCGGCGATCATTTCGCGTTGTTCAGTGGCCATGGTTCACCGTCGCGATTTATGGTGACCAACCACGGGTTTGCGGCGACGTTCAATGCGCCGGTTGACGTGATTGGGTTCGCCATGCGCTCGTCATCGTGCGTTGCCGGACAGGACGGCCGCATGGGCTGGCGCACATTCGACGCCGGTGGCGTGTTGCTGGATAGCGGGGAACTCCAGTTCGATGAAGGCTGCCCGGATGCGACCCTTCCCGTCTACGTGGGTCTGCATGCACAAACGCCATTCCATCGCGTCGAATTCCATCGAGAAGCGGGCGCCAACTTCGTGGTCGACGACGTTCAGTACGGTCCAATCGAGGGATTGGGCGATCAGCCGCCATCGGTATTCCCGTCGCGGTTTCTCGCCAATTTCGACGACGTTCCGGTGAATTCCACCGCTCCGATTGCCAGCGGCGATCTGCTGATTGCTGGGCCTGGTCAGGTTGCCGACCAATTCTTCGGGTTTGATCACGTGTCGGTCTTTGGAGGTCTCGCTTCGCCGCCGCATATGCTCACCACCAACTTTGCGTTCGTGGTCGATGCGCCGGGCGAGGTTGGCGCGCTAAGCTTCCACCTTCGCGGCGCGGGTTGCAGCGATACGAACTTCATCACCGTCGATGGCTTCGATGCCCAGTTGCAGCAGGTCGACTCAGTTGCGTTCGCGGCAAGCGGCTGCGATCTCGATCAGCTTGGCGTCACCGGGCTCCGACCTTCGCACCGGCTGAACGTTCGTGCATTGCGAATGCCCAACGGATTCGTCAATGCGGTTATCGACGATCTCGCACTTCAGGATTTCGGGATCTTTGGTGATGGTTTCGAGGACCAGTGAGTCGGCAGGGGCGGCTGAAATGATGCGTGGTTGCCTGCCTCAGTAAACCCGCGCCTCCGCCTGCACGAAGGCGAAGAAGAACACCGCGTTCGGGTCGTTCTGCACCTGGTGCAACTCGCTCTTCATGCCCGCCACCGTTTCGGCGCTGACCTTGCCGGCCTCGATCAGCTGGTCGGCGCCGGAAAGCAGCAGCTCCTCCCAGAAGGCGATCATGGTCTTGCGGCGATCGGGCTGGCGGTTGTCGTAGTGGAAGGTGCGGATGCGTGTGACCACCTGCTGGTAGCCGGCGGCGAGCAGGAGGTTGCCGAGCTTGGCGCCGACGAAGGGGTCGCCACCGACCTCGTACTGGTGGTCGTTGAAGGCGGTCCAGTACTGCACCAGATTCGGCGAATAGGGATCGAGAAAGAACGAGCTGTTGAGCACCTCGGTGACGTACACCGGGGCGCCGGGCGCCAGCACGCGGCGGGTTTCGGAAAGCACGTTGGCCGGTTTCGGCACGTGTTCCAGCACCCAGCACAGGAACGCACCGTCGAAACTCCGGGCCTCGAAGGGCAGGTCGGTGGCATCTGCCTGGCGCAACGTGTAGCGCTCGCGGCACCAGGGCATGGCGCCGAGATTGCCCTCGGCCGCGGCGAGCTGGCTCTCGGACAGGTCCACCCCGGTCACGTGCAGGTCGGGGAAGCGCCTGAGCAGGATCTCGGTCTGGGCGCCGACCCCGCAGCCGACCTCCAGCACGTTGCGGCAGTCGTTGAAGTCGACATCGCGAAAGATCCGCGACTCGGCCACCCGCGCCTGTTTGCGCAGGCGCGTCTGTTCCACCGGCGAGAAGCCGTGGATGTAGGGGAAGTCGCTGCGCTTCTCGCTGTCGGTCATGCTCAGGTCCCGCGATGGCGTGCACTGCGACCCCGGATGGGCATGGCACATTGGGAGAGGGCGTCCCGGATTTCGCTTCGCTGCATCCAGGCTACGGGCTGCGATAGCATCACGCGGCCAGCCGCGGCGGATCGGCGAGACGCTCGAAATACTCCCGCACAAGGCGCATCTGCTCGGCCGTCGATTCGGCGCGCTGGGCGACCTCACGAAACGCGGCGTTCTCGCGCCGGTCCCTGGCATACCAGCCCAGGTGCTTGCGGGCAATGCGCACGCCGGCATGTTCGCCGTAGTGGGTGTAGAGGTCCTGTAGATGCCCAAGCAGGATGTCGCGCACTTCGATCGGCGACGGTTCGGGCAGCGTGCTGCCGACCGCCAGATAGTGCGCAATCTCGCGGAAGATCCACGGTCGGCCCTGGGCCCCACGGCCGATCATCAGCGCATCGGCGCCGGTCTGACGCAGCACCGCGTGCGCCTGGTGCTGCGAGTCGATGTCGCCGTTGGCGATCACGGGAATCGACACCGCTTGCTTGATCGCGGCGATGGTCTGGTATTCGGCCTCGCCCTCGAAACGGTCCGCGCGGGTGCGGCCGTGCACCGCCAGTGCGGCGATGCCGGCGTTCTGGGCGATACGCGCGATGCTTGCGCCGTTGCGCTGGTCGCGCGCCCAGCCGGTGCGGATCTTCAGGGTAACCGGCACCGCGACTGCGGCCACTACCGCTTCGAGGATGCGACCCACCAGGATCTCATCGCGCAGCAGCGCCGAGCCGGCATCGACCCTGCACACCTTCTTTGCCGGACAGCCCATGTTGATGTCGATGATCTGCGCGCCGTGGTCGACGTTGTAGCGCGCAGCCTCCGCCATCATCTGCGGATCGTAGCCGGCGATCTGCACGCTGATCGGATCGGCTTCGCCGTCGTGATCCATGCGCCAACGCGACTTCGGCGTGCGCCACAGGCGCGCATCGGAGCTGGTCATTTCCGACACGCACAGGCCCGCGCCGAGGCGCTTGCACAGCACCCGGAACGGCTTGTCGGTGACCCCGGCCATCGGTGCGAGCACCAGGGGCGGATCAATACGGAATGCGCCGATCTGCATGGGGCGTCATTGTACGGAAGCTGCGGCCCGGCCGGGTTCAGTCGAAGTGCGCCTTGACCTCGGCGAGCGTCGGCATGCCGCTGGCAGCGCCGGCGCGCTGCACCGCCACCGCGGCGACCCGGTTGGCGTGCTCCACGGCGGCGCGGAAGGGTCGACCCAGCGCATAGCGCACCAGGCCGGCGGCGAGGGCGCCGTTGAAGGCGTCACCGGCACCGGTGGTGTCCAGCGCATGTACCGGGTGACCGGGAACGCGGTAGAACAGTTCGCTGTCGCCGCGGCGATGACCTTCGACGTGCGAAACGAATACGCCTCTTGCGCCAAGCGTCAGCACTACCGTGGGTATGCCGGTCTTGCGACACAGCGCCTGCAGCTCCTCGTCGCCGAGATGGTCGAAGTCCTCGCGCACCGGCCAGCCATAGGCCTGGTCGAGCAGCTGTCGGAACTCGTGCTCGTTGGGCGTCAGCACGTCGACGTCGCACAGCAGGTCGGGTCCGAGCCCTTCGACCAGCGGCGCCGGATTGAGAATGGCCAGCGCGGGCGCCTTGCGCGCCAGGGCGATCGCTGCGCGCACCGCCGGCAGTGCGATCTCCAACTGCAGCAGCAGCACCTTGGCGCCGGTGATCCGTGCCGCCTGGCGCTCGACGAAGGACTCCGACATGGCCAGGTTGGCGCCCAGGCCCACCACGATCTGGTTCTGTCCCTTGAAGTCGACCAGCACGCAGGCGCTGCCGGTGGGCGCAACAGTCGTCTCGAAGTCCGCAGCCAGTCCCTCGCTGCGCGCCGTCTCACGTGCGAGTGCACCCAGTGCGTCGTCGCCCAGCGCGCCGACGAACACCGTCTTCACCCCCTGTCGATGGCAGGCTACCGCCTGGTTGAAGCCCTTGCCACCCGAGCCGGTTGCGAAGCGTCCAGGTCGCGTCTCGCCCTCGTGCGGGAAGCGATCCACGTTCCACACATGGTCCTGGTTGAAGCTGCCGATGACGACGACATCCATGCTTGCATGCTCCGGTTCAGCCGCCGCCGAGGTTGGTCAGCACGCCGGCGATGGTGGCGGTCATCAGCGTGACCAGGGTACCGCCGAGCACCGCGGTGAGGCCGAATCGCGCCAGGTCCTGACGGCGCTCGGGAGCGAGGCCGCCAATGCCGCCGATCTGGATGGCAATCGAGGAGAAGTTCGCGAATCCACACAGGGCATAGGTGGCGATCAGACGCCCCTGGTCGCTGAGCTCGGCGCTCTGTTCGGCCAGCGCCATGTAGGCGACGAACTCGTTCAACACCACCTTGATGCCGATCAGGCCGCCAACGGTGACCGCCTCGTCCCAGGGCACGCCGATCAGCCAGGCGATCGGCGCCAGCACGTAGCCAAGCAGAACGGACAGGTCGAGACGCTCGATCCCGAGCCATGCAGTGAGACCGGTGACATCGCCCAGCCACGCGATGGGTGCATTGATCAGTGCGATCAGCGCGATGAAGGCCAGCAGCATCGCGCCGACATTGAGCGCCAGCCGCAGCCCGTCACCGGCACCAGCGGCCGCGGCGTCGATGACGTTGGCGGTAGTCTTTTCGATCTCGATGCGCACGCTGCCGCGCGTCAGCGGCTCCTGAGTCTCTGGGTAGAGGATCTTGGCGATGACGATGGTCGCCGGCGCCGCCATGATGCTGGCGGTGATCAGATGCTTGGCAAAGAACGCTTGGCTCTCCGCGTCCGGTCCGCCGAGCATCATCACGTAGGCGCCAAGCACGCCGCCGGCGATGGTGGCCATGCCGCCGACCATCAAGGTCAGCAGCTCGGACTGGGTCATGCGCGCCACGTAGGGTTTCACCACCAGCGGCGCTTCGGTCTGGCCGATGAAGGCGTTGGCGCACACCGACAGGGTTTCCGCGCCGGATACGCGCATCAGCTTGGTGATCACCCAGGCCATGCCCTCGACGATCTTCTGCATCACGCCGAGGTGATAGAGCACGCCCATGAAGCTGGCGAAGAAGATGATGGTGGGCAGCACCTGGAAGGCGAAGATGAAGCCGAAATTGTCGGTGCGCGCAAGGTCGCCGAAAATGAACTGGGCGCCCTGCTGGGTAAACCCGAGCAGCGCCACGAAGCCTTGTGACAGCCAGCCGAACACGGTGGCGCCCCAGGGCGTCAGCAGCACGAACATGGCGAACACGATCTGCAGGGACACGCCAATGGCGACCAGTCGCCAGTCGACCTTGAACTTGTTGGCCGAGAACAGCCAGGCAATGGCCAGCAGCGAGGCCAGGCCGATGAAGCCGAACAGGATGCCCGCCATGAACCGCCTTCCCCGAAGTGAGCGCCGGGCGAGGTTAGAGCAGGGGAGGGGGCGAGGCAAGGCGCGTCGCGGCAGCCATAGGGAATTAAGGCAGCAGTGCGTAGATGCCCAGTGCGGCGAACAGAATGGCGGCGACGATGCGGATGGCGTTCAGCGGCATGCGCTGGGCGAAGGCCTGGCCCAGATAGACCACCGGCACGTTGGCCGCCAGCATGCCGAGCGTGGTGCCGATGACCACGGCGAGCAGCGCGTCGTAGTGTGCGGCCAGAAGCACGGTGGCGACCTGTGTCTTGTCGCCCATCTCGGCGAGGAAGAAGGCGAGGGTGGTGATCAGGAACACGCTGCGCAGCGAATAGCTGCGGGTGGGATCTTCATCGAGTCTGTCCGGTTTCAAGGTCCA
>CAZGKE010000148.1:0-8435 GCA_964526035.1 uncultured Gammaproteobacteria bacterium | reverse complement strand
GCCGGGCTCGACGTAGTGTCGACTACGCCTTCGCCCGACTTCAGTCCGCGGCGCACGCCACAACGGCGTCTCGACGCCCTCGCTACGGACGCTTGCAAGAAATGGCGGCTAGGCAAACGGATCGCGGGGGTTTTCCGTTCGGCTCTCGGCACGGATGTCTTCCAGCGCCTGAAAGAAGCCCCGGTCCCGGATCGCATCGGGGTTGGTGACGCTGCCATCGGCCTTGAATCGCAGGCGCCGACGCAGCGCTTCCAGCGGCGATTGTCCCGCATCCGTATCAGATGCCTCCAGGCCGCGCCGAATCACCTCCTCGACCGTATCCTTGAGCTTGCGATCACTGCTTGCCGCGCGAATCTTGAGCCGCCGCATCAGCTCATCCGGAAGTTCCAGTGTTGTCTTCATCGCCATAAAACCATAAATATGGAAATAGGGCATCTTGGGACAAACACATCTCGCCCGCAACACTGAAATAAATATCGCTCCATCCGCATAAAGCGATTGACAACCCGAAAATCCCGAAGTAACGTCTGTCACATCCGACTCATCGAGACCGGCTGAGGGACAGGCCCACAGACGCCGGGGCAACCAGTGGAGCAATCCGCCAGGTGCCAATTCCTGCGGTGGCGAAAGCTGCCGAAAGATGAGTTGCGGACGTGCACCCGAGGTGCGCGCCCTCGACGATTCCGCGCCAGGAATCCGTTGGGTCGGATCCGTATTCAAGGAGCCGATCCATGACCGTCAACACCGAAACCCGTCCTGACTGCGCCGAGCCCGTCCTCGGCGAAACCGACCTTTCGTTGCTTTCCTCGCTCGATGGCCGCTTTGCCCGTGTGCGCATTCGCCACGCGCAGTACGGCGTTGCCCATGCGCCCTGCGTGGTGGTGCTGGGCGGCATTTCTGCCTCGCGTCTCGCTGGCGAATGGTGGGCCTCGCAGGTTGGTCCCGGTCGCGCCATCGACACCGAACGCTTCCGCGTGCTGGGCATCGACTTCATCGACGCGCTTCCGGAAGGCTGGCGCGGCATCACGCCCCACGATCAGGCGGCGGCGCTGGCGGGCGTGCTGGATGCGCTCGGCATCGAATGCGTCGAGGCCATCGTCGGTGCTTCATACGGCGGCGCGGTGGCTCTGTCGTTTGCCGAGAAGTACCGACATCGACTGCGCGCCGCGCTGGTGCTGTCGATGGCCGACCGTCCCTCGCCGATGGCCAGCGCCCTGCGCGCGGTGCAGCGCGATCTGCTGCGACTGGGCGCAGAGCTTGGTTGCGAGCAGCGCACGGTGGCGCTGGCGCGAGCGCTGGCGGTGACCACCTATCGCAGCGAGGCGGAGTTTGCGCGCCGCTTCGAGGGCGATGCACGTAATGTCGACGGTGTCTGGCGCCTGCCGGTGGAGGACTACCTCAGCGCCCAGGGCGAGCGCTTCGCCGCGCGCTTTGACGCGCGTCGCTACCGTCTGCTTTCGGAATCGCTTGACCTGCACCGGATCAATCCGCGGCGCCTGCGCGTGCCCCTGTACCTGCTGGCGGTCAACGAAGACCGGCTGGTGCCGCGAGCCGACATCGAAAGGCTGGCGCGTGCCACCGACGCCTCACTCACCTGTCTCTCATCGATCTACGGCCACGATGCGTTTCTGAAGGAAGCGTCCGCCGTTGGCGCCTGGATCAACTCCGCGCTGGCCGATGTCTGCGGGAGGGACGCCAGTCCTGCTGCGCCGCGCTGCGTTTCCGTCGCAACCCCCGACCCATCCACAGCAGCACGGACCGCCCCTCCGACCCCCAGTCCCAGCGGCTTCGCCGCCGCCCTAAGGGCGCATGCGGAGCGGCGAATGCGAAAGCCACGACTGACTCTCGTGATCTGAGCTTTCCGTTCGCCCATTCCCGCAAGGATACCGCCATGAGCCACCAGCCCTGTACCCGCGCCGTGCGCGCCGGCATCGACAGCGATCCCGCCTGCGGCGCGGTCATTCCGCCGCTGTATCTGTCCACCAACTTCAGCTTTACCGGACTCGGCGGCAAGCGCCAGTACGACTACACGCGCAGCGGCAATCCCACCCGCGACACCCTGGCCTGCGCGCTCGCCGAACTGGAAGGCGGCGCCGGTGCGGTGGTCACTTCAAGCGGCATGTCCGCGGTCGGCCTGGTGCTGGAACTGCTGGAGCCTGGCGAGCTGCTGGTGGTGCCGCACGACTGCTACGGCGGTTCGCACCGGCTGTTTCAGGCGCTGGCGCGCAAGGGTCGCTTCCTGCTCGAAGTGGTGGACTTCCACCATCCGACCGCGCTTGGAGCCGCGCTTTCGCGCGCACCGAAGCTGGTGTGGATCGAGACGCCGAGCAATCCGCTGCTGCGCATCACCGACATCCGTCACGTCGCCGCAGCCGCCAAACGCGCCGGCGCCACCGTGGTAGTGGACAACACCTTCCTGTCGCCTGCCCTGCAGCAGCCGATTGCGCTCGGCGCCGACATCGTGGTGCATTCGACCACCAAGTACATCAACGGTCACAGCGACGTGGTCGGCGGTGCGGTGATCGCCGCCGATGCCGCGCTCCACGAGCTGCTGGTGTGGTGGGCGAATGCGACCGGCGTGACCGGCGCGCCGTTTGACAGCTTCCTCACCCTGCGTGGGCTGCGCACGTTGGGTGCGCGGCTGCGCGTGCACCAGGAGAACACGGCGCTGCTGGCGGACACCCTGCGCGCGCATCCGGCGGTGGCGGCCGTGCACTACCCCGGTTTCGACGACCATCCCGGCCATGCGCTCGCAGCGCGTCAGCAGTCGGGCTTTGGCGCGATGCTGAGCTTCGATCTCGTTGGCGGCATTCCCGCGGTGGAGGCCTTCGTCGACGGACTGCGCTGCTTCACCCTGGCCGAGTCACTGGGCGGCGTCGAGAGCCTGGTTGCGCACCCGGCGTCGATGACCCATGCCGCCATGCCCGAGGAGGCACGACGCATCGCCGGCATCGGTGACGGCCTGTTGCGTCTCTCGGTGGGTATCGAGGATGCCCGCGACCTCGACGCCGACATCGAGGCCGCGCTGGATCGCGCGGCTGCGATCGCGTTGAAAAAGTCGGAGTCCGCGCGATGAGCGCCGTGGCCGAACGCGTGGTCGCGCAGCCGTTCGCATCGGCACCCTCGGAACGCATTCGTCGCGTGGCCCTCCTCGGCTGCGGAAAGGTTGCGCAGGCGCTGGCGATGCACGTCGATCGACTGCACCGCAGCGGCCTGGCAGGCAGCCTGGAATTGGCCTTCATCGCCAACGCCCGTGGCCAGTGGCAGGTGCCGGGCGGTCCTTGGCGCGAGGTGCTTGAAGAGGCCGGCGCATGGCCGCGTGTCCCGCTCGCGGTCGATCCACGCCCGGAGATCGGCAACGACATCGACCTCGTGATCGACGCTACGGCGAGCGATGCCGTCGCTGACTGTCACGCCGCATGGCTTCACGCAGGTATCGACGTGGTCACCGCCAACAAGCGCGGTCTGGGCGGAAACGCCGCGCGCGCCGGGGCCATCGAGCGTGCCCGACGTGCAGGCGCTCGCTACGGCGACAGCGCCACGGTCGGCGCGGGTCTCGGTGCCATCCGGCGCCTGCATCAGTTCCGGCAGCTGGGCGAACCGGTTGACGAGATCGCCGGCGTGCTTTCCGGCACGCTCGCCTGGCTGTTTGACCACTTCGACGGCACGCGCCCATTCTCGGAACTGGTGCGCGAGGCTCACGAACGCGGCTACACCGAGCCCGATCCGCGCGAGGACGTGGCCGCCCGCGACGTTGCCCGCAAGCTGCGCATCCTCGCCCGCGCGGCCGGATTGCAGACAGACACCGATCGCGTGCAGGTCGACCCGCGCCTGGCCTGCGGCCACGGCGCTGATCCCTGGCGCGATATCGATGCCCTGGACGGTCCGCTACGCACGCTGCTGCACGAGCGCCCCGAAGGCGCCCGCCTCGCCGTCGTCGCACGCGCTGACCGCGCCGGTCTTCGCATTGCACTCGAATGGCTGCATCCCGACGACCCGCTGGCCGCCCGCCGCGGCTGCGACAACGTCATCCTGATCCGCAGCGAGCGCTACCGTGAACGGGCGCTGCTGCTGCGCGGGCCAGGAGCCGGTCCAGCCCTCACTGCGGCGGCGCTCCTGGATGACGTGCTCGACGTCGCAGTGGTGGTGTCGTGAAGCGCACGGCAAGGGAACTTCATCCGGCACGGCGCAGTGCGCGCCCGAAGCACGGTCGTTGCATGCACGAAGCGGAGGCGTAGGCTGCTTGCGACCAGGATTTGCGGCGGAATGGTGCCAGTGAGCCGCCGGTTCAGTCGGATGGGACGTGGGCTCTCGGTCTTTCGGCGCCGGTCGCGTCGTATTCGAGCGGCGATTCACGAGCGACGAGCAGGCTGATCGCGACGCGTGCAAGCACCACGAGTATGGTCACCAGGCCTTCGTAGCCGAAGGTCGGGATCTTTTGCCACAGCCAGTACAGCGGCTTCAGGCCGATCTGATCCAGCATCAGCAGCAACAACATCGCAAGCATTGTGCCGGTCAGCGTGACAAACGAGATGGTTCCCTGCTTGAGGATCGTGCGAATCGCGTCATGCGGTGGTCTGGTAGCGCGCCGCGCAAACAAGAGAACGACCAGGGCGTGAAATGCCACCCACAGCATGCTCCAGGCGGCCACCCATGGGTCGGTCTCCTTCCAGCGCAGCCAGCCGACCACGCTGTGACCCATCGCATCCGACAGCAGGACACCGTGGAGCAGCGTAATTGCGACCACCGGAAAGGCGAACACCACGATCCACATGCCGAGTTCCCGCAGCTTCCTGAGCGAGCCGCGATCGGGCGTGAGGAGCGCACGCGCAATCGAGGTCAGGACCATCTGCAGGTAAAGGGCCAGCAGCACGCCGACCAACGCTGTGCCGCTGACCAACACCATGCCGAGCAGCACCGCATGAACCAGGACATCGCGAAACACCACATCGCGACTGTTCATGTGATCGCGCTGAGGGAATCGGGCTGCAAAGTCGCGTTGATTGTCATCCGTAGGCGCCAGTCATCGGAAGTGCATGCGAAGGACCCTTGTCACGCTTCCACTGAGCGGCACCCAATAGTGATCTACTGATTGGATGTTCAGTCGAATCGAGTCCGGCAGTTCTTGCATCGTCTGGCGATGCAGCACCCCGCCGCAAATCAGTGTTGGAAAGTTTGCATCCAAGTCGAGTCTCGGGGGTTGGACCGGCTTGGCGACATGGGCATCGAGAAGAGCAGCGGGCGGTTCAAAGTCCGGAATTCGAATCGCGATGTCGAGTTCCTGAAAACTCAGCTGACGCGAAACTGCGCCCTGCTCCTGGGATGCATCTGAAGGATTGGTTGGCGCGATAGAGCACCCTGCCACGCAAAGCGCAAGGACAGCCGAAATCCGATGTGCACCTCTCTTGTGAGAATCGTTGCGATGGGGTGGCGTCGTATTGACCATGGAGCTTCCTCATGACTTTCGACAGTGCGTGTCTGCTCAACGCGACGACTCCGACGCTACTCCCAATCTCGTTCCCCGGGCAAGCATCCGTCCCATTTGAAGTGACGCCGCTTGCATGGCGTAAGGTCGCTGCCTGACGCCACTACTCCACCACGCGGTCCCGTCCACCGCCTCGGCCTGGTACAGCGCCTCGTCGGCGGCCTTGAACAGGCTCACGGCCTCGTCGCCCGGCTCCGGCACCTGGGCGCGGAGACCTATGCTGACGGTCAGGGTGTCGCCGCGCCCGGCCTAGACCAGACGCTCTTTGGCCTCGCGCAACCTGCGGCTCAAGCGCTGCAGCTGGCAGGGCCACACCGTCGACGGGATCGCCATCGACAGGATGTCGCACTCGCGTCGCCTCGCCAAGCCTACTGTTCATGGGCCATTCGGCACGTTCGCGTCGGTCGCGCGCGGGGACATACTTGTGCTCACCAATTCCACTTCTGGAGAGCTCATCATGCGTCGGCGCACCAAGATCCTGGGATCGATTCTTGTCATCATGCTGGTGGGCCTGGGGGCACTCGCGTTCGCGGTGAGCCACGATTCGGCATGCCAGCCATCCGTCGCGCTCGCCGCCGATCGCGCTGCGATGCAGACGGTTCGCCAGACCTGCTACGGCGGCACCGAGGTGCTCAGGCTCGAAGCTGTGGCGAAGCCGGTGCCGGCGGCGGATGAACTGCTGGTGCGCGTGCATGCCGCGGGCGTCAATCCGCTGGACTGGCACTACATGAAGGGGCAACCCTACGTGATGCGCCTGTCCTCGGGCATCGGTCGCCCGGAGCGCGATCGGGCCGGCGTCGACTTTGCCGGCACCGTGGAGGCGGTCGGCGGCGCGGTGACGCGTTTTCGGCCCGGCGATGCGGTGTTCGGGGCACGTTCCGGCGCCTTCGCCGAGTATGTTTTGGCACGCGAGCGTCATCTGGTGCCCAAGCCCAAGAACGTGAGCTTCGAAGAGGCGGCCGCGGTCCCGATTGCCGCCATCACCGCGCTCCAGGCGTTGCGCGACGCCGGACGCGTCGGACCAGACACGCGCGTGCTGATCAACGGCGCTTCGGGTGGGGTCGGAACCTACGCAGTGCAGATCGCCAAGGCGCTTGGTGCCGAAGTCACCGGCGTCAGCAGCGGACGCAACATTGAACTGGTGAAATCACTGGGCGCCGATCACACCATCGACTACACGCAGGAGGACTTCACCGAGGGCAACCAGCGCTACGACGTGATCATCGACAACGTCGGCAATCGCTCACTGGGAGCCTACCGCCGTGCGCTCGAGGACGACGGCATCCTGGTCATGGTTACTGGACCCAAGAGCAACCGCTGGCTCGGACCGATCGCACGCATGCTTTGGGCGAAGATGAGCGCGCCCTTTGTCAGCCAGACCTATGTCACCGTGATGGCCGAGTTGAATCCGCAGGATCTCGAGCTTCTGGGCGACATGCTGGAAGCAGGGACGCTGCGGTCGGTGATCGATCAGCGCTTCCCGCTGACCGATGTACCCGCAGCCATCGATTACCTGGAACGCGGACGGACGCGTGGCAAGAACGTGATCGTGATGGTGCCGGACTAAAGCGGTGCCCCATCCGCGAGGCTGTACGGGACCGAAACCGCTGATGCGCGACCGTCCCTTCGCTTCGATTCCTCGCTCCGGTCGCCCACAGGTGGGCTCCTGCAGTCTGTAGCCTGGATGCAGCGGAGCGAAATCCGGGGCGTCAGCTCGCACGGTGCAACGTCGTTCCCGGATTCCACTTCGTTTCATCCAGGCTACCAGGGCGCTACGGACGGTGGCGAGAAATGCAGGTGGCGATGTCGGCACGGTGGTGCCGACCTACGATTCCGACATGAAAACGGGCGCCCGAAGGCGCCCGTTCCGAGTGGCATGTTGGCCGAGATCAGTAGCGGTAATGATCCGGCTTGTAAGGCCCGTCCACCGGCACGCCGATGTAGTCCGCCTGCTCCTGGGTGAGGCGGGTCAGCTTCACGCCGATCTGCTCAAGGTGCAGGCGCGCCACTTCCTCGTCGAGCTTCTTCGACAGGCGGTATACGGTCTTCTCGTAGGTGTCCTTGTTCGCCCACAGGTCGATCTGCGCCAGCGTCTGGTTGCTGAAGCTGTTCGACATGACGAAGGCCGGGTGGCCGTGCGCGCAGCCGAGGTTGACGAGGCGGCCTTCGGCCAGCAGGTAGATGCTGCGACCGCTGTCGAAGGTGTAGCGGTCGACCTGGGGCTTGATGGTTTCCTTCTTCGCGCCGCTGGCGTTCAAGCGATCCACCTGGATCTCGTTGTCGAAGTGACCGATGTTGCACACCAGGGCGTTGTTCTTCATGCCCTGCATGTGCTCCAGCCGGATGATGTCCTTGTTGCCGGTGGTGGTGACGAAGATGTCGGCCTCGCCGATCACGTCTTCGAGGGTCTTGACCTCGAAGCCTTCCATCGCCGCCTGCAGTGCGTTGATCGGGTCGATCTCGGTGACGATCACGCGCGCCCCCTGGTTGCGCAGGCTGTGCGATGAGCCCTTGCCGACGTCGCCGTAGCCGCAGACCACGGCGACCTTGCCGGAGATCATCAGGTCGGTGGCGCGCTTGATGGCGTCCACCAACGATTCGCGGCAGCCGTACAGGTTGTCGAACTTGGATTTGGTGACCGAGTCGTTGACGTTGATGGCAGGCACCAGCAGCTTGCCGGCTTCCATCATCTGGTACAGGCGGTGCACGCCGGTGGTGGTCTCTTCGGAGACGCCCTTCCAGTCCTTCGCCACCGTCGTCCAGAAGCCCGGACGCTCCTCGCGGGTGCGCTTGAGCAGGTTCTTGATCACCTGCTCCTCATGATTGGCGCCGGGGCTGTCGACCCAGGTATCGCCGCTCTCCATGTCCACGCCCTTGTGGATCAGCAAGGTGGCGTCGCCGCCGTCGTCGACGATCAGCTCGGGGCCTTTCATGCCCGGGTGGGTGAGCA
>CAZGKE010000147.1:0-8591 GCA_964526035.1 uncultured Gammaproteobacteria bacterium | reverse complement strand
CGACGTCCTCGCCGTGGCCGGGGATGCGCTGATCGATGACATCGTAGTAGGTGCTTGGCGTGTCGAGGAACTTGACGCCCCGGGCGATCATCGCCTCGACCGTTGCGTAGATGTCGTCGGTGAAGCAGGCGATGTGCTGGATGCCCTCGCCCTTGTACTCGTTGAGGTACTCGTTGATCTGGCTCTTCGGATCCGAGGATTCGTTGAGCGGAATGCGCACGATGCCGTCGGGCGCGGTCATCGCCTTTGACACCAGCCCGGTCTTGGCGCCCTTGATGTCGAAATAGCGGATCTCGCGGAAGTTGAACAGCTTCTCGTAGTAGTCCGCCCACTTTTCCATGTTGCCGAAGTGCAGATTGTGGGTGAGGTGGTCGATGAAGGTCAGCCCGAACCCGGCGGGATTGACATCGGCACCGGCGATCGGCTCATAGTCGGCGTAGACGTCGCCGCCTTCGCCGTAGCGGTCGACCAGATAGAGCATGGCGCCGCCGATGCCGGAGACCACGGGGCGCTCCACCGCCCTGGTGTCCTCGCGATCGAGCGTCTCGCCGCCGCGCGACAGAACCTGTTCGCGCACCCAGTCCGACGACTTGCCGAAGCGGATGGCAAATCCGCAGGCGCTGGGGCCATGCTTGGCGGCGAAGTCGGCGGCGAAGCTGTCGGGATCCTCATTGATGAGGAAATTGACGCCGCCCTGGCGATACACGGTGATCGGCCGCGACTTGTGCTTGAGCGCGGCGCTGAAACCCATGCGCTTGAACAGGGCATGCAGTGTGGCCGGCTCGGGCGAGGCGAATTCAACGAACTCGAAGCCGTCGATGCCCATCGGGTTCTCGAAAGTGGTGGGCTTGATGCCCAGGTTCGGCTGTGCGCTCATGACGGACTCCGTGCTGCGGTGGCGGACGCGATGGCATCGCTGGAAAAGAGTGTTATAGTTTCATCTGAAACTATTTGCAAGGGGCAACGCAGCATGGCCGACCCTTCAGTGCTGGCGCTTGAGCGTTTTCTGCCGTACCGGCTCTCGGTGCTATCGAACACCCTGTCGAGCGCCATCGCGCGCACTTACCAGTCCCGTTTCGGACTGTCGGTGACCGAGTGGCGCGTGCTCGCGGTGCTCGGTCGCCATCCGGGGCTGTCGGCCAGCGAAGTGGCCGAGCGCACCGCCATGGACAAGGTCGCTGTGAGCCGCGCGGTCAATGCGCTGCTGGAGTCGAATCGACTGCTGCGCGACACCCACGAAGGCGACCGTCGTCGTTCGGTGCTCGAACTCAGCGCCGACGGCCGCGCCATCTACCAGCAGGTGGCGCCCGCCGCGCTGGCCTTCGAGGCAGCGCTGCTCGGTGACTTCAGCGACGCCGAGCGGCGCCAGCTGTTCAGCCTCCTCGATCGCCTGGAAGCCAATCGCGCCGAGGCCGAAGCCCTGCTCGCTCCGGACGAAGCGCTGGCATGAGCCTGGTGCGCTGTCTGCGCGGCCTGGGATCCGGCCGCGAATACGCTGCGGATGCGGTCATGAACCTCGACCCGGTCGATGGTCGTCCGGTCGAGATGGTCATCGACGTCGAACGCCTGCGGCACGACCAGCCCAATGCTGCCTGGTACAAGCCCGCTCGCAAGGACATGTGGCGCTTCGGCGCGCTGCTGGCGCTCGACATCGCCGATCGCGATGACGCGCGCCATATCGTTTCCCTCGGTGAGGGCCACACGCCGCTGCTCGACTACGCCGACCATCCGCTCGCGCGCGCCGCCGGTCTGGCGCTTGTGGTCAAGGATGAGGGCCGCGCTCACCCGGGCTTCGGCGCCAACCCGACCCAGAGCTTCAAGGATCGCGGCATGGCCATGGTGGTGGCGCAGGCGCGACGGCTTGGCCTGACGCGCCTTGCGGTGCCTACGCAGGGCAATGCGGGCGATTCGCTGACGCGCTATGCGCTGGCCGCCGGCCTGTCGGTGGCGGTGGTGATGCCCGGCGACACGCCGGCGCCCATCGTCGGCAGCGTTGCGGCGGCCGCGCAGCGACACCCCGAGCGCGTGTCGCTGCACTTCGTCGAAGGCACCATCCGCGAAGCGGGCGCGTGGATGAAGACGCACCTGCTCCCGCAGGGCTACTTCTCGGTCGCCACCTTCCAGGAGCCGGGCTGGCGCATCGAGGGCAAGAAGTCCCTGGGCCTGGAGCTGGCGGAACCGGCGCCGGGCGAGGCACGCTGGTCATTGCCCGACGCGGTGATCTATCCCACCGGCGGCGGCACCGGTGTGCTCGGCATGTGGAAGGCCTGGGACGAACTGGAAACACTCGGCCTCATCGGCAGCCAGCGCCCGCGCATGATCTGCGTACAAAGCGAGGTGACGCAGCCCCTGGTGCGCGCCATGGCTTCTGGCGCCGCCGACACCGTGGCCGAAGAGCCGCGCGGCGGCACGCTGTCCACCGGACTCAACGTCCCGGCCGGAGTCGGCCACTTCCGCGTGCTCGAAATCATCCGCGCCAGCGGCGGCGCCGCGCTCGCGGTCAGCGAGGCGGATACCGCCGCCGAGCTGTCGCGCGCGTGGCTAGACAAGCGCTGGTGGATTTCGCCCGAAGGCGCCGCCTGTCTGGCGGCGCTGCCGCAGTTGCTGGACAGCGGTCAGCTGCGCCGCGGCGAACGCGTGGTGGCGGTGAATACCGGCTCGCTGGAGAAATATCTTCCGGCGCTGCGCCACCTGCTCTGACGGCGCGCGGGCAGGTCGAGCGTCGACCCGCCGCTGTGGGAGGGGCCTCAGCCGCGACACGCCACGCTCCGATTCAGCGCGTCGGTCGCGGCTGAGGCCGCTCCCACAGGCGCGCGCAAGCTGCACGGACACGCTAAAGTGCCGACCGGCGCCCATCCGAACGAGAATCCGAACGCATGAATGCCGTCAATCCGAGCGCCCTGCCGCGCCCCACGCCGCTCCAGCGCTGGATCGTGCTGCTGTTCATCAGCCTGGCGATGTTCGGCAACTACTACATCTACGATGCGCTGGGTCCGGTCATCGACCTGCTGCACAGCCAGCTCGGTTTCAGCAACCAGCAGACCGGACTGATCATCTCGATCTACAACATCGGTGCGATCCTCGCACTCATCGTAAGTGGATACCTGATCGACCGCTGGGGCACGCACCGCGCCATCGCCGTTTCGGCCACCATCTGCCTCGTGGCTGCCGCCCTGATCGCCGTCAGCGGCGACTACTACACGATGCTGGCGGGCCGCTTCATGCTCGGCCTCGGCGCCGAGCCGCTGATCGTGGCTGCCACCACGGCGCTGGCCAAGTGGTTCAAGGGCAAGGAGCTGTCGTTCGCGTTCGGCATCAATCTCTCGATCTCGCGCCTGGGTTCGGCGTCGGCCGACTGGTCGACTTCATTTGCCAGCGGGTTCTATGTCAACTGGCAGGATCCGCTGTGGCTGGCCACCGCCGTCGCCGGCATTTCGGTGGCGGCGGCGATGCTCTACTGGATCAGCGAGAAGCGCGCCGCGGGCCGCATCGACCTCGGCACGCCCGCGGAAACCGAGAAGCTCAATTTCAGGGAACTGTACGCGTTTGGCCGCTCCTACTGGTACGTGGTGGCGCTGTGCGTGGTCTTCTACGCCGTGGTGTTCCCCTTCCGCACCTTCGCCATCAACTACTTCCAGCAGGCGCACGGGCTGGATCGCGAGGCCGCCGGGCTGCTCAGCAGCCTGCTGCCGGTGGCGGCGATCATCATGACCCCGTTGTTCGGCCTGTGGGTGGACAGGGTCGGCAGACGCTCGCTGTTCATGGCGGTCGGCGCGCTGGCGATGCTGCCGCTGTTCGTGGCCATCACCTATCTGCCACCGGGGCCCGCGGTCGCCATCGCCGTGCCCTTCATCGGCGCCGCCAGCGTGCCCCTGACCCTGCTGCTGGTGATGCTGCTGCTGGGCGTGGTGTTTTCGCTGATACCCGCGGTGATGTGGCCCTCGGTGGCCTACATCGTCGACCAGCGCCGCCTGGGATCGGCCTATGCGCTGATGACGCTGTGCCAGCAGGCCGGCTGGTTCTTTGTGCCGCTGGCGGTAGGCTTCCTCAACGACCGCTTCGCCGCCGGCCCGGAGAATCCCGACGGCTACATCGCAGGCATGTGGCTGTACACCGTGCTTTGCGCCCTCGGCCTGCTGTTCGCCTTCCTGTTGTGGCGCAACGAGAACGGGCCGCACGGCCACGGCCTGGACCGCATCACCACGCGCAGCAGCGCGGCCAGCGCAGCGGCATCCGCGTGACGGAGTGACAGCGTGACGGCAGGAGCGCATGCGATCCGGATCGGCTGGCGCTCGGAGCCGGTCGGTGCAGCACCCGGCCAGGCATCGAGAATCGAGGCACTGCGCGCTCCGATCGCCCATCCGGCGGTCTCCGCCTGGTGCGACCGAACCTTCCTGATCCGCGCGCCCTACGGCTTCCGCGCGCGCATCGAGGCGATCGAGGAGGGCGGTCGCATCGTCTGGCTCGACGACCCCGCCGGCCTGCCGCCCTACGAGGTCATCTCGATGACGCCGCGCGACCTGTGGCGAGCGCCAGACCGCCCATCCATCCAGTGGCTGATCAACAGCTTCTGCGTGGCCGACGACGAGGTCTGGGCGGAAACCTTCGCGCCCTTCATGGAAGCCAATGCTCGGCAATGGCCCGGCGTGCTGCTGGCCGGGCGGCTCGACATCATGCGCTGGACGCGACCGTTCCAGTGGGTGTTCGAGTGGCAGGACAGCACGCGCGAACTGCACATCGAAGCCGGCGAGCCGCTGCAGTATGTACGGCTGCAGGCGCCTGATCCCGACGCCCGCTTCCGACTGGTCGATCTGCCCGACACGCACGAGTTCCGCGCCGCGGTGGACCGTTGCGCGCGCATCGCGCCGTTCAAGCGCAACGCGCTGGCCTACCTTGACGAGGCCTACCGACGACGGCCGGCCCGGCTGCTGCCCGAGGAAGAATCGTGACCACGCGTATCGGTTGGTGCGTAGCCGGATCGCACTGCTCGGAGCTCTTGTACTTTCCGCCCGAAGTGCCGCGCGCCGGCGTCGCCTGCCCCTCGATCCACGCCTGGATGACGTCCGGCGTGCTGCTGCGCGCGCCCTACGACATCGTCTTGCACGTTGATCCGGACGGCGACCAGCCGGCGCTGCGCTGGGGCAAGCCCGGGCCGCAGAACGATGTCTACCAGTCCTTTGCCTTCGTTCCACCGCAGGCCTGGCCGCGGCCCGATCAACCCATGGTGTTCTGGGACCTGCGCAACCTGTTCGTGGCCGACGGACCGGCGGTGGTGGAGACCGCGGCGCCCTTCTTCGATGCTGGATTCCAGGACTGGCCCGGCACCCTGGTGCCGCAGCGCTTCAATCTCGCACGCGAACTGCGCCCGCTGAACTGGCCCTTCCTGTGGACCGACATCACGCGACCGCTGGAGATCAAGCGCGGCGATCCCCTGATGTACGTGCGCTTCCAGGGCGCTCATGCGGACGCCGGCTTTCGCGTCGAGGCGGTACCGTACAGCAGCGCCATGGCCGAGGCCCTGCGGCGCGGCGGCCCACCGCCGGCGGGGTTGCTGCCAGCCGTCGAAGTGTCGACGCCAGCGGCGTAGCCATCACGGCGGGTCGGGCCTCGCTGGTCAGCCCTCGCGCAATGCGGGCAGATCCCGGTACAGGTCCAGCGACTGTGGATTCGCCAGCGCATCGGTGTTCTTCACCGCGCGTCCGTGAACGACCTCGCGCACTGCGATTTCGGTGATCTTGCCGGAGATGGTGCGCGGGATGTCGGCCACCTGGATCACCTTGGCCGGGACGTGGCGCGGCGTGGTGTTGTCGCGGATCTGACTGCGGATGCGGTCGCGCAGGGCGTCGTCCAGCGCGACGCCTTCGCGCAGGCGCACGAACAGCACCACGCGCACGTCACCCTGCCACTCCTGGCCCACGGCGATCGACTCCAGCACTTCGGGCACCTGCTCCACCTGGCGGTAGATCTCGGCGGTGCCGATGCGCACGCCGCCGGGGTTGAGGGTGGCGTCCGAGCGGCCCTGGATGATGACACCGTCGTGCTCGGTCAGGATCGCGTAGTCACCGTGGCACCACACCCCCGGATGCGTCTCGAAGTAGGCGGCGCGGTACTTGCTGCCGTCGGCGTCGCTCCAGAATCCGATCGGCATGCACGGAAACGGCGCGCTGCAGGCCAGCTCGCCCGGCTCGCCCTTCAGCACCTCGCCATCATCGCCGAGGATCTCCACCTTCATGCCGAGTCCACGGCACTGCAGCTCGCCCTTCCACACCGGCAGAAGCGGATTGCCCAGCGCGAAGCAGGAGATGATGTCGGTACCCCCGGAAATCGACGCCAGCAGCACGCGCTCCTTCACGTCCCGATAGACGAAGTCGAAACTTTCCGGGAGCAACGGCGAGCCGGTGGAGAGGATGGTCTTGAGCGTGGTGAGCTTGTGGCTCTGGCGCGGCTTGATGCCGGCCTTGTCGACCGCGGCGATGTACTTGGCGCTGGTGCCGAACACGCTGATGGCGTCGGCATCGACCAGATCCCAGAGCGCGTTGCCGTCGGGATGGAAGGGCGAACCGTCAAAAAGCACGGTGGTGGCTCCGACCGCCAGGCTGGACACCAGCCAGTTCCACATCATCCACCCGCAGGTGGTGTAGTAGAGGATGCGGTCCTCGCGCTTGAGATCGGTATGCAGCACCAGCTCCTTGAGATGCTGCAGCAGGGTGCCGCCGGCACCGTGGACGATGCATTTGGGCACGCCGGTGGTGCCCGAGCTGTACATGATGTAGAGCGGATGATCGAAGGGCAGCGGCTCAAAAGCGAGCGGCGCGTCTGTGGCGGGCGCGAAGTCGTTCAGCCACTGCGCATCGCGCAGTTCTGGCAGGTCGGCGCGCGCCTCACTGGTGGGCACCACCACGACGCGCTGGATGGCGGGAATCTTTTCAAGGATGCCGGCCACCTTTTCAAGGCAGTCGAAGCGCTTGCCGCCATAGCCGTAGCTGTCGGCGCAGAACAGCACCTTGGGTTCGATCTGGCCGAAGCGATCGACCACGCCGTTGATGCCGAAATCCGGGGAACAGGAGGACCAGATGGCGCCGATGCTGCTGGTGGCCAGCATGGCGATCACGGTCTCGGCGATGTTGGGCATGAATCCGGCGACGCGGTCGCCGATGCCGACGCGGGCATCGCGCAGGGCCGCCGCGACGCGCGCGACTTCGTCGTGCAGTTCGGCATAGCTGATCTCGCGCGCGGCGGCGGTCTCGCCGCGCACCATCAGGGCGATACGGTCGTCCTTGTAGCGCAGCAGGTTCTGCGCGAAGTTGAGTCGCACCCCCGGAAACCAGCGCGCGCCCGGCATCTTGTCCGCATCCACCAGCACCGCGTCCCAGTTGCCCTGGCTGCGGATACCGCAGAACTCCCACAGCGCCGGCCAGAACTTGACCGGCTGACGGATCGAGAAGTCGTAAAGGCTCGACCAGTCGTTGACGTCGGCATCGACGTTCTGCTGGATGAAGCGGATGAAGCGGCTCAGGTTGGCGCGATCAATGCGATCCTGGCTGGGTTCCCATAAGGGGCGCGACATGCAGGTCTCCTGTCCCGTGGGCGGCGCGATTGTGCCACGGACAAAACGATACGTTAGCGCAGGACCCGCGGCCCGGCGACGGTACTTTGGTACGGTGGCGCGACCCCACCGACCGTTGGTGTTGGATACGGTAGAAGGGGACTGAGGCGGACTGGACCTACGGCGATCTGCCATCAGAGGCCAGGCGAACTCTCGGTCTGCGGCGCCCTGGCACTGTGGGAGCGGCCTCAGCCGCGACGCGCCACGCCTCAAACCTGTCGCGGCTGAGGCCGCTCCCACAGAGGGTTCGGTCAAGCGTGCGGTTGCGCTGGCCGCTGATAGCCGACGCCTGACCCTACCTCAAACAGCCGCCTCCAGCTCCGGCACGATCTTGAACAGGTCGCCGACCAGACCGATGTCCGCCACCTCGAAGATCGGCGCCTCGGCGTCCTTGTTGATGGCGACGATGGTGCCGGCGTCCTTGATGCCGGTGAGGTGCTGGATGGCGCCGGAGATACCGATGGCGATGTACAGCTCGGGCGCGATGATCTTGCCGGTCTGGCCGACCTGCATGTCGTTCGGCACGTAGCCGGCATCGACGGCCGCGCGCGAGGCGCCGACGCCTGCGCCGAGCTTGTCGGCAAGGCTGTAGATGATCGCGAAGTTGTCCGACGAACCCAGCGCGCGGCCACCGGAGACCACCCGCGGCGCGCTCTGCAGATCGGGGCGGTCGCTCTTGCCCTGCTTCAGCTCGACGAAGCGCGTGTGCGTCGGCAGCTCCGCGGCGACCTCGACCTTCTCCACGCTGGCGCTGCCGCCCTCTCCCGCCGCCGCCCAGGAGGCCACGCGCACGGTGGCTACCACGGTCTGATCGGCCGGCGCCTCCACGGTGATGATGGCGTTGCCGGCATAGATCGGACGCTGGAACGTGTGTGCGCCTTCCACCGCCATGATGTCGCTGACCTGGGCGACACCGAGCAGGGCGGCGATGCAGGGCATCAGGTCCTTGCCGAAGGTGGTCGACGGGCCGAACACGTGGCTGTAG
>CAZGKE010000146.1:0-8653 GCA_964526035.1 uncultured Gammaproteobacteria bacterium | reverse complement strand
AGGATCTTGGGGTAAATACGACGGCCAACAAGTCCACGATGCCAGAATGTCGGCATGGGCGACGTCACCGACCGCATGTCCTGGACCAGCTTCGCGGCAGACGGCGGCCTGCTGCTCGATCTCGGCCGCGACGCCTGGCCCCTCATCGAATCCGGCATTGAACTTGCCGACACGAGGTTCCTGCCCAAACGCGAACTGCACGTCACCCTGCTCACCCGTTCCCAGGCAAGCGCCCTGCGCGCGTGCGGCATCAATGCCGTGGCGCTGCGCACATTGGTGGCCGGCCTGGACTGGCGCTGGCGACCACTGACCAGCGCATGGCGTTTGAAGCGCCTGCGCGACGGCCGCGAAGCGCAGAGCATCGTTGTGGAGATCGATATGCCGGCGCAGCGCGAACTGCGTCGCCGCATCGCGGCACGCGGCGGCCCCGATTTCGGCGAGCCGGCGCCGCACATCACGCTGTACACGCGCGGCGATGACGGCGGCATCAGCGTGCCCGACCGACCGGCGTTCGAGAAGCTGCGCGTCGAAACGATCGACATCGCCCTCCTTCAGCCGCGGCCGTAGGTCGGCACTCCTGTGCCGACGCGACGCCAAGAGCAGCGAGAACGGCAGCATGGGGATGCCGCCCTGCGAGTTTCCGAACCCTTGTGGGAGGGGCCTCAGCCCCGACCGCTCCCCTCCCCGTGTCCCGAGTGCCGGCTTTTCATACCACCGTCAGTCTCCCACCCTTGCGCGCCGCCCTTCGCTCGTGCTCCCCGGGTCCCGGGTCCCGTGGTCCCGACTCTCAACTCCCGAGTCCCAAGTCCCGCCCCGCCCCGCCTTCCAGTGTATCTTCGCCTCCCTCATGAACCTCCGCGCCTGAGTCCATGCTGTCGACCACCGCTCTCATCCTCGCCGGGCTGGCCTGGGTCGGGATGCTGTTTGCCGTGGCGGTGGTGGGTGAGCGCGCGCCGGAGCGGTTCCGGCGCCTTTGGCCTTCGATCTATGCGCTGTCGCTGGCGGTGTACTGCACCGCCTGGACCTTCTATGGCACGGTGACCCAGGCGGCGAATTCCGGCTGGCCGATTCCGCCGACCTTCGTCGGCACCATCGCACTGTTCGTGCTGGCCTGGCCGTTCCTGCTGAAGCTGATTGAGCTGGCCAAGGCGCAGAACGCCACCAGCATCGCCGACTTCATCGCCAGCCGCTTCGGCAAGTCCTCCACCCTGGCAGCGGTAGTGACGCTGGTCGCGGTGCTCGGCATGGTGCCCTACATCGCCCTGCAGCTGAAGGCGGTGGCGATGAGCTACGCCATGGTCTCGGCCGGTCGCGGCAGCGGCGGCGAGCTGCCGGCCTGGCAGGACGTGGCCTTCTACGTGGCCCTGATGATGGCGGTGTTCGCCATGCTGTTCGGCACCCGCCGCGCGGCGGCCACCGAGCACAACGGCGGCCTGGTGCTGGCCATGGCCTTCGAATCGCTGCTCAAGCTGGGCGCGTTGCTGGCGGTCGGCGGCTATGTGATGTTCGGCATGTTCGACGGGCCGGCCGACCTGTTCTCGCGCAGCGCCGGCACCCTGCCGGTCAGGCCGCTGGACCTCGGCGTGTTCGCCACGCTGGCGCTGCTCGGCGTGCTGGCCATGTTCAGCCTGCCGCACCAGTTCCACATCGGCGTGGTGGAATGCCGCGACGGCGCGCATCTGAAGACCGCGCGCTGGCTGTTTCCGCTGTACCTGGTGCTGATCAGCCTGCCGGTGCTGGTGTTCGCCCGCGCCGGCAGCCTTCTGCTCGGCGACCGACTGCCCTCGGATCTGTACGTGCTCGGCCTGCCGCTGATGGAGGGGCAGAGCGGTCTGGCGCTGCTCACCTTCCTCGGCGGACTGTCGGCCGCCACCGGCATGGTGATACTGGCCAGCCTGACGCTGTCGATCATGATCGGCAACCACTGGCTGGCGCCGCTGGCGGTCGGACGCGGCTGGTCGGAGCGCACCGACCTGCGCGTCGCGGTGCTGGTGCAGCGGCGTTTCGGAATCGCCCTGGTGATGCTGCTGGCCTACGGCTACAGCCGCGCGCTGGGCGACAGCGAGGCGCTGGCCGACATCGGCTCGCTGTCGTTCTCGGGGCTGGCGCAGCTGGCGCCGGCAGTCGCCTTTGCAGTGTTCCTGCCGCAGCTGCCGATGCGCGCCGTGCTGGGCGGCATCGTCGCCGGTGTGCTGGTGTGGAGCTACGTGCTGCTTGCACCGCTCGCCGCGCGTTCCGGCGGCATCGATCCGCTGTGGGTGGCGCAGGGTCCGCTTGGGCTTGCCTGGCTGTCGCCGGAAGGCCTGCTCGGGCTAGCTGGCTGGGACCGGCTCAGCCGCGGTGTGGCCGCCAGCCTGTTCGCCAATCTCGCCTTCACCGCGCTGCTGGCCTTGCTGCCGGCGCGCACGCCCAGCGCACCGCGTCCGCTGGCGCGGCTGTCGCACGACGTGCTGCGCGATCTTGCCGGACGCTTCCTCAGCGAGGATCGCGTCGTCCGTCTGTTCGACGCGCACCGCGATGCGCTTACGCTGGAGGCGGCGGTCGAGCACGAGCTGGCCGCGGTGGTCGGCTCGGCGTCGTCGCGTCTGCTGCTCGATGCCGCGCGCCGCGAGGCGCCGGCGCCGCTCGAAGCCGTCGCCGCCATCGTCGGCGAGGCCAGCCAGCAGGCGCGCTTCAGCCAGAGTCTGCTGGAGGCGGCGCTGCAGAACATGAGTCAAGGCATCAGCGTGGTCGATGCCGAACTCAGGCTGGTGGCGTGGAACGCGCGCTATGCCGGGCTGTTCGGATATCCCGACGATCTGCTGCACGAAGGCGCGCCGGTGGAGGTCCTGCTGCGACACAACCTGGCGCGCGGCCTGGTCGGACAGGTCGACACTGAAGCCGAAGTCGCCAAGCGCCTGCGGCACATGCGTGCCGGCACGCCTTATGTGGCCGAGCGCCGCTTTCCCGACGGACGCGTCATGGAGATCCGTGGCAACCCCATGCCGGGCGGCGGCTTCGTCGCCACGTTTACCGACGTGACCGCATTCCGCGCCGCCGAGGACGCCCTGCGGCAGACGCTGGAAACCCTGGAACAGCGCGTGGCCGAACGCACCGCCGAAGCCGAGCACGCGCGCGCATCGGCAGAACAGGCCAACGCCGCCAAGTCGCGATTCCTCGCCGCCGTCAGCCACGATCTGGTGCAGCCGCTCAATGCCGCCCACCTGTTCGCGCATGCGCTGCAGCAGCAGCTCAAGCACGCGCAGTACCGCGAGCCGGTGCGCCAGATCCAGGGTTCACTGGCCGCCACCGAATCGCTGCTCGCCGGTCTGCTCGACATCTCGCGCCTGGATGCCGGCGGCCTGGAGCCGCGCATCAGCGACTTTCCGCTGGCCGAACTTTTCGAGCCGCTGGCCGCCGAGTTCCAGGTCCTGGCCGGCGAACGCGGCCTCGACTTCCGCCACGTGCGCTCGCAGGCCTGGGTGCGCAGCGATCCGCAGCTGCTCCGACGCATCCTGCAGAACTTCCTCTCCAATGCGGTGCGCTACACCGAGCACGGTCGCATCCTGCTCGGCTTGCGCCGCAGCGGTGACCACCTGCAGTTGGAGGTCTGGGACACCGGCCCCGGCATCGCCGAGGCCGATCGCCTCACCGTGTTCCAGGAGTTTCGTCGGCTGGCACGCGGCGGCGACAACCCGGGGCTGGGGCTTGGACTGGCCATCGCCGAGCGCATGGCGCGCCTGCTCGGGCACCGCATCATGCTGCGCTCCGAACCCGGACGCGGCACCGTGTTCGGGGTGCGCGTGGCCCGCGCCGCGCCCGCGACGCAGCGCAGCTCCACCCCGCGCGGTGCGACGCCGAGTCCGCACCTCGCCGTGCTGGTGGTCGACAACGAACCCGGCGTGCTGGCCGCCATGCAGGCGCTGCTGGAAGGCTGGCGCTGCCGGGTTCACGCCGCGCGCGGCGCTGGCGATGCGCTGTCGCTTCTGGCTGAGGCGCGGCCGGACGTGGCCCTGGTGGACTACCACCTCGACGGCGACGATACCGGTCTGGAACTGATTGCCGAACTGCGCCACCGCGTGCCCGGTCTGGCGGCCGTGCTGATCACCGCCGATCACTCCGAGGCGGTCGCGAAAGCGTCGGCAGCCGCCAGTGTGCCGCTGCTGCACAAGCCGCTCAGCCCGCTCAAGCTGCGCGCGTTGCTGGCGCGGATCAGACCGGCGCGCGCGCCGGATCGCTGAGCTCCAGGCGCTGGAACAGCACGCCGGCCTGGGTGCGGTTGCGTACGCCGAGCTTGGTGAACACGTCGCCGACGTGCGCCTTGACGGTGCGCTCGGCGATGCCGAGGCGATCGGCGATCTGCTTGTTGAGGAGGCCCTGGCCGACCATCTCCAGCACCCGATACTGCTGCGCGGTCAGCCGCGCCAGTCGGGCGGCGAGGTCCTCGTCGGCAGGCGCCTCGGCGGCAGCCACCGCAGCGCGCATCGCCGGCGGCACCCACTCCTCGCAGCGGAACACCGCAGCGAAGGCGTCGGCCAACTGGTCGAGATCGGCGTTCTTGGGAATGAAGCCCTGCGCTCCGTGCGCCAATGCGCGGCGTATCACCGCCGGATCATCGTGCGCCGACACCACCACCACCGCCACCGACGGATGCCGGCAGCGCAACGCCGCCAGTCCGGCCAGTCCGCTCACGCCGGGCATGTGCAGATCCAGCGACACCAGATCGGTCTGCGGATGCGCTTCCAGATCCGCATGCGCCGCCTCCAGATCCGCCGCCTCCGCGATCTCGACACCGGGCACGCACTGGCTCACTGCCTGCCTGAGCGCGGCGCGGAACAGCGGGTGGTCGTCGGTGATCAAGATTCGCATGGAGTGGGGCGGGGGAGAGGATTGGCTTGCGATGCAAGAGATGGTGTCACTTCCCTACGGTGCGTTTGAGATCCCGTGGCCCGTTCCAGTAGCCAGACCAAGCGCAGTTCCAGTAGCCAGTAGTCAGTTCCAGAACCGCCGGCTTGAGAACGGGATTCGCTTCGTCGTGGAGGGTTGCAGTTCGGTCCCGCTGGGCGATCCGGCTTTACCTGGCTACTGGAACTGGCTACTGGAACTCGCTCTACTGTACCGTCCACCCGCCATCCACGACGATCGCCTGGCCGGTGATGTTGCGCGCGCAGGGGGATATCAGGAAGGCGGTGATGCCGGCGAGTTCCTCGAAGCTGATGAACTCGCCCTTGGGCATGGGTTTCAGCATGATCTCGCTGACCACCTGTTCCTCGCTGATGCCGTGCTGTTTCGCCTGATCGGCAATCTGCTTGTCGACCAGCGGGGTCTTCACGTAGGTGGGGCAGATGGTGTTGATGGTGACGTCGGTGTCGGCAGTTTCCAGTGCCAGCACCTTGGAGAAGCCGATCAGGCCGTGCTTGGCGGCGACGTAGGCGCTCTTGAACCTGCTTCCCACCAGCGAGTGGATCGAGCCGATGTTGACGATGCGTCCGAAGCCGCCTTCGCGCATCGCCGGCAGCATGGCCCGCGTCAATCGCGCCACGCCGACCAGCATCACCTGGATCAGCAGGTCCCAGCGTTCGATGGGAAACTCCTCCAGGCGGCTGACGAACTGCAGTCCGGCGTTGTTGACCAGCACATCGGGGGGCTGCCTGAGCGCGCCGAGACAGCGGGCGACGTCGTCGTCGGACGTGACATCCAGCGCATGCGCCTCGGCCGAGCCGCCCGCCTTGCGGATGCCCGCGGCGATGGTTTCGGCCGCGTCGGCAGCGAGGTCGGTGACGATGATGTGGTGGCCTTGCCCGGCCAGCGCCTCGGCAATGCCGGCGCCGATGCCGCTGCCAGCGCCGGTGATCAGGATGCGGTGGGCCATGGAACCTCCGTCGAAATGGCAGAACCGAAAGACTACCACCGGGAACGCGCGGGACCGGCCTGTACCAAGGTGCAGCAGGCGCGCAGGGGCGCGCCTGCTATGTTGGTTCAGGCTTCCCTGCAGGAGCCCACCCGTGGGCGACCGTCCCGTTCGATCAGGACGCACGACAGGTCGCCCACGGGTGGGCTCCTACAGGGGGCTTCGTCGTGCTATCGAGGATGTCCCATGCGCCGTCGTGTCATGCTCTGTGCCTTCATCGTCCTTCTGCTCGGCTGCGGTCGGGATGCGTCTCCGCCGCCGACCGTCGAGAGCGTCGCGCCGGAGCCTGCCGCCATGCCGACATTCCTTGCCAGCGCCGTGCGCGAGACGCGCCATGAAGGCGACGACGATCTGCTCAGCGCAGGCCTTGGCCTGGACGGCATCCGCGGTCCGGTACCGCTGCCCGCCGATCTGGCCGCGCCGACGGCGCAGGAGATCCGCCGCCTGGCCTTCCACACCAACTGGCGCGGCATCGCCGACCTGTCTCCGCTGGGCGGATTCGGCACGATCTATGGCGCGGTGCCCGATGTCCCCGGCCGTGAGTATGCGGCGCTGGCGCGCGTGCCCGGTGCGCGTCACCCGCATCGCGTGCTGGCGCAGGTTCCGGATGGTTTCGATCACCAGCGGCGTTGCCTGATCGTGGCGCCGGCGTCGGGCTCACGCGGGGTGTATGGCGCCATTGCGCTCGCCGGCGCCTTCGGCCTGCCGCGCGGGTGTGCGATTGCCTACACCGACAAGGGCGCCGGCACCGACTATTTCGATTTTGCCAGCGATACGGGCGTTCGGCTGGATGGCACCCGGGGCAATCGCGGCGATGGACTGGCCTTTGAACCCGACGCCATATCGGGCGACATCCCGCTGGTGGCCATGAAGCATGCGCACTCGGGCGATCATCCCGAAGCCGACTGGGGCCGGCACACGCTGCAGGCAGCGCAATTCGGACTCGACGCACTCGACCGCGCCTTTCCCGAGCGCGCGCCGTTCACCGCGGACAACACGGTGATCGTGGCGGCGGCGGTTTCCAATGGTGCCGGAGCGGTATTGCGCGCGCTGGAGCTCGACAGCGAAGGCATGTTCGACGCCGCGCTGGCTGCTGCGCCGAACATCACGCCGGCAGGCGCGCCGTCGCTGTACGAAGTAGCGACGCTGGCCGCCCTGTATCAGGTCTGCCTGCTCGCCGACGACAAGTATCGCGATGCTCTGCCGCTCGGCAACGCCAACCCGCTGGTGGTGGGTGGCGCCAAGTTGCGCTGCGCTTCGCTGCAGGGCGCGGGTCTGCTGTCGCCGGGAGCGCCGGCAGAAGCCGCTGCCGAAGCGCGCAGCAAGCTGGTCGATTTCGGCTTCGGCGAGGCCGCGCTGCGACAGGCGGCGGTCAATGCTGCCTTCGATCTGTGGCGCGCGGTCGGCGTGAGCTACGCCTCGGCCTACCTGCGGCGTGGCGCTGCCGACATGCCCTGCGACTTTGCCCTGGCCGCGGTCGATGGCGCCGGCCAGCCGCGTATCGCCACGCCTGTGGAACGTGCGCTGTGGTGGGCGAATACCGCCGGCGTCGCGCCCGCAGGGGAAATCGGCATCGTCGATCGCCGCTTCGCGCTTCCCGATCCCTTCCTGCCCGGCGTGCAGTGCCTGCGCGCGCTGTGGGAAGGCGGCAGCGCCGAAAGCGAAGCGCTGCACGCGGCCATCGACGCCACCCGCGCCACCGCGCAGCTGCCGGCGATCCCGATCCTGATCGTCCATGGCAGCAGCGATGGCCTGGTGCCGGTCGAATTCACCAGCCGTCCCTATGTCGCGGCCGCGCGTGCCAGCGGTGCCGCCAGCGTCGCCTACTGGGAAATCGAGAACGTCCAGCACTTCGACGCCTTCATGTTCGTGCCGGATTTCCAGCGCGACTACCTGCCGTTGATGCCCTACATGGTCGCCGGCATGGAGCGTCTGTTCGCGCACCTGTTTGAAGGCGGTCCGGCCCCCGCCGATGCGCTGATTGCGCCGACGCCGCGTCCGGGCGAGGCGCTCGACATGGACGCCCTCGCGCTGCCGGACTAACCTGTGCCGCTGTTCTTATCGAATTCCACGCCATGCCTTCCTTCGATATCGTCTCAGAAGTCGACAAGCACGAACTGACCAACGCCGTCGACCAGGCCAACCGCGAACTCGGCAACCGCTTCGACTTCAAGGGCACCGACGCGCGCTTCGAGCTCGACCAGGCCGTCATCACGCAGCGCGCGCCGAGCGACTTCCAGCTCAAGCAGATGTTCGAGATTCTGCGCCAGCGCCTGGTGGCGCGCGGCATCGACGTGCGCTGCCTCGACGAGGGCGAGGTCGAGTCCAACATCGCCGAGGCGCGACAGAAAATCACCGTGAAGCAGGGCATCGAACAGCCGATGGCGAAAAAGATCATCGCCACCATCAAGGGCGCGAAGCTCAAGGTCGATACCCAGATCCAGGGCGACAAGCTGCGCGTCAACGGCAAGAAGCGCGACGATCTGCAGGCCGCCATGGCACTGCTGCGCGGGGCGGAGCTGGAGCTGCCGCTGCAGTTCGAGAACTTTCGCGACTGACCGGGTCAATTGCGGCCTTCGCCGCTCATGCACAGCATGGCTCTTGGAGGTCCGGGGGAAACCCGGCGCAAACGCGAAGCGGCCGAACCCACTCGTGCGCAACCCGGGGTGCGGCGTCGATGGGAAGGGACGATCGCGGCTTTCGCCGCTCCTAGTGTGGTGTTCCGTAATTAGGTTGCCGAAATCGCGCTGCGGATTCGGCTCC
>CAZGKE010000145.1:0-8788 GCA_964526035.1 uncultured Gammaproteobacteria bacterium | reverse complement strand
CTGGATGGGCCAGGGCATCAGCGATCCCGGCGCGACCCTGCGCATGGATCTGAGTCCGAAGGGCTTCCACGCCCAGATCATTTCCTGGAGCGGCACGGTGCTGATCGACCCTCTGGCTCCAGGCGATACCGAATACGCCATGGCCTACCGGAAACGCGACGCGCAACTGCAGGGCGAACGCCCGGTATGCCTGCTCAGCGGCGAGCCGCTGCCGCCGGACCTCCCGGACTTCTCCAAGCGCGGCGTGGTGCCGAACATCGACTCCGGTTCAACGCTGCGCACTCATCGCCTCGCGATGGCCGCGACCGGCGAGTACACGCAGTTCCACGGCGGAACGGTGGCCGATGGCATGGCCGCGATCAATACCACCATGAATCGCGTCAACGGCGTGTACGAGCGCGAACTGGCGGTCCGCATGGAGCTGATTGCGAACAACGATCTGATCATCTACACCGACGGCGCGACCGACCCGTACTCCAACAATGATGGATTCGCGATGCTGGGGCAGAACCAGACCAACCTCAACAACGTCATCGGCAACGCCAATTTCGACATCGGCCACGTGGTGAGCACCGGCGGCGGCGGTATCGCCTCGCTGGGCTCGGTCTGCTCGACCAACAACAAGGCGCGTGGCGTCACCGGGCTGGGTTCGCCGATCGGCGACGTCTTCGACGTCGATTTCGTGGCCCATGAGATCGGCCACCAGTACCGCGGAAATCACGCCTTCAATGGCTCCGGCGGCAACTGTTCCGGCGGCAATCGCAATGCCGCCACCGCGTATGAGCCCGGCAGCGGGGTCACCATTCAGTCCTATGCCGGCATCTGTGGCGCGGACAACCTGCAGCCCAACAGCGAGGACTACTTCCACCGCATCAGCCTCAACGAGATGCTGACCTTCGTCAGCAGCGGCGGCGGCTCCAACTGCGGCACCACCAGCGCAACCGGCAACACGCCGCCCACGGTCACCACAGCCGCAGCGTTCACCATCCCGCAGCTCACGCCGTTTGAACTGATTGCCGATGGCGACGATGCCGATGGCGACACCCTGACCTACATCTGGGAGCAGTTCGACCTCGGCGCTGCGAATGCCGCAGGTTCGCTGGTGGACAACGGAACGCGGCCGATCTTCCGCAATTTCGTGCCCTTGCTCGAGCCGTCGCGCATCTTTCCGAGCCTGCGCTACATACTCAACAACGCCAACGTGGTGCCGCCCAGCGCGCCGCTGCCCGGGACGACCTCGCCGAATCGCTTTACCGGTGAGATTCTCCCCAGCACCAATCGCACCCTCAACTTCCGCGTCACCGTGCGCGACAACCGCGCCGGCGGCGGCGGCACCAACGAGGCCCTGACCCAGTTGACGGTGACTACCGCTGCCGGACCGTTCCGCGTGACCTCGCCGAATACCGCGGTCAGCTGGGCCGCGGGCAGCGCGCAGACCATCACCTGGGACGTGGCGGCAACCAATGCGGCCCCGGTCAGCACCAGCGAGGTGGTGATCGCGTTCTCGATCGATGGTGGCCTGAGTTTCCCGATCGAGTACGCGCCGCTGCCCAACAACGGCAGCGCCTCGATCATGGTCCCCAGCGTTGCCGCAACGACGCGCGCGCGGGTGCGGGTCTCAGCCGTCGACAACGTGTTCTTCGACATCTCCGACACCGACTTCTCGATCACCGGCCCCAACACGCCGCCGTCGATCGTCGTCGACGGAGCGATCACCACCAGGCAGGGCAGCCCGACAGCGGTAGGCCCGGTGGCATCGGTGAGCGATGTCCAGGACCCCGATGGTGACCTGCAGGTTTCCGTGGTGGGCAATCCGCCCGAGCTGGCGGTAAGCGCGCTCAATGACGATGGGGACATCATTCTGTCGGCGACCGCCGCGTGCACCCTGGTGGCGCCGACCAATGGCGTCCGTGTGTATCCGGTCACGCTATTGGTCACCGACAGCGCCGGGTCCGTCAGCACCGCCGAGGTGCTGATCAATGTCGCGCGCAACCTGACGCCCACGCTGGGCAGCTACGCCGATGTCGAAGCGGGATCGGGAAGCACCGTGCAGGTCGTCCCCAGCGTGGCCCCGGCCGATGCCAACGACAACCTTGCCGGCGCCAGTGTGTCACCGACCACCCTGCCTGGCGGCGGCACCGTCAGCATCGATGGCAATGGCGTGGTAACCATCACGGGAGGCGGCGCAACCCCCAATGGCGTGTATGACATTCGGGCGACGGTATTCGATACCTGCGGGGCGCAGGAGTCGCGCGACTTCACCGTCACCTTCAGTGACCTGATATTTGCCGACGGCTTCGAGTAGAGACGGATTGCACCGCCTCGACCGCCGGCAGGTATCTGGTTTCGGTGTGTTTGCGACCCGCGTCGATCAAGTTTCGATCGACGCGGGTCATGCCGTGTCCCGGATCAACGATCGAGACGCACGGCAATGTGTGGAAACGAACCGACTGCGCGTGGCCCGAACCGTAGCATTCACACAGGCCTGAGGCGATCACGCCGGAAACTATCACTCCGTCTCGCTTCAGCGATTCGGTTTGAACAGTCACGGAGAACACCATGCGCAACATGATTTTCAAGACGGCACTGCTGGCGCTCGTCGCCATGCTTATCGGTGCCTGTGCCAGTACCTCGCCGCGCTACAGCGACCGCGGATACGGATACAACGATTCGCGCTACCAGACCGCAGGCGACCCCCGCTATCAGGACTCACGCTATTCGCGCTGCGACACCTGCGGTACGGTCGAGCGGATTCAATCGAGCTGGGAACGTGATCGTGCCTCGGGAGGCGGTGCCGTACTCGGCGCCATCATCGGTGGCGTCGTCGGCAGCAACATTGGTTCCGGCAGCGGTCGCGACGCGGCGACCGTGGGCGGTGCCGTGGCGGGCGGTATCGCCGGTCACCAGATCGAGGGTCGCCGCCAGGGCGATCGCCAGATCTATGTGTTCGATGTCCGCCTGGATGACGGACGCTGGGCGCAGGTCGGCCAGCGCGACAACCGCGGCATTCGCGAGGGCGACCGGGTGATGATCCGCAACCAGGAGCTGTACGCGCTGCGTTGAGGTGCATCGATCAGGGCAGGACTTCTGAGCGAAGCACCTGCCTTGCCGGAAATGCCCGACCAAGCCAGAGCATCCCCGCACCGGCGGGGATGCTTTCGCCACGCTACGCCGGCTTCGGCGAGTCGCGCAGCTCCCGGCGCAGAATCTTGCCCACGTTTGACTTCGGCAGCTCGTCCCGGAACTCCACGTACTTCGGCTGCTTGTAGCCGGTCAGTTCCTTCTTGCAAAGCGCCTTGACGTCGTCTGCGGTCAGGTTGGGGTCCT
Source organism: uncultured Gammaproteobacteria bacterium (assembly GCA_964526035.1). Lineage (GTDB taxonomy): Bacteria > Pseudomonadota > Gammaproteobacteria > Xanthomonadales > BPKI01 > DAOMOD01. The sequence continues at coordinate 5,461 of CAZGKE010000145.1, read as the reverse complement.
TCTTGACGATGACCACCTTGACAGCCTCGCCGGCCTTTTCGTCGGGTACGCCGACAGCGGCCACTTCGAGTACGCCGGGGTGGGTGGCGATGACGTCCTCGATCTCGTTGGGGTACACGTTGAATCCGGACACCAGGATCATGTCCTTCTTGCGGTCGACGATGTAGAAGAAACCCTTCTCGTCCATCCGGCCCATGTCGCCGGTGTGCAGCCAGCCGTCCTTGATGACCTTGGCGGTTTCCTCTGGGCGCTCCCAGTAGCCCTTCATCACCTGTGGACCGCGCACGCAGATTTCGCCCACCTCCCCCATGGGCAGCATGTTGCCGTCGTCGTCCTTGACGCAGATATCGGTGGACGGCGCCGGCAAACCGATGGAGCCGCTGAAGCCTGCAATGTCGGGCGGGTTGACGGTGGCGACGGGCGAGGTTTCGGTGAGGCCGTAGCCTTCGATCAGCACGGTGCCGGTGACCTGCATCCAGCGTTCGGCCACCGCCTTCTGCACGGCCATGCCGCCGCCCATGGCGGCCTTCAGGTGGCTGAAATCGAGCTTGTCGAAGCCGGGCGTATTGAGCAGGCCGTTGAACAGGGTGTTGACGCCGGTGATTATGGAGAACGGCACCTGGCTCAGTTCCTTGACGAAGCCGGGCATGTCGCGCGGGTTGGTGATGAGGATGTTCCGGCCGCCAAAGCGGGTGAAGATCAGACAATTCACCGTGAGCGCGAAGATGTGGTAGAGCGGCAGCGCGGTGATCACCACTTCCTCGCCCTCCTTGGCCTTGCCGGCGATGACCGGGGCCACCTGTTCCATGTTTGCCACCATGTTGCGCTGGGTGAGCATCGCGCCCTTGGCGACGCCGGTGGTGCCACCGGTGTATTGCAGGAAGGCGATGTCTTCGGGACCGACATCCACCTTGGGCAGCTTCCTGACGCTGCCTTTGGAAAGCGCGTCATTGAAGCGGATGTGTCCGGGCAGATCGTAGGCCGGAACCATCTTCTTCACGTGCCGGATTACGAAGTTGACGATCAGGCGCTTGGGGAAGCCGAGCATGTCGCCCAGACCGGTGATGATGACGTGCTTCACCGGCGTGTCGTCCTGCACCTCCGCCAGCACGCTTGCGAAATTCTCAAGGACAACAATGGCCGTGGCGCCGGAATCCTTGAGCTGGTGCTTGAGCTCACGCGCGGTGTACATCGGGTTGGTGTTGACCACCGTAAGGCCGGCGCGCTGTGCGCCGAACAGGGCGATGGGGTACTGCAACACGTTGGGCATCATGATGGCGATCCGGTCGCCCTTCTTCATGCCCAGCTCGTGGATCAGAAAGCTGGCGAAGCCGGCGCTGAAGGTATCGATCTCATCGAAGCTGAGCGTCTTGCCGAGGTTGGAAAAGGCCGGGCGGTGGCGGAAGCGTTCGACCGACTTCTCGAAGACGTCGACGATGGACCTGTAGGCCTCCGGATTGATCTCCTCGGGAACACCCTGAGGGTACTGGGCCAACCAGGGCCGGTCGATGCTCGTGCTCATGTGGGTTCCCCTCCGGATTCTCTTGAACGCATGGATCTTGTTGTGGTTTCGGCGCGCACGGATCAATACGGCCGCGTATTGTCAGGGATTGCAGCACAGCGGGTGTAAGCTGACAAGCGAACACGATGCAGGGTCGTCAGGCTGATGGAACGTTTTCGCATGCAGGCGCCGGGTCGCGTCAAGGTTTGGTCGGTACGCGGCTTCGCGCCAGTGGCGCGCAGCCTCGACCCGGGCGCGTGGCGCTTGCCGGGGCGCCGTTGGCCCGGATACCTGGGCCTGGGCCTGGCCCTGGCAGCGGTTCTGCTGGCCGCCTGCGCCCGCGAGCCGGACGAGGAAGCGCTGCGCGCGCGCATCGGCGCGATGGTCGAGGCGCTTGAGGAGCGCGAGGCCGGGCAGTTCATGCGTGGCGTGGCGGAGGACTTCTTCGGGCAGGAGGGCCAGCTCGACGTTCGTCAACTGCACGCGCTGGTGCGGGTCGAGACCATGCGCCACCGCTCGCTCGGCATCACGCTGGGTCCGATGGAGGTCACCATGCACGGCGATCGCGCCACGGTGCGCTTCACCGCGTTCGCCAGCGGCGGCAGCGGTTCGTTCATACCTGAACAGGCGGGCGCCTACGAAGTGGAGTCGGGCTGGAAGAAGGGCGGCGACGACTGGGTCGTGTACACGGCCAGCTGGGCGCGCGCAAAGCTTCTGTAGGAGCGGCGCAAGCCGCGATCAGCCTGCCATTGAAGAGACAGGACCGTCGCGCAACCACCACCAAGCCAGGTCGCTGACGTCTCCTAGGCCCTCAGCCGCAACGCGGCCGCCCGCCCTGCCAGGTCGGCAATTCGACCCCAGTCGCCGTCGCGCAGGGCATCGGCCGGTACCATCCATGAGCCGCCCACGGTGGCGACATTGGACAGGGCCAGCCACTCCGACGCGTTGGTGGCGTCGATGCCTCCGGTGGGGCAGAAGCGCACCCGCGGGAAGGGGCTGGCGAAGGCCTTGAGTGCGGGGATGCCCCCTGCAGCGACCGCCGGGAAGAACTTGAAACGGCGATGCCCGCGCTCCAGGCCTCGCATCAGTTCGCTGGCTGTCGCGATTGCCGGGATCAGCGGGATCGGCGCTGCGTCGGCGGCGCCGTAGAGCGCTTCGGTAAAACCGGGAGCGATCGCGAAGCGCGCACCCGCCGCGGCCACCTTGTCAAGCTGCGCGGCATCAAGCACCGTGCCTGCACCGACGACGGCTTCCGGGATGTCCGCGGCAATCAGACGGATGGCCTCCACCGCGACCGGGCTGCGCAGGGTCACTTCCAGCACCGGCAGCCCCCCGCGCACCAGCGCCTGCGCCAGCGGCAGCGCCTGGTCAAGGCGTTCGATGGTCAGTACCGGCAGGACCGGGGCGGCGTCGAACACCGCATCAACGGCGCCAGCTCGGCTGTCGGCGGTCCAGCGGCTCATGCGGTACTTTCCTGCGGCGGGTCCTTCAGCGCCATCGCTGCGCCCAGCAGTCCCGGATGGGGATGGGTGATGAGGTGGATCGGCACGGCGGCGAGGTAGTCGGCGAAACGGCCTTTGGCAAGAAAGCGTTCACGAAAGGCGCTGCTTCTGAGGAAGGGAATGATGCGTGGCACGATGCCGCCGGCAATGACGACGCTGCGCGCACCGTGCACCAGGGCGCAGTCGCCGGCGACGCTGCCGAAGATCGCGCAGAAGCGCGCCAGCGTTCGTCTCGCGACCAGGTCGTGCCCTTCCAGTGCCGCGGCGACGATCTGCGCCGGTTCGCGCAGCGTGGCGGCGCGATTGGATGGGTCCTCCCCGCGAAGCGCGGCGTCGATGTGCGAAAGGCCGGCGCCGGAAACCAGCCGTTCGTTGGATACGCGCCCGAAGCGGGCGATGGCCCAGCGGGCGATGAGCTGCTCCTCATCGCCCTGCGGCGCGAAGCTGACGTGTCCACCTTCGGTTTCGACCACCGTCCAGCCACGCGCGCGTTCGCCGGCAAGCAGTGCGACGCCGAGTCCGGTGCCGGGGCCGATCAGGGTCACCGGTCCGCGCTCGGGAATCCCTGCGGGCCCGTAAAGCGGCAGCAGGTCGTCCTTGCCGAGCGCCGGCACCGACCAGGCGACCGCGCCGAAATCGTTGATGACGGTGAGCGTTTCGAGACCCAGCGTCTGCTTGAGTTCACTGCGGCTGAAGGCCCACGCGCGGTTGGTAAGGCGCACCTCGTCACCCTTGACCGGGCAGGCCACGGCCAGCGAGGCGTGGACAGGCCTGGCATCGGTGGCCGCAAGGTAGTCCTCGGCGGCGTGATGCAGGCTGGCGAAATCGGCGCAGCGCAGGGTGCGCTGCTGGCTGAGCGTCGGTATGTCCGCAGTGGGATCGGTGAGCGCGAAGCGCGCGTTGGTGCCGCCGATGTCGGCCACCAGGGCGAGGGCGTTGGTCATCGCCGGGTCACGTGTCATCGCCTGCGCGGCAAGCAACATCCTGTTCTTCCTCGAACAGCGCGCTGGCGCCTTCTTCTGCGGAGCCGCAATGTCTGCGCATCAGGGCAAACAGCTCGCGGCCCATGCCGCTGCGATTGGCGGCGAGATCCAGCTGGGCGGATTGGCGTGCTTCCCATGCGGTCGCATCGACCCGCGCGTTCATGGTGCCGGCGACGGCATCGAGGCGCACCACGTCACCGTCGCGCAGGCGACCGATGGCGCCGCCGCAGGCCGTTTCCGGAACCACATGGATGGCGGCCAGCACCGCTCCGGAGGCGCCCGACATGCGGCCATCGGTGAGCAGCGCCACGCGCTGGCCGCGCGCCTGCAGGACCGAGAGCGTGGGGGTGAGCTTGTGCAGCTCCGGCATGCCGTTGGCGCGCGGACCCTGGCCGCGGATCACGGCGATGAAATCGCCTTCCAGCAGCCCCGCCTTGAAATCGTCGAGCAGCGCGTTCTGCGAATCGAAGATGCGCGCCGGTGCCTCGATGACGCGGTGTTCGGGGGCCACCGCCGAGATCTTGGCCACCGCGCGCCCGAGGTTGCCCCTGAGCAGACGCATTCCGCCTTCGGCATCGAACGGTGTTGCTACCGGGCGCAGCACGTCGCGGTCGAGGGGCTCGAGCGGCGGCGCGCGCCATTGCAGGCTCAGGCCGTCGAGCCAGGGTTCGCGAGCCTGCGCATCGAGGTCGCCGCCGTGCACGCAGCGGATGTCGGCGTGCAGCAGACCGGCTTCGATCAGCTCGCGGATCACATAGCCGAGTCCGCCAGCGGCGTGGAAGTGGTTCACGTCGGCCTGGCCGTTCGGATACACCCGCGCCAGCAGCGGAGTGGTCCGCGACAGGGCGTCGAGGTCGTCCCAGTCGATGACCATTCCGGCGGCGCGCGCAATCGCCACCAGGTGTATGGCGTGGTTGGTGGAGCCGCCGGTGGCGGCGAGTCCGACCATTGCGTTGACGATGGCCTTTTCGTCGACGACGTAGCCAAGAGGCGGCAGATCGGCGGCACAGGCGCGCTCGGCCGCGGCGACCGTCAGGGCGTCGCGCAGCGGCGTGTTGGGATTGACGAATGCTGTGCCGGGCAGGTGCAGACCCATCACCTCCATCAGCATCTGATTGGAGTTGGCAGTGCCGTAGAACGTGCAGGTGCCGGGGCTGTGATAGCTGGCGGCTTCGGCGGCCAGCAGCTCATCGCGCGTGGCCTTGCCTTCGGCGAACGCCTGGCGCACCCGCGCCTTGTCCCGGTTGGGCAAGCCCGAGGGCATCGGGCCGGCCGGGATCAGGATCACCGGCAGATGCCCGAAGGAGAGCGCGCCGATCAGCAGGCCCGGCACGATCTTGTCGCAGACGCCGAGCATCACGACGGCGTCGAACATGTCGTGCGACAGGGCAATGGCGGTCCCCATGGCGATGGTGTCGCGCGAGAACAGCGACAGCTCCATGCCGGGTCGACCCTGGGTGACGCCGTCGCACATC
>CAZGKE010000144.1:0-8791 GCA_964526035.1 uncultured Gammaproteobacteria bacterium | reverse complement strand
TCGTCGGTCAGGGCTTGTGCGTCATCGCCGCTGGCGATGACGGTGGGGGTGATCAGCACCAGCAGTTCCTGGCGGTCGGAGCGGCGGTTCTGCGAACCGAAAAGACCGCCCAGGACTGGAATCCGACTCAGGAATGGCGCTCCGCTGCTGCCCTTGCTGTCAGTCTGCTTGATCAGACCGCCCAGGAGTACGGTGTGGCCGCTCTGCACGGCCACCTCGGTATTGATGGTCCGGCGGTTGACCGAGATGTTTCCGGTCGCATCCGGGTCTCCGGTGGGATTGGAATCCTCCTGGGAGATCTCCATGAAGACCAGGCCGCCCGGATTGACGCGCGGGGTGACCGTCAGGGTGACACCGGTATCGCGGAACTGGACCATGCCGCGGCCCACCAGGCCGCCGCCGGTGCCCGTGCCGATACCGGAGTCCAGAAAGCTGCTCACCACCGGGATCTGGGTGCCGACATTGATGGCTGCCTCACGATTGTTCAGCACCACCAGCGAGGGCGCCGAGAGCACCTCGGTGCGAGTGACCTGATCCAGCGTGGTCAGGATGGACGACGCGCTGTCGGTGACGAAGTTCCAGGTGATCCCTGCCGAACTCATGCGCGCGCCGCGAACGATGGGCGATATCACATCCCCGGCGCCTGTTCCGGTTCCAGGCCCACGGGGTGGCGACCCACCAGGCCTCAGGCCGCTGAAGAACCACTGCACCCCATACTGCAGGGCATCGGTCAGATCGACCTGCAGAATCTGCGCCTCGATGTGCACCTGCAGCGGCACGCGATCCAGTCTCTTGATCGCTGCGAGCACGGCTTCATATTGCGAGGGCGTGGCGCGGATCAGCAGCGAATTCGATTCCTCGACGGCACTGATGCGAACGTCCTCGGTATCCCCCAGCGCAATGCCCTGCCCCGCACCTCCGCCGGGAGGCTGCGTGGGCAGACCCTCGGCGACGGCTTCGCGCTGCTGACGGCGCTGTTCGCGCGGGTCGTTCATGCCGCGGATCTCGACCGGCTCAAGCCCGGGCGCCACGCCGCCGCCACGCACGCCTGTGTTGGCTCCCGTGGAGCCGCCGCCGAACACCTGCTCCAGATTGGTGGCCAGGTCGGTGGCCTTGACGTTCTTGACGTCGTAAACGTAGAGACGCGCCCCGCTGGCGGCTCCGCCGCGATCGAGACGCCGGATCCACTGCTCGGCTTCTTCCAGATAACGCGGCTGCGTGGTGATCACCAGTACCGCGTTCAGGCGTTCGATCGGCATGAAGCGGAACAGGCCGGCCATCGGCGTTCCTGCGCCTTCACCAAAGACCGCTTCGAGCTCGGGCAGCAGCTTGGAAACCTCGACGGCTTCGACCGGGTAGATGGCCACCGACATGCCGGCCAACCAGTCGACGTCGAACACTTCGATGGTCTGCAGATAGTTGGCGAGTTCGCGCGCGGTGCCGGCCAGGATCATCATGCTGCGCAGGTTGTCGACGCGGACGATGGCGCCGGGACGCACATAGGGCTGCAGGATCTTCTCCATCTCCGCCGGCGCAATGTACTGCAGCGGCACTGCGCGCAGCTCGTAGCCGCGCGCGCCTTCCGGCGGGCCGATGCGTGGGGTCAGGTTGCCGGGAATGGCGTTGGCCACGGGCAGCACGGTGTAGCGGCCGTCGCCCCACACCAGGGTGGCGTTGTTCCAGCCGAGCAGCATTTCGAGGATCGACATGGCCTGGTCGGCCTTGACCGGGCGCGCGGTGGAAAACGTCACGGTGCCGCCGACGCCGGGCGCGATCACGTAGTTCTGCTGCAGGAGCTCGCCAAGTATGGCCTTGACTACCTCCTGCAGCGCCAGCCCCTCGAAGTTGAACATCGCTTCGCCATCGCCGGGCGGACCGGGGGGCACGCGGCCCGCAGCGCGCTCGTCGATGAAGCGTCCCGTGCCCGGCTCGACCACCGCCTGCTCGCGCGGCAGGGCCTGGTCACCCTGCACGGTGCCGGTTTCGGCAAATTCGTCGAAGGCCTGCTGCGCACTGATGCCGCTGCGCAGCGGCTCGGGCGCCTTCATCCGCGGGGTCGCGCACGCAGCCAGCAGCAGCGCCAGCATGGGCAGCATGCACCAGCGGAGGGTTGTTGCTGAATCCATCGTCTTCATTACTCTTGTTTTTCCTGGACACTCAGCCGCGCGGCTTCCTCGCGCATCTGTCGTCGCCGTTCCTCGATACGCCGCCGGATCTCGGCAGCGCGGCTCTGTACATCGCTGGCCTGGGCTTCCTCGCCCGACCCCGTCACCGTGGCCGCCACAGGCGTCGTCCCGGATGGAGCCGCCGGCGCGCTGCGCATGGTCTTGTCGACGGTCAACTCGATCTCGGCCGGTTCGGTCCCCACGCCGCCGTCGAACAACACGCGGCGTGGCAACACTCGACTCAAGGTCCATGCGCCGAGTTCCCCGGGCAATGGCATGCCTTCGCGCAGCACGACGGATTCTTTGCTGCCGCTCGGGCGAACCATCGCGATCCGCACATCCGGGGTGATGATGATCCCGGTGATCGACACGTCCAGCGGTGGCGGCGGCTCTTCGTGGCCGTTCACAGGGTCTTCGACTGGGGGAGTCGGGTCTTCGGGCAGCGCGGGACGTCGGGGCGGATTGAACAGGGGGCGATCGCGGATCGCAGCAAACGCCTCCAGCGGCGGCAGCGGCGGCAGCACTTCGTGAAGGTCGACCTGTCCGGCCAGCGGCACTGCCTCGACGTCGGTCGGCAGGCTGTGGCCACGACCGAGCCCGGCCATCTGGGCCAGCGCAAGCACGCCCAGCAGCACGGCGCAGCCAGCCAGCGCTGGAGTGACGATGCGGTTCAGTTCAGCTGCCATCGACCGGCCCCCTCTGACGCACATAGCCGAACAGGGTGAAGCGCTGCTCGGTGTAGTCCTGCACCCGCTGCGCGCGTCCTGGCACGCGACCGAAACGGCGGCTGTCGATGGTCAGGTTGTCGAGGAAAAGGACAGGACTGCCGTTTTCCAGATCGTGAACCACGGCCGCGAAATCCTCGATGTCGCAGCGCATGCGGATATTGATGGTCACCCGAAGGTAGCGCTCGGGATCGCGCGAGCGCACCGGCTGATTGCTCAATAGCTGGCAGGTCTGCGGATCGCGCGCGTGGGCCTCCACGGAGCGCCGCATCCGCGTGATCAGCGTGGCGCTGGCGGCATCGAAGTTGCCTTCGCTCAGGAACGCGGGGTTGTTGGCCTCGAATTCGCGCACCCTGGCGAGTTGCGCTTCAACCGCCGGGCGCTGGGCGATCGTGGCGGAGAAACGTTCGGCCTGCTCGCGCAGGTCGGCCATCTCGCGCGACAGGTCGAGATGTCCGCGCACGAACCACCAATGGAAGCCGAGGAAGTACAGCAGCAGCAAAGCCCCCACCAGCAGGCCGATGGCCAGCGCGCGGTCACGGGAGACGTCAGCCATCGCTTCCGTCCTCTGCATCCCGGTAGTCGGCCTGGATCTGGAAACGTTCCTGGCCATAGCGCGCATCCGGCTGGATGGCACCGTCGAACGACGGATTGGTCAGCCGCGGCGACTGATCGAGCACGCCGATCAGCTGCGCTGGCGCGGTGCTGAGACCACGCAGCCAGAGCTTGCCCTCGTTCAGGCGCAGCTGTTCCAGCCAGGTATCGTCGGGCAGCCTGCGCGTTACCTCGTCGAGCATGGCGACGATGAGCGGCTGGCTGCGGCGCTTGGCGGCGAGAAAATTGGCGCCGGCAGCGGCTTCATCGAGCCCGTTGCGCAGCTGCGCCACCTGTTTCGCCTCTTCCTGCAGCGCCTCGACTTCCATCCGCATCGCGATCGCTGCCTGCTGGCGATTGCTCAGTGACTGCTGCATCACCACCACCAGCAGCACCAGCGCGATCGCTCCCAGGGCCAGATTCAACCGCAGACGCAGGTTGGCGCGCCTGGCGCGGCGCTCCGCCGGCAGCAGGTTGAAACCGCGCGCATGGCCTCGGGCGTCGGTGGAATCCATGGCGTCGATCGCACAGCCGGCCTCGGTGGCCGCAGCCAGCAACGGATCGGCCACCGGTTTCGGCACCAGCGCCAGCTCGATTTCCACCTGGCGCGCACGCAGGTCGCGTTCGAGTTCGCGCCAGTCGAAGTGAACCTGGTCGGCCTTGAACGGCGTTTGCCGGTCCATTTCGAAGCCGAGCACCTGGCGCAGGTTGTCTTCCGCTGCCAGCGGGAACCGCATGCGCCGGGTGAGCACCGCATCGGCCGGCACGATCAGGACCTGGCGCGGGGTTTCCTCGGCGACCGACTGCAGCAGACGGGTCACCGCGCTGCGCTGTTCGGCCGCTGGAAGCGAACGGGCGACTGATCCGAGTTCGGCACCCGAGGCACGCGTCAGGACCACAGCATCGGAACTTACCCGCACGGTCAGCGCGCGACCCTTGCTGTCGAACGATTCCCGCCAGCTTTGCGGCAGGCACTCGCGCAGCTCGCCGCTCCACCAGCGCAGGAAGCCCGGCAACGGGCTTCGGGTGTAGGCCGTCCGCAGGCGGCCGAACAGACGTTCAAGTCGTTCGCTTTCGGACATGATGTTCTTCAGAGGAAGTCGCTGTCGCGCCAGCGCAGGATCTGGAATGGCCGCCCCGCCCGCGCCTGGGCGCCCATGCGGATGGTGGCATCCAGCTCGGTCCAGGCTCCGTTGGGAAGGGTGGCCCGGGCGCGGATACTATACGTGAGCCCTCCCTGCTGGGCGACTACCGGGGTGCCGTCTGGAAGAATCGCCACCGGCGCGCCCTGCATGGCCGGGTCGTGCTGCTGGCGCTGCTCGATGATCTGCCGGGCCAGGTCGGGGTCCATTCCGGGAAGGGTGAGCAGCGCCTCCAGGGTGGCGAAGGCAGGGTTCGGTTGCGCACTACCGGAGTGCACGGTGATCGCCGGTTCGATGCTGCGGAAGACCGCGTGGGTCATTCCCATCACCTGCTGCAGCTCCTCCACGGTGGCGAACGGCCGGTTCGACGGTCCGTACGCGTAGTCAGCGGCCGCATAGTCGTCCAGTTCTGCACCAAAGGCGCGCACCAGGTCGTCGGGGTCGCGCCAGTCGAGCACGGCGTCGACCAGACCCTGCACGGCAAGTTCGTCCAGGCCCGCGGACTGAAAAAGGCCGGTCAACACCAGTTCGTCGGCAACGTTGATGTCGATCTTGCCGCTTTCGTCGGTGAGTTGCACCTGCACTTCGGCTTCGCCGAATTCGAACGTGTAGCTGCGCCCGTCGCCCATCCAGCGCGTCGTCATGTCCGGGCTGGACAGCTCCAGCACCGCGCGGTGCAGTCCGGCCTCGGCTGCGAAACGCGCGGTCGCGGAATCGAAAAGGTGCCGCGACTGCAGGGCCTCGGTGCGTGCGAGCAGGGTAAAGCTGCCGAGCAGCACCGTCAGCAGGGCAATGACCCACATCACCACGATGAAGGCGACCCCTCGATGCGTACGCATGTCAACCGCCTCCATCGTCGGGCGGATCGTCCGGTACATCCGGCACATCCGGAACGTCTGGCCGACCGGCGGCCGGCGACGGCCCGAAATCGGCCCCTCCGGGGGGCCGCGTCGGCAGGATGCTGCCGCCGGGCACGCTGTCGACCAGCAGCGCCACCTGAAGGAGTGGCCAGGTCACGCGGCTGGCCTCGCCGAGCTCCAGATCAAGCTCCACCATGAGCGGTGGGATACCCGGGGTTTCCCAGGTGTCCTGCCATTCGCCAAGTTCGCCTTGGTCGTCGTAACCGCGGAATCGAAACGCGCCCTCACGCAGCCCGGACAGCAGCAGCACGCCCTCGCTGTCGTCAGCGACGCTGCCTTCATCGGTGGGATGCAATGGATGATGCTTGAACACCAGATCCAGACCATCGCGACCGGACGTCAGTTCCACCAGCTGCACCTGCGGCCCACCCTCGCCGAGATGGCCGGGCATCTGGGCGACAAAGCGGACGTGTTCGGCATCGCCCTCGAACAGGCGCGGCGTGCCCTCCGTCTCGTCGAAATCGAACGGCAACGGCAGCGCGCGACTCCACTGCATGCGCAGCAGTTCCTGGGTGACGCGGATCCTGTTGATCTCCTCGACCAGCTTTTCACCGCCGGCCGCGGCGCGGGTGGCGCCCGCCAGAGTGCCGTAGGCGGTGGCCAGCAGCAGCGCCAGCAGCACGATGGCGACCAGGATCTCGACGAGCGTGAAGCCGCGTGCCGTTGTCGACCCGGTCATCAGAACATCTCCCGGGTGGCCACGCGCAGCGTCTCGAAGACCGCGTTACGCTCGCGCCCATCGCTGCCCCAGCGCACCGTCAGCTCGACCCGGTACAGCGTATAGGGCAGCGCATCGGGCGAGATCACGCTCTCGCTGTCCCGCTCGGCCTCGCTGATTTCGAGATCCCAGCGGTAGCGGTCGTCGAACTCGCCGCTTTCGCCGCCCGCCTCCAGCGGCTCGCCGACACCCAGGGTATCCAGCATCGACTGCGCCCATAGCGCGGCCTCGGTCTGCTCCTGAGCACGCCGCGCCTGATTGAGCGAACCTCCGAGCACCTGCAGCAGCAGGCCCAGGCCCAGCGCCAGGATGAACATCGCCGCGATCATCTCGATCAGACTGAAGCCACGACGGACCGGGCGGATCATGGCTGCGTCTCCCGCAGATTGACTTCGCCGGTCAGCCAGGCCACATCAACGCGCCACTCGCGCTCACCCGCGATCAAACGCACGTTGCCGCCGGTGGAGCTGCCGTCGCGATAAAAGCGTATCCGCCCCCGCGACTCGTCTACCTGCTCGCTGCGTGCAGTCAGAAGCTTTACCTCGATGCTGCGCGGAAGCTCGACCGCCTTGCGCCCCGGCACGGTGAAGCTGCGCGCCTCGACATCGATCTCAAGCGCCTGCGATTCGCGCTGCACGATTGCCTGTCCACGGGTGTAGCGCAGCGCGGCCACCAGGTCGCGGCTGGCGGCGTTGACCCGCGCGCTCTCCAGCATCGACGACATCGAGAAAGCAGTCACCCCGACCGCCAGCGCGATCAGCAGGATCACCACGATCAACTCGATCAGCGTGAAGCCGCCAGGGCGCCCGCGGGGCGAAATGCAATGAGGGCGCATAGCCGTGACCGGTCGCGGCGGACCGCGCCCTGGGGACCTATTCCCAGTTGCCGATGTCGGCGGCGAACTTCTCACCGCCCGGGCGACCGTCGTTGCCCAGGGACATCAGGTCGAAAGGACCGTGCTCCCCAGGAAAGCGATACGTGAACTCGTTGCCCCAGGGATCCTTCAGGTCCGACTCTCTCGCGTACGGACCGTTCCAGTTGCGGGCGTCGCCGGGAGCGCGAACCAGATCCTCGAGCCGCTGCGGAGGCGAGCTGTTGTCCATGGCGTAATTCTCGATCTTCATCGACAACGAACTTACCTGCGCCTTGGCGGAGTTGTGCTTGCCCTTCTCCAGATTCTGGAAGACGTTCTGCCCGATCACGGTCATGACAATGCCGATCAGCACGATCACGGCAAGCATCTCGATCAGAGACATGCCGGATTGGTTCGGCAGCGGAATGGAAACTCGTTTCATTGGACTATCCCAGTGTGGAACTCATCTGCAGGATCGGCAGCAGGATGGCGAGCATGATGATCGCCACCACTGCGGCCATGAGGATGGTGATGCCTGGCACCAGCGCCGCCAGCAGGCGGTCAACGGTGTTCTTGGCCTCCATGTCGAAGGTATCGGCGGTCTTCACCAGCATGGTGTCGAGTTCGCCCGACTCCTCGCCGACCTGGATCATCTGCAGGGCCAGGCGCGGGAAGCGCTTGCTCTGTCCCAGCGCCCAGGCCAGCCCGTTGCCGGTCTTCACCTCGTTGGCCGCTTCGTCGAGCGCGGCGACCAGCGCGGTATTGTTCATCACGTTCCTTGCGACCGAAAGCGAAGTAAGCAAGGGAACACCATTGCGGACCAAAGTTCCCAGCGTGCGCGCCAGACGCGCGGTTTCCACCTTGGCGATCAGCTGGCCGATCAGGCCGCGCTGCAGCACCCAGCTGTCGAAGGCGAGCCGCTTGTCGGGTAGCTTGAGCTGCTGGCGCAGGAACAGCACACCACCCACCAGGGCGGCGATCATCAGCCACCACCACGACTGCACGGCGCTGCCAACCACCAGCACGACGCTGGTGATCATCGGCATTTCCTCGCCCATGTCCTCGAACATCGGCAGGAAGTTGGGCACCACGTAGCCAAGCAGTATCAGCAGCGCGCCGAACACCAGCAGCACCAGAATGGCCGGGTAGATCATGGCGTTGATCACCTGCTCGCGCAGCGCCTTGCTGCGCTCCAGATAATCGGCCAGCCGACTCAGGGTGTCGTGCAGCGAACCGCCGACCTCGCCGGCACGCACCATGTTGACGTACAGCCGCGAGAACACGCCGTGCTGGTGGTCGAGCGCTTCGGACAGGCTGGCGCCGCCGCGCACGTCGTCACGAATTCGCTCGACCACGCGCCGCGCCCGCTCCGACTCCGGCAGGTCGAGCAGGATCTGCAGGGCGCGATCCAGCGGCTGCCCGGCACCGAGCAGGGTGGCCAGCTGCTGGGTGAACTGCAGCACCTGGGACGCGTTCATGTCGCGCTTCTGCAGCAGGCCGCCGAGCAGGCCATCGGCAGGCGCCTGGTCTGCCGGAATCGCCTGCATCGGTATATGCCCCTGGTCCTGCAGTCGCGACACCACCTCGTCGGGTGAGCTGGCCTCCATCTGACCGTTGAGGGTCTCGCCGGCGGCGGACAGGGCTTGGTAGCGGTAGAGGGGCATGGGTGGGGTG
>CAZGKE010000143.1:0-8796 GCA_964526035.1 uncultured Gammaproteobacteria bacterium | reverse complement strand
CGCGTTGGGCGCATTCTTGTCGAGGTCGAGTTCCGGGCAATTGCCGATGGGTTCATTGACAGACGAAGTCGCCGCATTGCTCGGGCAGGTGGAAGCCCGCGTACGCGCCGCGCTTGGACGCCTGGGTGTGCCAGAACTCCAGGCACACGCCGAGGATATTGCGCAGGAGGCCCGGCTGCGATTCTGGCGTGCCATGGAGGCTGAGAGCAGTCCGGCCTTTCCTGCGTCCTATCTGCACAAGGTGGTGGTATCGGCCTGCATTGATGCAGTCCGTGCCTTCCACGCGCGACCCGACCGGTCCCGGGTGGAATCGGTCGGAAGTGTGGGCGAGGCCGATCTCCTTGACGCGCTGCCATCCAACGACCACGGCCCGGAGGAACACGTGCATGACCAGAACCTGCTCGACCAGCTGCGCAGGCGGCTGCAGGATCTGCCGGTGGACGTCCGGCGCATGGTGCTGCTGCATGCACAGGGATTCACCACCACCGAGATCGCACAGTTGACCGGCAACAGTGAGCCCGCGGTGCGCAATCGCCTGTACCGAACGCTGCCCGGGCTGCGTGAAGGGCTCTTGCTGCGGAGCGATATCGATGAACAGTGATCGACAGCTGCTGGCTGCGCTGCGCAAGATCGCCGCCGACGAGGCCAGAGCGGCGGACTGTCCGGACACCAGCGCACTGACCGCGCTGGCGCTGGGCACGCTGGACCCGGCCGAATGCGGGCCGCTGCTCGACCATGTCGTCGCCTGTGCCGGCTGTCGCGCCGCGCTGCGCGCCGCGCTGGCGCTTGTCGCCCATCCGCCCATCGAAATGCCCTCCGTGCAGCTGCGACCTCGGACTACGCGACGCCGCCGCTGGCAGCTGCCGCTGGCTGCGGCGGCAACGCTGGCGGTCGCTGTGTCGCTTGGCATGTTGCTGCACGGTGTGCACGACGACGAACCCCCGCTGCGCGGCGTGGATACCGTATCGGCGCCGGCCGATGGTGCGCGCCTTCGGCAGGCACCGGAGCTGCTCGAATGGCAGCCGTTACCCGGCGCCGCCGGCTATCGCGTGGAGTTGATGGATGCCAACGCCAACCGCATCTGGCATTCCGCTCCACTCACAGAGACCTCGCTGTCGCTGCCGCCCGAGGTCCGGGCTCGGCTCGGCCCCGGGCTGTGGCTGTGGCAGATCGAAGTCGATCTCGGCAGTGGCACCCGCGAACTGGGTCCGTACGCGTTCGAGGTAGGCCGATGAGCAGGCTGGCCGTTGCCCTGCTCTGGGCAACGGCGCTTACCATGTCGCTGGCCCGGGCCGAGTTGATCGTCGACAGGGTCGGAACGGGCTACGCCGCGGCGAACGCCGGACTGGCGCCCGGTGATCACATCGACCGCTGGCGGGAAGCGACGTCTGACGCTGCTCCCGAGAAGCTCGTTTCTCCCTTTGATCTGATCGAGGTCTCGCTGACGGCAGGCCTCCACCAGACCGTCGTTCTGCACGGTCACCGCGAAGGCGAAGCAAGACAGTGGCAGATCCGTCCCGGCTTCTGGTCGCTGGGAGCGCAGCCGGCATGGACCGAAGAGCTCGCGGCCCGCATTGAGGCAGTGCTTCAAGCGGATGGCGATGACTTCGGTTCGCGATCGCAGGCATTGCTTGACGGTCTTCGGGAGCAAGGTCGCGCCCTGGATGCCGCATGGCTCGCCAAATCCTGGTCCTCACGCGTTGCCGCCACCGACCCCATGGCGCAGGATCGCCTCGCGGATCGTGCGCGGAAGCTGGTTCGAGAGGCCGGCCGCGACGACCTGCAGGCGCAGATCCACGAAGCCCAGGGCGTGGACCACGGCATGCGCAACCGCCTGGCCGAGGCCATCAAACACCTGAACCGCGCGCTGGATCTGCGCGAAGCCACTGGCAGCATGCCCTTGCAGAGCGCCTGGGTGCTCAACAACCTCGGCATCGGCTACAGCGCGCGCGGCGATCTCGAACGCGCGATCGAAGTCGCCCGGCGTTCGGTGGCGCTCAAGCGCGCGCACGCGGCGGACAGTCTGACCCTGGCCGACAGCCTTCACACGCTGGGCAATGCGCTGTTCTGGCAGGGCGACCTCGACGGCGCGGAAGCGATCTACCAGGAAATGTTCGCGCTCCGCCAACGTCTCGCACCGGACTCGATCGATGTGGCGCGCTCCTCGCACGTGCTCGGCAATGTGCAGTGGCAGCGCGGCCGGCTCGACGAGGCGCAGGCGCTGTACGCCGTCGCGCGACGCATTCATGAAGCCAGCGGCGCGACACCCGCCTACCTCGCGCAAACCATCATGAGCGAGGGCTACGTGGCGCATGATCGGCGCGACATTGCTACCGCCGAATCGCGCTATGCCGAGGCCCTGGCAGTGCTGCGCGATGCTGACCCCGGTGGCGACGCCGAGGCTTCCACGCTGATGGCGCTTGGCAACAGCGCGCGCTTTCGTCTCGACCTCGAAGCCGCCCGCGAGTATTTCGAACAGGCACAGGCGATCTTTGCCCGGCTCGCCCCCGAAGGCGAGCGGATGGCCGTGCTGCACACCAACCTGGCCGTGATGGAACTGGCGGCAGACCGCCTCGACGCGGCCGAGGCGCACGCCCGCCGCAGCCTTGAGCTGTTCCGCGCGATCAATCCGGATGGATCCCGTATCGCGGCAGTCCTATTCACTCTCGCGGAAATCGCCGCAGCCAGGGGGCAGCCGTCCGTAGCGCTGGACCTGCTGAACCAGTCGCGGGAGCTAATCGTCGGCACCACCGCCAGCCGCCTGCGGCTTGCGGCGGTCGACCTTGCACTCGGAAGCATCGCCCTGGACCGGGACGAGTACGAGCGCGCCGCCAAGTTGTTCAGTAGTGCGCGCGAACTGGCCGAAGCCGATGCTCCCGGCAGCCTGTACGTGGCGCGGGCCACCCATGGCCTGGGTCTTGCACGCTGGCGCCAGGGCGATCTTGTCACCGCCGCCGCCGCGCTCGAAGCCGCGGTTTCTGCACTGGACGAGCAGCGCGGACGACTCGGCGGCGATCCCGAGCAGCAGGGTCGATTCGCCGCCGCCTACGACGAAATCTATCGCGACCACGTGTTGCTCCAGTACAAGCGGTCCGGCGACGAGGCCGCGTTCGAGGCGCTGTTGCGGCTGCGCCAGGCCAGCGTCGACGCCCTGCTCGCGCCCAGGGGCCTGGCGCTCGACGCCCGGAGCGATCCTGCGCGCGGCCAGCAGCTCAGTGCCATCGATCGCGGCTACGAGAAGCTCCTGTCCCAGCTCGCCAGCGGCACGCTGAACGCACGCGCCGCGGAGCAGGCAACGCGGCGCCTGGTGCAATTGCGCGCCGCGCGGTCGGAACTGCTGGCGAAGGGCCTCTCCCGGACAGTGGATGCCGACCACGCGACCGGCGACGGCGCGGTGCTGGTCGCCTGGATGCTGGGCGAACACGGCGTGCTCGGCCTGGTCCGCCGCGACGGCCGCACCCGCGTGCACACGCTCCCAGCCACCCGCGCCGAGATCGAGGACCTGGTGCGCCGGCAGCGCGTGCTGCTGGGTGCCTGGCGCGTCGGCAAGAACCTGCGCGAGCCGCTCGACGCCGTTTCGCAGGAACTGTACCGCGCCCTTGTCGCCCCCCTGGCGGCCGACATCAAGGGCGCCGGCGCGGTGACGCTGTTGCCGGATGGCGCGCTCTGGCGTCTGGCCTTTCCGGCCCTGGTGAGCGAACCCGACGCGGCAGGCGCGATGCGCTATTGGGTCGCGCAGCACGCGCTGCGGGTGGCGGCCCTGCCGCCGGTTGGCGGCGCTGCCACGCCGGCGGAGTCCGCGCTGCTATTCGCCTATGCGATGGATGATGTGCAACGTGACAGTTCGCAGGTGCGCGATGCTTCGGGCAGCACCTTGTTGCCCTTGCAGCACGTTGCCGAAGAGGTGGAAGCGATCGCGCAGCTGGTCGCGCGGCCAACCATGGCCCGCGGCGCGCTCGCGCGCGAGCAACGCGTCAAGCAGGTGGACAAGGCGGCGCTGCTGCACCTGGCCTCGCACGCCGTGGCCGACCCGCGTCGCGCCATGGACAGCTTCCTGGTGCTGGCCCCCGGCGAGGGCGAGAACGGTCTGCTGCACGCCTGGGAGGTATACGAACAGATGGCGCTCGATGTCGATCTGGTCAGCCTGTCCGCCTGCGACACCGCCGCCGCCAGCGGTGCCGGCCTGCTCGGCCTGTCCTGGGCCTTCCATGCCGCCGGTGCGCGCAAGGTGCTCGGCAGCCAGTGGTCGATCAACGACCGCTCGACCAGCGTTTTCATGCAGGACTTCTACCGTCGCCTGCGCGACGGCTCCGAACCGGTCGCTGCACTGGCCGCCGCCCAGCGCGACTTCGCCGCGCGTGACGACGACTGGTCGCATCCGTTCCACTGGGCCGCGTTCCAGATCAGCGAGCGCTGAGCAAAAAAAGGCGAGAGCAGTGCGTGCCTTCGCACGTCTGTCCAGGGCGACGGCGGAGCACATGCCCTGACTCGGCCATCTCATTCAGGATGCGCGCACGATGAATTCGCAACTGCACGGGTATACCTTGGACAATGATGACGCGGCGGGTTTTCCGGAAACGGCGACGAGGGTGCCGTATCGACCGCGTCTCGTGCTCCGGTGGTGTGCGCTGGCGGTGCCGGGGCTTCTGGTCGCGGGCACGTGCGGTGCCGGGTCGGACGAGGTGTTCGCCAACGGATTCGAATCGAGCGTCTTCAGCGCGCCTCCGCCCGACCTGCTGGTTTTCGATGGAGTTTTCCCGGACCCGGACCCGGATGGCGCGAGCTTTCGGATCAAGTGCGATGTCTCACATGGCAATTACGACGATCCGATCGTCTTTCCCGGACTGCAAGACCACTCCCACCTTCACATCTATCTGGGAAACACTGAGGTCGACTACGCGACTACCGAGGCATCCCTGGTGGCGACGGGCGATTCGACCTGCCAGGGCGGCCACCTGAACCGTTCAGCCTACTGGACGCCGGCGGTGCTGGCCCCGCAGTTCGGCCCAGGCGGCGAGCCTCTGCTCGACGCTCACGGAAACTCGCTGCTGGAAGTGGTGACGCCCACTGCGTTTGCCGTACCTGAAAGCCAGGCCGACATCTACTACAAGGCAGCCGTCGACGACCTCGAATCCATACAGGCGATGCCGGCCGGGCTGCGCATGATCGCCGGACGCGCCACGGCCAACCCGTCGCAGCCGCAGGAGCTGCGGGTAGTCCGCTGGTCGTGCAGTTCGACGCCAATCATGGGGATCGACGATTTCAGCGAGCACATCCCCGCCTGCGAGATCGGCGATGTGGTCAACCTGAGCCTGACCTTTCCAAGCTGTTGGACCGGGGTCGCCCTCGATGCCCCCGACCATGCCAGCCACATGGCCTATTCCGAGGCCCTCCCCGATGGGAACGGAGGCTTCACCCTGACCTGTCCACCGACTCATCCCGTCCGTCTCGCCGAGGTCAGCTACAACTTCGGTTTCCCGGTGACTGCAGCGAACGCCAATCCGTCCGGAGACAGCGGATCCTGGCGCGTCGCATCCGATGCTTACGACACGCGGATCGATCCCGGCGGATACAGCTTCCATGGTGACTGGTTCATGGCCTGGCACCCCGAGATCGCCGAAACCTGGGCGCGCGACTGCCTGCGCGCGGGCCGTCACTGCGCGGGCGGGGCGCTTGGCAACGGATGGCGGTTGCTGGGGCCCTTTCCTGGAAGCGGTGACATTCCGCCGCCCGTGCATTGTGGCATGGGCCCAAGCATGCCCATGCATGCTGATTGCTGATCGTGGCCTTGCGGAAAACTCTGGGGCCGGCAGGCGGGTCTTCTTGCCGCAGGCCTGATCCGATCGTTGGTCGCCGCGACTTTGAAAGCAGAGCAATTCGGTAGACTGGGCACGCCCGAGAATTCCCGGAAATGACCATGCGCTATGCGGCCGCTGTCGTCCTTGGAGCCACCACCTTGCTTGGCGGGAACGTGCTTCGGGCCTGCCCGCTGTTCTCGAACGGATTCGAAGCCGGATCGCAGACGCCCCCCGCGAACGACCTGTGCCCGCTCAGCGACGAATTCGACGATCCGGCGACGCTTGCGCAATGGTCGAGGCTCTACCAGGTGGAAGGCTGGCCTGACCAGCTCGAGTCATGGGACATCGCCCTCAGTCGTCCCGG
The DNA here is from genome assembly GCA_964526035.1 of uncultured Gammaproteobacteria bacterium. Classification (GTDB taxonomy): domain Bacteria; phylum Pseudomonadota; class Gammaproteobacteria; order Xanthomonadales; family BPKI01; genus DAOMOD01. The sequence goes on along the minus strand of CAZGKE010000143.1, from coordinate 2,634 downwards.
TCATATGCGCCTGTTGCCCTATACGAGTTCCTGGTTCGAAGATCTCCGCGGCGTGCTCGTGTTCAAGCCGGTCACCGGAGATTTTATGGTCAGCACGCGGTTCTTCGCCAGCAACCGTGCCCAGACCGGTGCGCCCCAAGCGCTGTACTCACTGGCCGGACTATTCGTCCGCGCCCCGCGCGACATTCAGGAGCCCGGCGACTGGACGCCCGGTGGTGAGAACTACGTCTTCCTCAGCGCCGGCTCAGCCGACAGCCCCGGCACCTACCAGTACGAAGTCAAGACGACCGAAAACAGCGTGTCCGTTCTGCACATCACCAACGCCTGCGATACCCCCTGCGAACCGCTGCGGGCTTTCGAACTGCGCGCAGCACGACTGGAAGAAGAGCACTTCATTCTTCTGCGCCGCGAACCGGGCGGCGCCTGGCAGGTGCATCGACGCTATCCACGCAGCGCCATGCCGCCGACGCTCCAGGTCGGTGTCACCGGCTACACCGACTGGGGCTCGATCAATGGGGTCTACTGGCCGCACGACCAGTTTGGGCACAACAACACGGTGATTCTCAACGGCAATCCCGATCTGCTCGCCGAGTTCGACTACGTGCGGTTCAGTCGCCCGCTGATTCCCGCGGAACTGCTGGGCAGTGACTTCTCCAACCCGGCCGCGGTCACCGATGCGGAGCTGCTCGCCTTCCTTGGCGACTGATTCCCGTTCTATTCGAATCCGTTGGCGAAGACGCGGCTGTCGATGATTCCGACCAGCACCTTGGCGGCGAACTCTCGGTTGGTTCCTATACCGCCCACTTGCCAGGACTGGAGTTGCCCAGCGATGCCCGGGGCGGGCTCCCCATCGGCATTCTCGGCCGCGAAGAACGCGACGAACTGCGTGGGGTCGAAGCTGTACTGACGCGTGGCCCGGTCGAATCCAAGCCACGGGACAATGGGGCGCGTCGCATGCTTGACGCGTATCTCGCGGGCTCCGACCGGCACCGTCCAGGACAGCAGATAGTTCCCGGCACCCTGATCGACAACCTGGAGGTCGAGATCGATCCAGCGCTCGTAGCGCTCGGGATGCATCATCAGCATCTCCAGGGCCTGGCGGTCCGGCCAGTCGACGAACTCGCTGCTCGACCACTGCTGCAGCTTGCCCTGCATCAGGCCGGCCTGCCTCAGGAATTCCGGGTCGCCGGTCAGCAGATGCCCGTGAATCTGCGTATGCCACGCCTCGCGCCAACCTTGTTGCCAGTCGCCGTCGGGGTCGAGACGCGGATCGGCCGGCGCGCTGTCGACGTCCTGCCAGTAGCTGTAGCCGAAATCATTCTGGCCGGGTCCGAACTCGAACCAGTGTTCGACATGAACGAAGCGGACGATGCCTTCGAGGAGGTCAAGCATCAGGTCACGCTGCGCCGGCGTCGGATCGCCGAATTCCAGCAGGTAGGCATAGGCGCGCGCAAGAATGTTCCCGTGCACGAACGTGTTGGTGAAGCGCTCGCCCTGCGTGATACCCATCGTGAAGAAGCCGCGCCGGTAGTCGGTGCCGCCTGCAACGCCGAGCTGCGCTTCGGGCGCGATGGTCTGTTCGACGATTTCCCAGGCACGGTCGCGATGTCGCGCGTCCCCACCGAGCCGGTAGGCGTCGACCAGATTGAACAGCATCCAGCCGATCGGACGCGCGCCGTAGAGGTCGTTGGTGTAGTACGCGTGGTGCAGGTACTCGGCATGGTCCAGGCTGGCGTCGCGTATACGTTCGTCTCCGCTCAGGAGGTAGTAAAGCGGCAGACCGTAGGCGTGCAGATGGTCGGCCTCGAAGATCACTTTGGCCGAGGGCACCGCGTCGGCGAACGAAGGCGGCAGCGCGTTGCCGAAGTTGGGACGATCCTCTTCGCCGTCGTAATCGTCGCTGTGACTGACGGCGAGATCGGCGTTGTAGCCGAGCTTCTGATCTGCGATCGCGTAGAACGCTGCCGCAACGGCGCCGTCGCCACGAAGAAAGTTGTGCAGCATGACCTTGGCCTGGTCGTACTGGTTGTCGCCACCGCCCGATCCCCAGTAGAAGTGCCGCACGATGCCGTACTTGTCCAGGCCGTTCAGCCCCAGCGGTCGGGTGACGGCGGGATTCCAGGTGTCCGGATAGTCGAAGACGCTCGGCGGATAGCCCTGATCCTGGTAGTGCTGGGCCTGTTGCTGGAAGCTGACCAGCGGCTCCCACAATGCGCCGCTCGCGTTGTACCACTCCGGGTCGCTGGCCTTGCCGACCAGTGGATACTGGAAACGGCGCATCGCGTCGGCCGCGCTGTCGGCGGGTTCCGCCACGTCGATCATGAACTCCCGCGTCACATGCCCGGTGAATCGGGCCACGTAGGGGCGATCATTGCCGGGCGGAAACAGGTCGACGGAGATTCGGCCGTCGCCGGAGATGGTCCAACCCTGCGGCCACAGCGCCGCGCCGAAACGCGTGCCGACAGTGACGGCCAGTTCCGTCGACTGCAGCCGACCGTACAGCAGTTCGATGAACTGCGACCGGTCGCCACTGGCCAGCTCCACGCCGTCGAGGTCCAGGCTGTAGCCGCTGATGCCGGTGGGCCACTTCTGGTCGGGCTGCGGTCCAGCACCCTCGAAGTCGTAGTCGCGAAA
>CAZGKE010000142.1:0-9056 GCA_964526035.1 uncultured Gammaproteobacteria bacterium | reverse complement strand
CGCTGCGTGATCTTCTCCAGCCACATCATGCAGGAGGTGGCCGCGCTGTGTGACCACATCGTGATCATCGCAAAGGGCAAGGTGGCGGCGCAGGGCAGCGCCGAAGAACTGCGCCGGATCAGCGGCGAGGACAACCTCGAAGACGCCTTCGTCAAGCTGATCGGCACTGAAGAGGGGCTGGCCGCATGAAGACCGTATGGACCGTGATGCGCAAGGAACTGCTGGATCTGTTCCGCGACCGTCGAACCGTGATGCTGGGTCTGTTCATGGGCCCTCTGCTGTTTCCGCTGCTGATTCTGGGCATGGGCGCGCTGGCGGAGTCGCGCGCCCGCACCCAGCTCGACAGCACCCTGGAGCTGCCGATCGTGGGCGCTGCCAATGCCCCCAATCTGATCGCCTTCCTCGCCACCCACAACATCGAGACCGTCGATCCGCCAGACGATCCCGATGCCAGCATCCGCGACCAGACCCACGACGTCATCCTCTCCATCCCCGAGGAGTACGGCGAACAGTGGCGCGGCAGCCGTCCGGCGCTGGTGGAGATTCTTTACGACAGCTCCCGCCAGGATTCGCGGATCCCGGTGCAGCGCGTGGAAAACGCGCTGCGCACCTACAGTCGCCAGGTGGCGACCTTGCGTCTGATGGTGCGCGGCGTCGATCCCGCACTTGGCGAGGCGGTGGTGCCGGCGCGGCGCGACCTGTCGACGCCGGAGGCAAGGCGCGGCATGGCGCTGGCCTTCCTGCCTTATCTGCTGATTCTTTCAGCGTTCCTCGGCGGCGCCTACCTGGTGATCGACGTCACCGCCGGCGAACGCGAGCGGCAGTCGCTGGAGCCGCTGCTGGCCACGCCGTCCAGTCGCGAGGCGATCATGAGCGGCAAGATCGCCGCCGCCTGCGCCTTCGGCATGCTGAGCCTGCTGCTTATCCTGCTGAGCTTCAAGCTGAGCTTCCAGTTCGCCAGCACAGGGCCGTTCCGAGGCGTCGACGTGTCCTTCCTGGCGATGTTCAAGCTGCTGATGATCCTGCTGCCGATGGTGCTGATCGGCACCACCCTGCTGACGCTGATCTCGGCCAGCGTGAAGTCGGTGAAGGAGGCGCAGAGCTACATGAGCGTCCTGATGCTCTTGCCGATCATTCCGACCATCGTGCTGCTGATCAACCCGGTGAAGAACCAGCTGTGGATGTTCACCGTGCCGTTTCTGGCACAGAACCAGACCATCCTGATGGTGCTGCGTGCCGAAGTGATCACCACCGAACAATGGGCGGCCTACCTCGGCGCCGGCTTCGGCCTCGGCCTGCTGCTGTGGCTGGTCGCGGCCAGGCTGTACCACCGCGAGAAGCTGGCGATCAGCGCCTGATCGAATCTCTCGCTTGCGGTGCCGGGCAAAGCCCGGCACCGACCCCTCTGGTCACACCGCGACGCATCAGCTGGGCAAGCCCCGCTCTGCAAGAGCCCAGCCGGAGGCATTGTGGGAGGGGCCTCGGCCTCGACACGCCACCTTCCAGACCCACGGCTCGGTCGGGGCTGCGACCCCTTCCACAGAGAGCCGGGAGCGATGACGCGAACGGCGCTGCGCGCTCGTGGATCGCCTCAGGATTTTTCGCGCACGTAGACGTGCTTGGCGGCGCTGCCGGGTGAGCCGCGTTCCTCGACCGCGAACTGCTTCGGGTAGGCCTTGACCAGATCACTCAGCTTGCGGTGACCGTGCAGGCGCGGGTCGAAATCCGGGCGCAGCTTGGTGAGATAGCTGCCGACTTCACCGAGCTGCGCCCAGCCCTCGTCGTCCGAGGCTTCCTCGATTGCCTGGCGGATCAACTCGATCGGGGCGCCCGGCTTCTTCGACGGAGCCTCGCTGCGCTTGCCGGTAGTGGTCGGCTTGACCTCGTCGGGCTTGCTTCGCGCTTCGCCGTTCTTCACCGCGGGTTCGGAACGCAGCACCTCGGTATAGATGAACTTGTCGCAGGCCTGCACGAAGGGGTCGGGCGTCTTGCGCTCGCCGAAACCGTAGACGGTGAGGCCCTCCTCGCGCAGGCGTTGCGCCAGACGCGTGAAATCGCTGTCGCTGGATACCAGGCAGAACCCGTCGAAACGACCGGTGTACATCAGGTCCATGGCGTCGATGATCAGCGTGCTGTCGGTGGCGTTCTTGCCGCGCGTGTAGGCGAACTGCTGCACCGGCTGGATGGAATGCTCCAGCAGCCCGGCCTTCCAGCCGGCCAGGCGGGTCGAGGTGAAGTCGCCGTAGATGCGGCGCACGCTGGCCGTGCCGAACTTGGCCACCTCGGCGAGCAGGCCGCCGATCACCCCGGGTTGTGCGTTGTCGGCGTCGATCAGAACGGCGAGCCGGTGTTGCCCATCCTCGTTCGGCGCCATGTTGCGGTTCTTCATTGTGCGGCTTCCTGGAAGTGCCTTGAGTCGCAGTCTACGCGTCAGTCGCCCACTTCGTCGGCGGCCACCACCTCGGTCTCCTCGCGCCCCTCCGCGATCCACGCCTGCAGTGCGGGAAGCGCCAGCAGGGTATCGGCGTACGCGCGTGCCGCGGACTCCAGTGCGACGTCATAGGTGAGGAAGCGCAGCGCCACCGGTGCAAACATGGCATCGACGATGCCGAATCCACCGCACAGAAATTCGCCGCTGCTGCCATCCGCATCACGCAGCTGCTGCCAGAGCGCCTGGACGCGCGCAATATCGGGCAGCGCGGCTTCCGGTATCGAATAGTCCGGAATGCGGCGTCGACAGTTCATCGGCAGGTGCTGGCGCAGCGCCGCGAAGCCTGCGTGCATCTCGGCTGCCGCCGAACGCGCCAGCGCACGCACGCGTCGGTCGGTCGGCCAGCCGCGGCCGTCGAGGAAGGTCTCGCTGACATATTCGCAGATGGCCAGCGAGTCCCAGATCACCAGGCCGTCATGGTGCAGCACCGGTACCTTGCGGGTGGGCGACAGCGCGCCGATGCGCGCGGCAAACTCGGGCGTGTCGAGCGGCAGCTTCAGCTCGCGGAATTCGATGTTCGAGGCGCGCAGAAACAGCCACGGGCGCAGCGACCAGGAGGAGTAGTTCTTGTTGCCGATGATCAGCAGGGGCGTTGCCGACATGGAAGGCTCCAGCGATGGGGGGAGCGCAGCATGCCACGAGTGCGAACGGCTTAGAGCACCTCGATGGCCTGTACATAGACCAGCTCGCAGGCGCCGTGCCCGCTGTCGCTGCGCGTCATCGAGGTATTCCAGCGGTAGTCGTCGCGTTCACGGTGGGCGTTCACCAGCAGTCCCTCGATGCGCACCAGCTCGCCAGTGCGCAGGCGCCTGAGCCGACGCTCGATCGCCGCATCAGCCGGAATCATGTGCATGTTGGCGGCGGAACTCTGCACCTCGCGCTCGGGGATGGGATAGGCGTCCACCCGCCAGCGGCCCCAGCGAAAGCTCTGGCTGAAGCGGAAGTGATCGAGCACGGCGCTGTCGCTCATGCGCTGCCAGCCAAGCAGAAGGTCGACAGGCGCCAGCGCAGCGCCGGCATCGAAGCGATAGATGCTGTGGCTGAGAACGCGCGCTTCCAGACTGAAGTCGGCGCGCGGCTGCAGCGCGAACTCGCCGTGCGCAATGACAGGAGCATCTGACAGGTCGACCTGCAGCGGCGCCGCGGGCACCAGCACGCCGGGCGGATGCTGCATCGTGCCGCGCCAGACCGGAAGGTCGAGCCGTGACAGCAGCGCCAGCATTACGAGCAAGCCGAACAGGAGCCAGAGAAGACCCGCCCAGGTACGACGTCGGCCATTGTCTTGAAGGCGATTGCGGGCCTGCATCATTCCAGAGAACCCCTGACCGGAATAGCGGCGACCACTGTTCGGATGCGGACGCCCGTCGCTGACGATACCGGACAGGCCGTGGGCGTGGGGCGTGCATCGGCGCGCGAACGGCGCCGCGCGGGGCGGCTCGTACGTCCTGGCATACCGATTGCTTGATGCCTCCGGGAACACTTCCCGGATGGATTCTTCGTCATGTCCCAACTCTGGCAGAACCTTCGCTTTGCCCTGCGCATGCTGCTGCGCCAGCCCGGTTTCGCCGCGGTGGTGGTGCTCACCCTGGCGCTTGGCATTGGCGCCAACACGGCGATCTTCAGCGTGGTGCACGGCGTGGTGCTGAAGCCGTTGGCTCTGCCCGACAGCGAACGCCTTCTGCGGGTCGGCTGGAGTTACCGGCAGTGGTTCGGGTCCATCGATGAGGCCCAGTTCCGTCATTTCGGCGAGCACCAGGACAGCTTTTCGCATTTCGCCGCCAGCACAGGCGCCAGCTTCACCCTGGTTGGCGACGATGGCGGCCTGCGCGTGGTCGGTCTGCATGTCTCGGCCGGCTATTTCGAGACGCTGGGCGTGATGCCGGCCCTGGGACGTCCGTTCGTGGACGAGGACGACCGCGACGGCGCGCCGGCCACCGTCATTCTCAGCGATCAGCTCTGGCGCGGTCGTTTCGGCGCCGATCCGGGGCTGCTTGGCCGCGACATCCGTCTTGACGACCGGCCCTATCGGGTCGTTGGCGTGATGCCCGCAGCGTTTGACGACCTCAGCGCCGCGATGCTGTGGACGCCGCTGGCGCCGGTGGCCCGTAGCATCGGCCAGGGCACCAACTATCAGGCCATCGGCCGTCTGCGCGACGGTGCTACCGCGGCGCAGGCCGACGCCGAATTCGGCTCCCTCGCGCGCGCCTGGCTGGGAGCGCATGGTCGCAATTCGCCGGAGGGTCTCGGTTTCGCCGTGATGCCGTTCCGCGACGCGCTGGCGCGCCAGGTGCGCACGCCGCTGTTCCTGCTGCTCGGCGCAGTCGCCTTCGTGCTGTTGATCGCATGCGCCAATGTCGCCAACCTGATGCTGGCGCGGGCCACCGCGCGCGCCAAGGAGATGGCGGTGCGCGCCGCGATCGGGGCCTCGCGGCAGCGGCTGTCGCTGCAGGTGCTCACCGAAAGCGTGCTGCTGGCCGTGATTGGTGCCCTGCTCGGGCTGCTGCTGGCGGCCTGGGGCATCGAGGCACTGCTGGCTCTTCAAGGTGAGGCGCTGCCGCGCGCCGGCGAGGTTGGCCTGGATCTGCGCGCCTTCGTCTTCTCCTTGCTGCTGGCGTTGCTGGTGGGTCTCCTGGCCGGCTTGCTGCCGGCATGGCAGGCCTCACGACGCGATCTCAACGCTCCACTCAAGGGCATCGCGGGCCTGGCGCTGCCGCGGCGCCTGCCGCTGCCCGGCCTGCGCAGCGTGCTGGCCGGTGGACAGGTGGCGCTGGCGCTGGTGCTGCTGGTGGGCGCCGGGCTGCTGATCCAGACCTTCGCCCATCTCGCCCGGGTCGATCCCGGCTTCGCCCCGGAACGCGTGCTGGCCGCCCAGTTCTGGACCAGCGGCACCCGCCATCAGGACAGCGAGGCCATCGCGACCCTGCACCAGGCGCTGGTCGAGCGCGTATCGGCTTTGCCCGGCGTGAGTGCCGCCGGTGTCGTGGTGGCGGGACTGCCGCTGCAGCGCGGCGGCAACCTCGGCGGCCTTTTCGAGGGGCGGCCGGAAAGCGAGTCCTTCGGCTTCGACTATCGCTCGGTGACGCCAGGCTATTTCGACGCGCTCGGCCTGTCGTTGCGCCAGGGTCGCCTCCTCGATAACGGCGATGTGGCGGGGGCGCCCGCGGTGGCTGTGGTCAATGAGGCCTTTGCCCGCATCCACGCCAGCGAGAGCGGCCTGATCGGGCGACGTCTGCAGCTGACCGGCCGAAGCTACGAGATCGTGGGCGTGGTGGGTGACGTGCGCTCCTACCTGGACGATGCGGCGCCGCCGACAGTACTGCTGCCGGTGGCGCAGTCTTCGGCGCAGACCATGGGCCTGTTCGAGGGCTGGTTCCCCAGCCATCTGCTGGTGAGCAGCGATTTGCCGCCCGCCAGCCTGGTGGCGGCGGTGCGCGAAGCGATGCGCGAGGTAGATCGCGAGCTGCCGCTGGGCAGCATCCGGCCGATGGACGAGGTGCTCGCCACCGCACTGGCAGGCCAACGCTTCCACATGAGCCTGATGAGCGTGTTCGCCGGTCTGGCGCTGGCGCTGGCAGCCATTGGGGTCTATGGCGTGCTGGCCTACAGCGTCGCGCGGCGCACCCGCGAGATCGGCATTCACGTCGCGCTGGGCGCCGGCAGTCGCGCCGTTCTAGGCAAGGTACTGGCGCAGGGCATGCGGCCGGTGCTGGGCGGCATGCTGGCCGGCCTGTTCGGCGCCTGGCTCCTCAGCCGATTGATGGCCGGAATGCTGTTCGGGGTCGAGCCCTTCGATCCGGCGACCTTCGCAGTGGTGGTGGCGGCAGTCGGCGCGGTGGCGCTGGTCGCCTGTCTGCTGCCGGCACTGCGTGCGACCCGCGCCGACCCGCTGGCGGCGCTGCGCCAGGAGTAACCGGAAGCCGACGCATCACCGCCTGCGCACTGCCCGGATGGGCGCAGACCAACGCACCCCTTGAGATTCGTCGCGCGCTCGCGCACGCTTGCTCGCTCCCCGCGTGACCCAGTCCCCGATGAATCTCCTCGACGACCTCGAATGGCGCGGCCTGCTGGCCGACTGCACCGACCGCGACGCGCTGGCCAGGCGCCTCGACCAGGGCCCGATCACGCTCTACTGCGGATTTGACCCGACCGGTGACTCGCTGCACGTAGGCCACCTGATGGGTCAGCTGATCCTGCGCCGCTTCCAGCTCGCCGGGCACCGCCCGATCGCGCTGGCCGGCGGCGCCACCGGCATGATCGGCGATCCCTCCGGAAAGTCCTCCGAGCGCAACCTGCTGACCCGCGAGCAGCTCGACCACAACGTGCGGTGCATCAAGGGTCAGCTGCAGCGGTTGCTCGATTTCACCAGCGCCAGCAACCCGGCGCGCCTGGTCGACAACGCCGACTGGACGACGCCGATCAGCTACCTCGAGTTCCTGCGCGATGTCGGCAAGCATTTTCCGATCTCGGCCATGCTGGCCAAGGATTCGGTCAAGTCGCGCATGGGTTCGGAAAGCGGCATCAGCTACACCGAGTTCAGCTACCAGCTGCTGCAGGCCTTTGATTTCTACCACCTGCGCAAGACCATGGACTGCGAGCTGCAGGTGGGTGGGTCAGACCAGTGGGGCAACATCACCGCCGGCTGCGATTTCGTGCGCCGCAAGCTCGGAGCGCCGGTGCACGGCTGGACCTTCCCGCTGATCACCAGGGCCGATGGGTCCAAGTTCGGCAAGACCGAGTCGGGTGCCGTGTGGCTCGATCCCGAACGCACCAGCCCCTACCGCTTCTACCAGTTCTTCGTGAACACCGAAGACGCCAAGGTCGGCGAGTACCTGCGCAAGTTCACCTTCCTGCCGCGCGCGGAGATCGAGCCGCTTCAGGCCAGGCACGCGGAGAGTCCCGGCGAGCGCGAGGCGCACCGCACGCTGGCGCGCGAAGTCACCGCGCTGGTGCATGGCGAAGCGGCGGTGCAGGCGGCGGAGCACGCCAGCGAAATCCTGTTTGGCGCCGAGATCGGTGGTACGCCCGAAGCGGTGTTCCGTGATGTCATCGCCGAGATCCCCACGGCGGCGATCGGCAAAGGGACACTGTCCGGCGAAGGCGCTTCACTGGTGGACATGCTGGTGCTAAGCGGTCTGTGCCCCTCCAAGGGTCAGGCGCGGCGCGACATCGAGGGCGGCGGCATCTACCTCAACAACATCCGCTGCAGCGAGTCTGCGCGCATGGTGACTGCCCACGACCTGCTGTTCGGTCGCTACCTGCTGCTGCGCAAGGGCAGGAAGAGCTATGCGGCCCTGGCGGTGCGCGACTGAGCGGGCGGTCCGGCGCTGCGCAAGCAGACGGTTGCGTCTTGCGCAGCAGTCGTCACGGCTGAGCTCAGGCGATGCCCAGGGCGGCATCGACGGCGGCAAGCGTCGTAGCGGCGGGCTGTCGCACGTGCAGGTCGGCAACTGCGCTGAGCGGAGTTGCCTCCGGGTTGATCTCGATCAGGAACGCGCCGACCCGCGCCGCCACCTGAGGAATCGCGGCCGCCGGGTAGACCACGCCCGAGGTGCCGACCGCGAGGCACAGATCGCAGCTGCGCGCCGCATCCATCGCCTGCTCGATCGCCGTCTCCGGCAGTGCTTCGCCGAACCAGACGATATCCGGACGCAGCACTGCACCACACTCATGTCGGGGCAGCGGATCATCGGGCACCGCGTCCCAGTCGAGACGCGTGTTGCATCCCGCGCAGCGTGCGCTGGCCAGGCTGCCGTGCAGTTCGATCACCGCATCGAGTCCCGCGGACTGGTGCAGACCATCGACGTTCTGGGTCACCACAGTGAGCCGCGGCAGGACGCGCTCCCAGCGCGCGATGGCACGGTGCGCCGCGTTCGGCCGTACGCGACGCACCAGATCCTTGCGCCAGCGGTACCAGGCCCACACCCGTTCGGGGTTCTCCTTGAAGGCGTCCGGCGTGGCCAGTTCGAGCGGATCGTACTTCGCCCACAGTCCGGTCTGCGCTTCGCGAAACGTCGGCACGCCGCTTTCGGCGCTCACCCCTGCGCCGGTGAGCACCAGCACATGGGAAGCGTCGCGCATGCGCTGCGCAATGACGTCGATGGCGTTGTCCATGCAAGGCATGTTCGCACGCGCCACGGTCCTACAGAGGGACAGCCCGCCATGCGCCGGGGGCAAGTCCGTCCAGCGACCAGCGACCGATGCGGATGCGGACCAGGCGCAGGGTTGGCAGGCCGATGGCCGCAGTCATGCGTCGAACCTGGCGGTTGCGGCCTTCGCTGATCTCAAGCTCCATCCACGCATCCGGGACCGACTTGCGGAAGCGCACCGGCGGATCGCGCGGCCACAGCCAGTCCGGCGCCGGAAGCAGTCGGGCTTCGGCGGGCCGGGTGGGGCCGTCCTTCAGCGCCACGCCGCGGCGCAGCGACTCCAGATCGGAATCGGTGGGTGCGCCTTCCACCTGCACCAGGTAGGTCTTGACCGTAGCCTTGCGCGGATCGCTGATGCGCTGCGCCAGCGTGCCGTCGTCGGTCAGCAGCAGCAGGCCCTCGGAATCGAAGTCGAGGCG
>CAZGKE010000141.1:0-9125 GCA_964526035.1 uncultured Gammaproteobacteria bacterium | reverse complement strand
ACCGTCGACAGACCCCGCAGGCCGCACGCGGACCTGGAGGGCAGGAGCCCGGAAGGCGCGGAAGCGGGGCGTCCTCTCTTTGGGTTACCTTTCTCTGGACGAGCAGAGAAAGGTAACTCGGCCGCCGGAGGGCGGACGAAACAAGGTCATGGATGACACAAACAAACAACCGCCGACAGGCGGACAAACCTTCTACCGAGGAGTTGCGAATCTCCGCGGTCGCGGTTTTCGCCGCTCCAGAGGAGGCGAAGAAAGGTGATCCGGCCGCCGGGCGGTGGACGGAACCCCGATAGGGACAGAACAACAATCAGCGTCGCAGGCGCACCGACCCCGGGGATTCCCGGCCGAATCCGGCCCCTCACCCCCGGTGTTATGATCGCTCCGCACATCAGCCAACCCGTCGTCCATGAACATTCGCCAGCCCCGCACCGCCGGATTTACCCTGATCGAGGTTCTCGTCGTGGTGGTGATTCTCGGCATTCTTGCTGCCGTGGTGGTGCCGCGACTTATGGATCGTCCCGATGAGGCGCGGGTGACGCGTGCCAAGCAGGACATCCAGGCCATCGTCACTGCGCTCAACCTGTATCGCCTCGACAACTTCGTGTACCCCAGCACCCAGCAGGGTCTCGAGGCACTGGTGCGCAAGCCCTCCGGCCAGCCGGATGCGCCGAACTGGCGGCAGGGGGGCTATCTGGATCGCTTGCCCAAGGACCCCTGGGGCCGCGAGTACCTCTACCTTCATCCGGGCAGTCGCGGCGAGCTTGATGTCTACACGCTCGGTGCGGATGGTCAGCCGGGCGGCAACGGCGTCAACGGCGAGATCGGCAACTGGGGTGATTGAGGCGCCGCGCGTCTCAGACATGTCGGTTCGCAGCGCGTCACGCTTTTCCGGGTTCACGCTGATCGAACTGCTGGTCGTGGTGGTCATCGTTGCCGTGCTTGCCGGCGCGCTGGCGCTGGCGGTTGGTCTGGCCATCGGTCCCGCTGCGGCCGAGCGCGAAGCGCGCCGTGTTGAACGACTGCTGGGGCTCGCATGTGAACGGGCGATCCTGACCGGGCGCGACTACGGCATGGTGGTGCATCGTCGCGGCTACGGCTTTGCCGTGCGCGGGGCTGAGGCCTGGGTGGGATTCGCCGAGGGTGCCGACGCCGTGTTCGCGCCGCGCGAACTCGCCGAGGGTCTGGATGTGACCCTTGAGCGCGACGGCCGCCCGGTGGCGCTTGCCGACGAGCCTCCCGTGCAGCCGCAGCTCGGCTGCGCCGCTTCGGGAGAAATGACGCCATTCTCCATCGAGTTCCGCGGTGGCACGGGGAGCGCGTGGCGTCTGCGCGGAGAGTTCGACGGCACCCTGCGTGCCGCTGCGGAGGAATCGTGAGGACGCGCGGATTCACCCTGCTGGAGGTGCTGGTGGCGCTGGTGGTACTTGCGCTCAGCCTGACCGCGCTGGTGCGACTGAGCGCGCTGGAAGCGCGCGCGCTGGCCGATTTGCGCGAACGTACCGTGGCGCATTGGGTGGCAGCCAACGTCCTGGAGGAAACCCGTCTGGCCGAGTCCTGGCCGGCGACCGGACTGAGAAATGGCAGCACGCGCATGGGCGGCCGCGAATGGCGATGGGAGCTTGCGGTTCAGGACACCGATGAGCCTGCAATTCGTCGACTCGATGTATCGGTGCAGCTGTCGCAGGGCGATGGCGCCGGCGCGGCGCTGACCGGCTTTGTGGGCCGGCCATGAAGACCCGCGGCTTCACCCTGATCGAGCTTCTGGTTGCGCTGGCCGTGTTCGCGGCGATGGCGGCGCTCGCCTACGGCGGATTGAACGGCGTGGTTCGCGCCAGACAGGCGCTTGCCGAAGAGGGCGCCGCCCTGGGACGGCTTCAGTTCGCGATCGGTTTGATCGAACGTGATCTGCGCAGCGCCGTGGACAGGCCGGTGCGCGATGCCTATGGCGCCGAGCAGCCGATGTTCACCGGGGCCCGCACGTCGCTCGAGGTCAGTCGCCTCGGCGCGGGACTCGGCACGTTGTCAGGCGCGCCGCTGGTGGAGCGGGTGGGTTACCAGAAGCAGGGTCGGCGGCTTGAGCGTCTGAGTTGGGCCGTGCTGGATCGCGCGCAGGGCAGCGTACCGGTGGTTCGCGCGCTGCTCGAGGACGGCGGCGATCTGGAGTTCCGCTATCTGGACGACGGCGGTCGTTGGCACGGGCAGTGGCCGCCGCCGACCGGCGTAGCCGGCAGGGCGCCGCGCGCGGTCGAAATCCGGCTGACGGATGCCAGACTCGGCGAGCTTCGCCGCGTGGTGGCCGTGCCGAATCCGGGGGCGTCGCCATGAAGCGCCAGCGTGGCGTGGCGCTGCTCACCGCGATGCTGGTGGTGGCGCTGGCGGTGCTGCTGATCGCGGTGATGCTGGATACCGGTGAGGATGCGCGGGCGCGCACCCGCAACGCCCTGCGCGCCGAACAGGCGCACGCCTATGCGCTGGGGCTGGAGGTGTGGGCGTCGGAACTGCTGCGTCGCGATGCCGACGAGGGGCCGGGGTTCGATTCCCACGCCAGCGCATGGGCACAGGGTCTGCCGCCGCTGCCGGTGCCCGGCGGGCGCATCACCGGCAAGGTGCGCGACCAGAACGGCTGCCTCAATGTGAACGGTTTGGTTGTCAACGATGAGCTGCAATCGGTGGCTCTGCGTCGATTCGTGCGGCTGCTGGAAGTGCTTGAACTGGATACCGCCATCGCCGCCCAGATCGTCGACTGGACCGATGGCGACAGCACGCCGGAGTCGGGCGGGGCCGAGGACCTGCAGTACCTCCTGCAGCGGCCACCCTACCGGGCTGCCAATCGACCTTTCGTGCACGTTTCCGAACTGCGGCTGCTGCGGGCGGTGGACGAGGAAACCTATCAGCGCCTGCGCCCCCATGTGTGTGCGCTGCCGGCGCCCGGTCCGGAAATCAACGTCAATACCGCGACACTGGAGGTGCTGATGGCACTCGACGAGAGCATCAGCGAGCCGCTGGCGCGGCTCCTTTATCAGGACGGGCGTGCGCGATTCTCCAGCCTCGAAGCATTCCGGCAGGCGCTGACCGACGCTGGCGTCCAGCCATTGAACCTGGAGGGTATCGGTGTGACCAGCACCCATTTCCTCACGCGCGCGGATATCGTCATCGATGACCTCCCGGTCACCTGGTATAGCCTGATGCGTCGCGATGGCGTACGTCTGACGGTGCTCTGGCGCTCGCAGAGCGACGGCTGAATCGACCCGGCTCACGCTTTCTGGCATCGTTCGCCCCCATGTCCCGCACCTTGCTTATCCACATCGACGCCGCAGACGTGCTGGGCCTTGTCCTCGATGCCCGCGGTCTGGCCGAAGGCGGCGTGTTCGCCGATCCCGCGCGCTTGCGCGATGCGGCGCGACGCGCCGACGAGATCATCGTGCTGGTTCCGGGCGAAGCGGTGACCCTGGTGGAGGTGCCGCGCATGGCGCGTCAGCGCCATCGACTGCTGCAGGCGCTCCCCTACGCGGTCGAGGAGCAGCTTGCGCAGCCGGTCGAGGACATGCACATCGCCGCGCCGATGCGCATTGAGGGTGAACGGGTGCCGGTCGCCTGCGTGGCGCATGCCGACATGCGCGCTTGGCTGGAGCGGCTCGACGCCGTGGGCGTTCTTCCCGATCGCATGCTGCCCGACACCCTGGCCCTGCCGCTGGTGAGGGATGCGGCGACTGTGGCGCGGGCAGGATCACGGGCGCTGGTGCGCAGCGGCGCGGACGCGGGTTTCGCAGTGGAGGCCGACGCGCTTGACATGCTCGCCGATCGCATCGGGCCCGTTCACGACGCGTTCGTGGTCAGCAGCAGTGCGGAACTGCTGGCGAAACTGGCGCCAGCCCTGTCGACCGCGTCGACGCTGGATCTTCTCGGCGGACCGTATCGGCCGCAGCGGCGTGCCGCCGCTGCAGGTCCGTGGCGACTGGTCGCCGGTCTGGCACTCTCCGCACTCTTGCTGGGCCTGCTCTACCAGTGGTTCGACTATCGCGCCCTGCGTCAGGTGCACGCGGAATTGAATGAAGAGGCGCAGCGCCTGTATCGGCGCGTCGTGCCCGGCGAGGGCGCGGTGCTCGATCCGGTACGCATGCTGCGCGCCGAAAGCGCACGCAGCGGGGCCGCAGACAGCGGCGGTGCCCTGCCGCTGCTTGCGCGTATTGCGCCGCTGTTGTCGGGCGGTACCACCACCCTGCGCATGGACGCGCTCGAGTATCGCGGCGGCAGTCTGGAGCTGAGCGTGACCACGCCCGATGTGCCGACGCTCGACGCCCTGCGCGAGCGACTGGCAGCACTGCCCGGCGTTCAGGTCGAGCTGACCGGGGCCAGTCCCGGTGACGACGGCGTCCAGGGTCGACTGCGGGTGCAGGAGGACGCGCCGTGAAGGCCTGGTTCGAGCAGCTTGCGGCGCGCGAGCAACGTCTGATCCTGCTGGCACTTCCGGTGCTGGTGCTGACGCTCGGCTGGGCGTTCATCTGGCATCCCCTCTCGGAAGGGCGCAGCGAATGGCGCCTGCGCAGCAGCCAGCTCGCCGATGATGTGTCCTGGATGCGCCTGGCGGTTCCCGCCATGGGAAGCTCTCCGCAGCAGCAGCCGCGCGAAGGGCTCGGCAACCGCTCATTGCTGGCGGTGATCGACAGCAGTCTGCGCGATGCCGGACTGGGACCCACACTGCGGCGCATCGAGCCATCCAGCGAGCGCAGGGTCCGGGTGTGGTTCGAGCAGGCGGCGTTTGACGCGGTCGTTGGCTGGCTGGAGGAGCTCGACAGGCGCTACGGCGTCCAGGTTGACGAGATCGCGGCCAACCGTATCGAGGGCAGCGGCATCGTCGATGTCCGCCTCACCCTGCAATTGCCCTGAACGTGAGACTGCTGCGCAACCTCGGACTTCTGCTGCTGTTTGTCGTGGCCATCGGCATCGCGGTGCTGTGGACGTTTCCGGCGAACCTTGCCTACCGCTGGTTCGGCGGTGATCTCGGCGCGCTGCGACTGGAGGGTATCGACGGGCGGGTGTGGAATGGACGGGCGACGCAGGTCTGGTACGGCGAAGAGTTTCTTGGTGCGCTGGAATGGCAGGTCTCGCCGATCAGCGTGCTGCGTCGTCAGCCGGATGTGACGTTCTTTCTGACCGGCGGCATGGTGACCGCCTCTGGCCAGGCCATCCGCGGCGTTGACCGCAAGATTCGTTTGCCGCGGCTGCAGATCGATCTTCCCGCGCGCCTCGCCGAACCGGCGCTTGATCTGCCGGCTCTGGTGTTGCAGGGCTTGATCGAGATCGAGCTTGAGGAAGTTGTGTTGAGCCGGTTCGGGCTGGAAGGTGCGCGCGGCCGCCTGATGTGGCGCGATGCTGCCGTGGCCGGCGCGGCGGAAGCGCTGCTCGGCGACCTCCATGCCGAAGTCGAGGCGCCCTCGCTGGGCCTCATCGAGGGAAAGCTTTTCGACGGCGGTGGTCCGCTGTCGATGGACGGCTGGTTCCGGCTGCGGGTCACCACCTTCACTGCGGAAGTCCGGCTGCAGGCCCGCGACGGCCATCCGCAGGTGATCGAGGCCCTGCAGTTCGCCGGCGAGGCGCAGCCCGACGGCAGCGTGATCCTGCGCATCGATGGTTCCGCCCGCGCGCCGTTGCCGTGAGCGCCCTCGACCCGAAATTCCTCGATCGTGCGCTGCAGGTAGCGCGTACCGCTGCCGATGCTGCAGCGGTGGAGATCCGACGCCACTACCGACGTGGCGTCGAGGTTGAAATCAAGCCCGACGAAACGCCGGTGACCGCCGCCGACCGCGCAGCGGAAGTGGCGATCATCGCCACTTTGCGCGAAGCCTTTCCTGATCACGCCTACTACGGAGAGGAGGGGGGGCGCCAAGGCGCCGGCAGCGACTATCTGTGGCTGATCGACCCGATCGACGGCACCCGCAGTTTCGTGCGCGGCTATCCGTTCTTCTCGACGCAGATCGCGCTGATGTATCAGGGTGAACTGGTGGCAGGCGTGTCCAAGGCCAGCGAGTTCTGCGAAACCGCCTGGGCGCGCAAGGATGGCGGTGCCTTTCTCAACGGCGAACGCATTCACGTGGGATCGGTGCGCGAACTCGGCCGCGCAGCGATTTCCTTCGGCAATCTGAAGAGTCTGGCAGCGGGCCCTGCCTGGCAACGCATGGCGGCAGTGGTGCAGCAGGCTGAGCGTACCCGTGGCTACGGGGACTTCTATCACTACCACCTTCTGGCGCGCGGGGCCGCGGATGCGGTGGTCGAGTCCGACGTCAACATTCTCGACATCGCGGCGCTCAGCGTGATTGTCATCGAAGCCGGCGGCGTCTTCACCGACCTGGCTGGAAACGAGGTGGGACTCGATACGTCTTCGGTACTGAGTGCGGGAACCGCCGAGCTCCATCAGGTTCTGAAGCGCACCCTGGGCGCCGGCTGACGAGCGCGGGATCTGGAGGGGGCATCATGCCGGACCTCGGTTTGGCGCCGCCGCAGTGCCGGCTGGTCGTGATGTACAGGGAGCAACGTCGGGTGTCCGGATTTCCGCTTTTGCGAAAGGCGAGGGCACTCTTGGTGTTGATCGCGGCGGGTTAGAATGCACGGATGCCACGCAAACTTCCGCTCATACACGAGACCCGCCAGGTCGATGCCGGGGACAGGGTCATCCTGGAAGAACTGGACCTTGAATTCTCCAACGGCGAACGCCGCTGCTTCGAACGCATCAAGGGGTCCGGTCGCGGCGCCGTGGTGATCGTACCCATGCTCGATCGCGACACTGTCCTGCTGGTGCGGGAGTATGCCGCCGGCATGCACCGCTATGAGCTGGGGCTGCCCAAGGGGCGCATGGATCGCGACGAGACGCCGGAGCAGGCCGCGGATCGCGAGATGAAGGAGGAGATCGGCTACGGCGCCCGCAGCCTGAATGTCCTCGCCAAGCTGTCGCTCGCCCCGGCGTACATGAGTCACTACAGCCATATCGTGCTCGCCGAGGATCTGTACGAGGAGCGACTCGAAGGAGACGAGCCGGAAGAGCTGGAGATCGTGCCGTGGCCCCTGGCAGCGCTGCATGAACTGATTGGGCGGGATGA
This sequence comes from uncultured Gammaproteobacteria bacterium, assembly GCA_964526035.1. Lineage (GTDB taxonomy): Bacteria > Pseudomonadota > Gammaproteobacteria > Xanthomonadales > BPKI01 > DAOMOD01. Next base: position 2,031 of record CAZGKE010000141.1, on the reverse strand, counting down.
CTGCAGCGAGGGACGATCCCTTGCCGCGCTGTACATCGCGCGCGAGGTGCTGTCGCGTCGATGACCGGCCCTGGGAAGCTTGCGCTTGACGCCACCGCGATTGCGCGTGCTGCCGGTCTTCGCATCCTCGAGGTCTATGAGAGCGACTTCGCGGTGGAGCACAAGGACGACGACAGCCCGCTCACCGCTGCCGACATGGCTGCGCACCGCGCCATCGTGTCTGCGCTTGGCGATCTCGATCCCGCCGTGCCGATTCTCTCCGAGGAGTCCGCGCACATTCCATGGGACACGCGCCGTGCGTGGCGGCGCTACTGGCTGGTCGACCCGCTCGACGGCACCCGCGAGTTCGTCAAGCGCAACGGCGAGTTCACCGTCAACATCGCCCTCGTCGAGGACGGCCGGCCGGTGCTGGGCGTGGTTCACGCACCAGTGGGTGGCTACACCGTCGTGGGAGAGCGCGACGTCGGTGCGTGGCGAATGGACGTGGAGACGAGACGGATTGAAACACGCAGGGCGCCGGCGATTCCGGTCGTGGCAGGAAGCCGCTCGCACGGATCTGCCGATGAGCGTCGATTTCTGGATGCGCTGGGCGAGCACCAGCTTGTGGCCATGGGTTCGTCGCTCAAGTTCTGCCTGATCGCCGAAGGTCGCGCCGACGTGTACCTGCGGCTTGGGCCAACCAGCGAGTGGGACACGGCCGCCGCGCAGTGTGTACTGGAGGCCGCCGGCGGCAGCGTCACCGATGTCGACGGACGTCCGTTCACCTACAACCGTGGCGACTCTCTGCTCAACCCTTCATTCATCGCCTGCGGCGACCCCGCGCACGACTGGCTGCGATTCCTGGCATGAGTGCCGAAGCCAACACGCGCGTCCTGCTTGAAATCATGGCGCGCCTGCGCGACCCCGAGGGCGGCTGTCCCTGGGACGTCGAGCAGGACTTCGCCAGCATCGCCCCGTATACCATCGAGGAAGCCTATGAGGTCGCCGACGCCATCGATCGAGGCGATTTCGACGCGCTCAAGGACGAACTCGGCGACCTGCTCCTGCAGGTGGTGTTCCATGCGCGCATGGCCGAGGAAGCTGGTCACTTCGATTTCGCCGCCGTGGCTGCGGCCATCGGCGACAAGATGGTGCGCCGTCACCCGCATGTGTTCGGCGACGAGCGGGTGGTCGATGCCGCCGCGCAGACCGTCGCCTGGGAAGAGCACAAGCGCCGCGAGCGTGGCGATGCCGACTCCAGCGCACTGGCCGGCGTGGCGCGCGGCCTGCCCGAGTGGCTGCGCGCCTTCAAGCTGCAGAAGCGTGCCGCCACGGTGGGCTTCGACTGGCCCGATCATCGCCCGGTGATCGCCAAGCTCAAGGAAGAACTGGACGAGGTGTCGGACGAGTTCGACGCGGCCGTGGCGTCACCGGACGATCCGCTGCTGCGCGAGCGCCTGGCAGACGAGCTCGGCGACGTGCTGTTCGTCTGCGTCAATCTGGCGCGCCATGCGAAGGTCGATGCCGGCAGCGCCCTGCGTCGCGCCAACGCCAAGTTCGAGCGCCGCTTCCGTCGCATGGAAGCGCTCGCCGCCGCCGATGGCGTTGAGCTGGCCAGCCTTGATCTTGCCGCGCAGGATCGCTACTGGGACCGCGCCAAGGCGGAGGAAAAGGGTTAGCAGACGGACAGGATTTTTCGGCCGTCTTTCGGCGGTGGTAGTTGTTGTCATCCATGACTTCGGTTTGTCCTCCTCACGGCGGAGTCACACGGGCGGGCTCCTACAGAAGAGCAATAGGCGACCGCGGCCGCTCTTTTACTCTGCGCGCCCTGGAGGGCGCGTCGCTCCTGGGGACCCTCTGCAGCGGCGGGCGGCCGGAGGAACTGCCCGAAGGGTGGCCCACAGGAAGTGGGCCAGTCTGGCGTCGGCACACGGAGGTGCCGTCGACAGACCCCGCAGGCCGCACGCGGACCTGGAGGGCAGGAGGCCCGGAAGGCGCGGAAGCGGGGCGTCCTTTCTCTTGGTTACTTCTATTTGGACGCGCAAAGAGAAG
>CAZGKE010000140.1:0-9197 GCA_964526035.1 uncultured Gammaproteobacteria bacterium | reverse complement strand
CGGCGGCGACGGCCGCGAGCAATTCGTCGGCCATGGCTCGCGTACCCTGAAGTTTCCAGTTGCCAGCAACCAGCTTCTCTCGCATGGTGGCGTTTCCACGGCGCTTCCGAATCGGCCATCCAGTTTAACAGACCGGGAATGCTTCCATGAGCGAGTCAAACTCCTTCCGACCCTGGGCGCTGGTCACCGGCGCTTCCGCAGGCATCGGTGCCGCCCTGGCGCGCGAGCTTGCCGGTCGTGGCTACAACCTGGCGCTGACAGCGCGCCGCGCGGACCGGCTCGAGGCGCTCGCGATGGAACTGTCAGACGCCCACGGCTGCGACTGCGCCGTCATTGCCGCCGATCTCGCCGACCCGACCGCATGCGCAGCGCTTTGTGCAGAGCTGCGCGGGCGCGGGCTGTTCATCGAGATGCTGGTCAACAACGCCGGCTACGGGGTTCCCGGCCTCTACCACAGCACAAGATGGAAGGATCAGGCTGACTTCCTGCAGGTGCTGGTGACCGCCATGTGCGAACTCACCCACCGTCTGCTGCCGGCAATGCGTGAGCGCCGCCGTGGCCACATCATCAACGTCGCATCGCTCGCCGGATTGGTACCCGGCTCCTCCGGCAACACGCTGTATGCGGGTGCCAAGGCCTTTGCCATCAAGTTCTCGCAGTCGCTGGCGCTGGAGAACCGCGATCATGGCATCAAGGTGCTGGCGCTATGCCCCGGCTTCACCTACTCCGAGTTCCACGACGTGACCGGCGCGCGCAAGATCGTCTCGAAGATGCCCAAGTACATGTGGATGACCGCCGAAGAAGTAGCGCGCCAGGGCGTGGAGGCTGCGCTACGCGGCGATGTCGTCCGGGTCACCGGTCGCGTCAACCGTTTCATCAAGTTCATCACCAAGCATGTGCCTGACGGCATGGCGCTTCGCATGGTGGCGCGGCGATCAAAGGATTTCCGCGAGCAGAAATGATTGTCACGCTACCAGGAGCGTCGCACCTACTCGAAGCCGTCGGCAAAGATGCTGCTGCGGACGCCGTATGCACCGATATGGGCGCTGGGCGCACCCCCGGCCAGATCGAACTCGCCGCCTGCGACGAGCAGATCGTCGAACGCGGCCAAGGACCACACCGTGCCGTTCACGCCGTTTCCCGAAGGTCCGGAAAGCACCGACCAGTCGCTGCCATCCCAGCGCGCGATGTTGGGTGCGCCAAGCCCTCCGGCTTCGGTGAACTCCCCGCCGACCACGAGCGCGCCTTCGTGCATGGCCAGCGCATGGACAATCCCGCTGACCCCGAATCCCGACGCCCCTGACAGCGCCGACCAGTCGCTGCCGTCCCAGCGGGCAATGCCTCTGACCGGCAGCCCGCCCGCGGAACCGAAGCCGCCGCCGATGATCAGCGCGCCTTCATACACCATCATCGTGTACGCGACGTTGGCGACCCCGGTGCCAGAGGCTCCTGCCAGCGCCGACCATTCGCTGCCGTCCCAGCGCGCGATCCGGCTCACCGGTGTCTCACCTGCCGACATGAAGGCTCCAGCCGCAAACAGATCGTCCTCGTACACGGCGAGAGCAAGGACCGCACCGCTGACACCGGCGACCGGACGCTCGGACACCGCCGACCAGTGCTCACCGTCCCAACGTGCGATCCGGTTCACGGTCAAACCGCCCGCAGTCGTGAACGTTCCGCCAACGATCAGCGCCCCATGATGGGTCGCCAGCGCGTAGACGGAACCATTGACGCCGATCTCCGACGGCCCGGTCAGTGACGACCACGCGCTCCCGTTCCAGCGCGCAATGCCATTGACGGTCACACCGTCGATGGTGGTGAACGAACCCCCGGCGAACAGCGCGCCGTCAAACACGGTCAACGCAAACACCTGACCGTTCACTCCCGATCCCGAGGTCCCGTGCAGGGGAGTCCAGGTGCGCCCGTTCCAGCGCGCTATCCGTTCCGTCATGACATCGCCAGCCTCCGTGAAGCGACCGCCCGCCACCAGGGCACCCTGGTACTCGCGCAGTGCGAAGGCCGACCGGTTGAGGCCGGTCCCTGAAGCCGGAAGAATTGTCGACCAGGCCGCGCCGTCCCAGCGCGCGACCCGGTTCACCGCAATGCCGCCCGCAGTGGTGAACCAGCCACCCACGATCAAGGCGCCGTCGTATTCGGCCAGGGCCCGCACCGTGTCATTCAGGCCGGCACCCGAAGGCATTGAAAGGGCTGACCAGGTGGTTCCGTCCCAACGCGCGACCCGATTCACTGAAACCCCGCCGGCCGTCGTGAATTCGCCGCCTCCATACAGAGCGCCTGCGTGAACGGACAGCGTATAGACGATCCCGCTCACCCCACTTGGAGACAGATCCGACCAGGCACTCCCGTTCCAGCGTGCCACCCTGTTGGCGGGCACCCCGCCCGCGGTGGTGAAGCCGCCGCCCACGATCAGCGCGCCGTCGTACACGGTCAGGGCGAATACGGAACCATCCACCCCGGCCTCCGTCGGCCCGGACAACGCCGACCAGGTGCTTCCATTCCAGCGTGCAACGCGGTTGACCGTGACGCCGCCGGCCTCGATGAACCAGCCGCCGGCGATCAAGGCGCCTTCGTAGACCGTGAGTGCATGCACCGGGTTGCTGACCCCCTGCCCGAGTGGACCCGAAAGCGCCGTCCAGTTGCTGCCGTCCCAGCGCGCGATGTTGTCGACGGGCACGGCGCCGGCCTCGGCGAACCATCCGCCCGCGATCAGCGCGCCGTCAAAGACGGTGAGAGCGAAGACCGCGTTGCTCGTCCCGGCTCCGGATGGCCCGGACAGCGGCGACCACGCGCTGCCGTCCCAGCGCGCAACATGGTTGACCGTGACCCCTCCCGCTACGGTGAAGTAACCGCCAGCGATCAGTGCGCCGTCGTATACGACCATGGTCGTCACGTAGTGATTGGTTCCGCTCCCCGACGGCCCGGCCAGGGGATGCCATGCGCTCCCGTCCCAGCGGGCGATATGATTCGCTACCTGTGTGCCGATGGCTCCAAAGTCCCCGCCGACGATCAGGTCCCCGTCGTAAACGACTGCAGCGCGCACCCGCTGCACGATTCCCTCGAACTCGAAGCCGGGCTGCCAAGCCGGATCGGCTGCGCCGCCCTTCTCCCGCGCCAGCTCAGCGCCCAGGGCATCCACCACCCGCCAGACATGACCGTCTTTCGCTGTGGACGCAGTGATCGGCAGCAGATTCATGCCCTCGGCGAGCTGATGCCGCGTCTCCGTCGCGACGAAACGTCCCGCGGAATCTTCGTAGCCCAGCTCCAGCGAGACCGGGGAAGCACCCGACCACTTCACTGCGATCTGTACCTGTTCGCTGCCATCGACCGGCGGCAGCTCCAGAACCGAGAACTCCGCTGAGTGGGCGCACGCCAGAGTGGTGCACAGCAGACCGGCGAAAAGCATGCCCGCACCCCTTGTCCGCAGGGTGCGCAAGGAACGCGGATCCGGCACTGCCGCGAGCAACTCGGGGAAATCGACCTTCATGCGATTTTGGACCGGTTCCCTGGTTGACTGGGCAATGGACGGGAAGCGCTGCAGCATCGGACAGAGCCTGCAAGAAGCACTGCATACATGGCGTGCACGCGATGTCGGCGCGGTCAGATCAGCCGGATTTCGCGCAATCGTTCCTGCAGATAGCCGTGCGCCGTGATCGGCTGCGGATAGCGGTTGGGGTTGTCGGTGGAAATACAGGCAGGCAGCGTGTCGATCAGGAAGTCCGGGTTGGGATGCAGGAAAAACGGTACCGAGTAGCGCGGCTTCCGCGCCGCCTCGCCTGGCGGATTCACTACGCGGTGGGTGGTGGAGGGATACACATGATTGGTCAAGCGTTGCAGCATGTCGCCGATGTTGACCACGATGGTGTCGCCCTCGGCGGTGAACGGCAGCCAGCTGCCTTCGCGGGTGAGTATCTCCAGGCCAGCGGCGCTGGCTCCGACCAGCAGGGTGATGAAATTGATGTCCTCGTGGGCACCGGCGCGAATGTTGGGAACCTCCTCGTCGACGATCGGCGGGTAGTGGATCGGACGCAGGATGGAGTTTCCGTTGTCGACCTTGTCGTCGAAGTAGTTCTCGGGAAGGTCGATGTGCAGGGCCAGCGCCCGCAAGACTCGCGCACCGAGATTGTCCAGCGCCTCATACAGACCGTAGCCGTATTCGCGGAATCCCGGCACCTCGGCCGGCCACAGGTTGGGCGCCATCACGTCGGCGTACCTGGAACCCTCGGGCAGTTCCCTACCGATGTGCCAGAATTCCTTGAGGTCCGGGTACTGGTTGTCCTTGGCGGTCTCGACCTTGAACGGCGTATAGCCGCGGGCGCCACCGCTGCCCTTGACGTGATACTTCAGCTTGATCTGTTCGGGCAGCGCGAAGAACGCGTGAAAGCACCGGTAGGCGCGCTCGAGCAGCTCCGGCGCAAGTCCGTGTCCACGGATACCGCAGAAGCCGTACTCACGGTAGGCTGCACCGATCTGGCGCACGAAGGTGCTGCGGTCGGATCCGCCGGCGTCGAAGTGACGGATATCCAGAGTCGGGACGTGTCTGCTCATGGCTCGGCAACGGAGGGAATCAAGCCTCCGATCGTACCGCTTCGGCAAGGCGTTGGGCCAGCGCTTCGGCGCGATCGGCGCTGTCGGTCTCCACCGTGACCCGCACCACCGGCTCGGTTCCGGACGGCCTGAGCACCACGCGGCCGCTCTCACCAAGCTCAACCTCGACCTGCCTCAGCGCGTTCTGCACGGTCGCGCTGGCCACCGCCTCGCGGCCGCGTGAACAGGCCACGTTGAGGGTCAACTGCGGCACCTTCTCAAAGCCACTCCTGATCTCGGCCAGGCTGGTACCGGACTTGGCCATGGCATCAAGTACCTGCAGCGCCGAGACGATGCCGTCACCGGTCGTGGCGCAATCGAGGCACAGCAGATGGCCCGAGGTTTCGCCGCCCAGCACACCACCATGCTTGCGCAGCATCTGGTGCACATGGCGGTCACCGACACGGGACCGCAGAAAGGGAATTCCCATACTGCGGAAGGTGCGTTCCAAGCCGAAATTGGTCATCAGGGTCCCGACCACAGGGCCCTTCAGGCGCCCACAAGCCTTCCAGTCGCGCGCCAGGATGAACAGCAGATCATCGCCGTCCACCAGCGTACCAGCGGAGTCGGCCATCAGGACCCGGTCGCCATCGCCGTCGAAAGCAATTCCGAGATCCGCGCCCACCGCGCGGACCCGGTCACACAACGAGGCGACGTGGGTGGACCCGACGCCATCATTGATGTTGAGGCCGTCCGGGTCGACGCCGATCGATTCGACCCGGGCCCCCATCTCCGAGAACAGGCGGGGGGCCACGTGATAGGTGGCGCCATGGGCGCAGTCCAGCACGATACGCAGGCCGCGCAAATTGAGGTTGTCGGGAACGGTGCGTTTGCAGAACTCGGCGTAGCGCGCGGCCGCGTCATCGACCCGGCTGGCGCGACCGAGTGCACCGGACGCCACGGTGGTGAATGGCTCGTCAAGCTGCGCTTCGATTGCCGCTTCCACGGCATCGTCGAGCTTCTCGCCCAGCGCCGAGAAGAACTTGATGCCGTTGTCCTCATGCGGATTGTGCGATGCGCTGATGACGATGCCGGCGCTGGCACGCAGCGAGCGAGTCAGGTAGGCGACCGCGGGCGTCGGCATCGGCCCGAGAAGGAGGACATCAGCGCCGGCAGCCACCAGTCCGGCCTCCAGCGCCGACTCGAACATGTAGCCGGAAATGCGCGTGTCCTTGCCGATCAGCACGCGCGCACCGTTGCTTCCGGTCAGCACGCGCCCGACCGCCCATCCGAGGCGCAGCATGAAATCGGCCGATATCGGCCACTCGCCGACGCGGCCGCGGATGCCGTCGGTGCCAAAGTACCTGCGTTCGCTCATGGACGGCATGGTGCGGCCAACGCCATGCGCCCGCAAGTCGCGGACTGCTTCAGAGCCGGTTGTAGTCCCCCACCATCTTGTTGAATTCCGCGAGCATCTTCCCCGGATGCCCCTCGACCAGTTCGGGGCTTTCCGGGAGGAAGAAGGTGTCATGGCGTTTGCGATCACGGTGCATGCGTGAGAGCGTCTTCGCAGTGCGCAGGAAATCGTTGCCGTTGCGCACGAAGCCGCCCATCGTAAGGCGGCGACTGGTGTCCTTGACGCGCTTCTGGCTCTGCTCCAGTTCGACCAGGAGCTCTTCGAAGCTGGCGACTTCGGCATCGAACGCCTCACGCTCGAAGCTGCGGTCGCCGGAGGGCCTGGCCAGGCCCAGTGCGGCACGGGCGTGCCGCATGCTGGCCAGCAGCAGATAGTCGAGACGGCGCTCGGGATCGGCAGCCAGGCGCTCGAGGCGACGCGTCTGCAGGCCATCGGTATGCAGCCTGACCTGCTCCGAGAGCGCCTTGTCGGCCGCCGCGAAACGCTCGAAGGCGTCGACCAGCGGCTGATGCATCTCCTTGCCACGCTTCATGCGGTCGTCCTTGTAGTTCTCCATGTCGTAGTAGCGATGGGCCTCGACAACCAGCTCATGCGTCCCGCGCAGCGCGGCAACCCACTCCGCGCCAGCCTCGTGCAATGCCTCGATATGGGGCGGTCGCTCCGCGGCAGCCGCGATATTGCCCGCACAGTTGCCGGGGCCGCGGATCTCGTAGAGACCGTAGATGACGCGCTCGCGTCCGGTCGGCCCGCGCTTGCCCACCCAGGAGAAATAGCGGTTGCGGCTGTCGAAGACTCGCTCGGAATGGAAGTTGGTGCAGTTGATATAGGTATCGAGCTTCTTGCCAAGCTCGTTGTCCTGCTCCAGCTCAGAGGCTGAATCAACCTGCGCCACCAACGTCAGCGGCAGCAAGGCGAGGACGAGAAGCACGATTCGGGACATGACTGCATCTCCGATGCAAGGGACATGACCCGGGAATCGTCAAAAGGCGGCAAATGGGGACACGCGGGGTTCAGATGAGAATGCGCGAACGCAGCCTGAGCTGCTGCAACTGGCAAAATCGTCCGACGATGAGTCATTCAGCGGGCCTGGGTCGCACACCAGCCACGACGATCAGCGCCATCAATCCTCGTCCCAGGTCACCTTGGGTGCCGCACCCGGCCGCGACCTGGGCAGCAGCGGCCGCAACGCTTCCAGCACTGCAAGAGCGTCGCGGGTCTCGGCAACATCGTGCACGCGAAGGATTGCAGCGCCCCGCTGCGCGGCGATCAGGGCGGCCGCCACCGAGCCCGCGACCCGCTGATCCGCAGCCTCGCGCCCGGTGATGGCGCCGATCATCGCCTTGCGCGACAGCCCGGCCAGCACCGGCACGCCGATCTCGGCGAACTGGTCCAGCCGCGCCAGCAGCAGCAGGTTGTGCTGCAGGGTCTTGCCGAAACCAAAGCCGGGGTCGATGACGATGCGCTTCTTTTCGATCCCCGCCATCTCGCACGCGAACACGCGCTCGGCCAGAAATCGGCGCACTTCTCCGACCACGTCATCGTAATCCGGCGCTTCCTGCATGGTGCGCGGATCTCCCTGCATGTGCATCAGGCACACCGGCACGCCCAGCTCCGCAGCCGCATCCAGCGCGCCTTCGGCGCGCAGCGCGTTGACGTCGTTGATCATGCCGGCGCCGACCGCCACGGCAGCACGCATCACCGCAGGTTTCGAGGTGTCGACGGAAATCGGCCGTGCGCATTCGCGGGCCAGGCGCTCGATCACCGGAATCACCCGGTCAAGCTCTTCCTGTTCGGACACCGGGGAGGCTCCCGGTCGCGTCGACTCGCCGCCGACATCGAGCAGATCGGCGCCGGCTGCAGCGAGGCTCAGTCCGTGGGCCAGAGCCGCATCGGCATCGGCCAGGCGTCCGCCGTCTGAGAACGAATCCGGCGTGACGTTGATGATGCCCATGATCCGCGGCCGATCAAGGACCACCTCACGGCCGGCACAGTCGAGAATGCGGATGGAGGGGTCAAAGAACACGGGAGCAGATCCAGTTGCCAGTTCCAGTTGCCAGGGGGCCGCTTGCATCATGGGCCGTCGACGACGACCGGCCCAAGTTATCGCACGAAGTCTGGCGTGGCCAGCTGTTCTGGAACTGACTACTGGCTACTGGCGGCTGGAACTGTGAAGCTCAGGTCTGCGCCGCCGGCCCACCCACGACCGGCGCGGGCGGTTTGCCTGGACCATCGTCGCTGGGGCTGGTGGTGCTCACCCAATCGCTCGGCGGTCCTGGCTCGCGGCCTTCCATGATCGCGTCCATCTGCTTGACGTCGACCGTCTCGTACTGGATCAGTGCGCCGGCCATGGCGTGCAGCTTGTCGATGTTTTCAGTCAGCAGGCGGCGCGCGTTGGCGTAGGTGGTATCGATGATCTGGCGCACCACTTCGTCGATGCGCCGAGCGGTCTCATCAGACACGTTCTTGTGCTGGGTGACCGAGCGCCCGAGGAACACCTCGTCCTCCTGCTCGCCGTAGGTCATCGGGCCGAGTTCATCGGTGAGGCCGTACTTGGCCACCATGTCGCGTGCCAGCGCGGTCGCGCGCTTGATGTCATCGGAGGCGCCGGTGGTGACCATCTCCTTGCCGAAGATGATTTCCTCGGCGGCGCGACCGCCGAACAGCGAGCACAGGCGCGATTCCAGCGATTGCTTGGAGTGGCTGTAGCGGTCCTCTTCGGGCAGGAACATGGTGACGCCCAGGGCGCGACCGCGCGGGATGATGGACACCTTGTAGACCGGATCATGGGACGGCACCAGGCGGCCGACGATGGCGTGGCCCGCTTCGTGGTAGGCGGTGAGGCGCTTCTCCTCCTCGTTCATCGCCATCGACTTGCGCTCGGCGCCCATCATGATCTTGTCCTTCGCTCGCTCGAAATGCTCCATGCGCACCTCGCGGGCATTCTCACGGGCGGCGAACAGTGCGGCCTCGTTGACCAGGTTGGCGAGATCGGCGCCGGAAAAGCCCGGCGTGCCGCGCGCAATGCGCAGCGGATCGACGTTGGCACCGAGCGGCACCTTGCGCATATGCACCTTGATGATCTGCTCGCGACCCTTAAGGTCGGGCAGCGGCACCACCACCTGCCGATCGAAGCGGCCGGGACGCAGCAGGGCCGGATCCAGCACGTCGGGGCGGTTGGTGGCGGCGATGACGATGATGCCCTCGTTGCCCTCGAAGCCGTCCATCTCGACCAGCA
>CAZGKE010000139.1:0-9298 GCA_964526035.1 uncultured Gammaproteobacteria bacterium | reverse complement strand
GGCAGCGTCAATACAGCAAGAATCGCTGTCGAAGCCGTCCAGGCACACATCAGTACAAATGCCGCTGAAACCCCACGAATACCTCTCGGATACCTCCAGCCGGGCCAAGCTCCCGCACTGCATCCCCCATGCTGTGATATTTCAGTTCGATCAACTGCGGCAGCTTGTCCGTATCCAGCTCACGCACACCCCGCGCCACGTAATGACCGAGTACGAAGCGCAAAAACTCCTGCTGCTTGTAGTCATGCCCGTGGAAGATCGCATCCCGATGCGAGTCCACGCGCTCGGCGCGGGTGACCGGCGCCATGTTGAAGGCGATATAGGCCAGCACATCGTACAGGTCGCTCTTTTCAGCTTCGATCAGCTTACCGACCTCGGCCAGTTGTTGCATGCCATAGCCCTTCTCCTCCAGTCCTTCCAGCAGTTTCTTGCGCGTATCCGGGCGGCCCCATAGAACACGCAATTCGTCTTCGTCCTTGAACAGCGTGGGCAGATCACCGAAAAGGCGCTGAATGAATTCGGCGGCGGAGATGGGCTTGCCGTCGGGGCTCCAGAAGCTGGTAGCGCTCATGTGCTGAATCGTGCGCTCCTTGCCATCGGCCAGTTTGACCTTCAGCTTGCGCCGCTTCTCGCAAACGCAGGGCTGCTCACCACACACCGCGCACGGTTTCGGCGGTTCCTTCTCACACACACAGGCGTGCTCGCCGCATACCGCACAGGGCTCGGGTGGGTCGACTACACAAGTACAGGGCACGTTGCCGCAGGTCGCACAGGGTTCGGGTGCCAGCGGCTCGCCGTCCCATTCCGGATCGTTGAAATGCTCGTAAGCCTTCACGAAATCGTAGATCGTGAAGTAGTCCTTGCCTTCAAAAAGGCGTGTACCTCGGCCGATGATCTGCTTGAACTCGATCATCGAGTTCACCGGACGCATCAGCACAATGTTGCGGATATTGCGCGCATCCACTCCGGTGGAAAGCTTCTGCGATGTCGTGAGGATGGTCGGGACAGTCTTCTCGTTATCCTGGAACTGGCGCAGGAAACGCTCGCCCTCGGCACCGTCGTTGGCGGTGACCCGTTCGCAGTAGTGCGGGTCGGTGCTGGTCTTTATCTGGTTTATCAAATCGCGCACCGCCAGTGCGTGCTCCTGAGTGGCGCAGAAAACCAGGGTCTTCTCGCGCTGGTCGATCTGTTGCATGAACAGCGTCACCCGGTACTGCTCGCGCTCACGGATTTCGATGACACGATTGAAGTCGTCTTCGGTATAGCGGCGACCTTGTTCCACGTCGCCCTCGATTACCTGATCATCGGCGGTGTAGACGTAGTCATCCAGTGTGGTGGCGATCTGGCGTACTTTGAACGGCGTGAGAAAGCCGTCGTTGATGCCTTCTTTTAACGAATAAATGTAAACGGGCTCGCCGAAGTAAGCGTAGGTGTCGGCGTTGTGCTGGCGCTTGGGCGTCGCGGTCAGGCCGAGCTGCACGGCGGGCTGGAAGTACTCGAGGATGCCGCGCCAGTTGCTTTCATCGTTGGCGCCGCCCCGGTGACACTCGTCGATGACGATGAAATCGAAAAAGTCAGGCGGATAATCGCCGAAATTCGGTGACGGATCGCCCTCTGCATCGTGCCCGGTCATGAAGGTCTGGAAGATGGTGAAGAAAACATTGCCGTTCTTCGGCACCCGGCCGCGCTTGCGGATGATCTCCGGATCGATGCGCACCAGAGCATCCTCGGGAAAGGCGGAGAAATCGTTGAAAGCCTGATTTGCCAAAATGTTGCGATCGGTCAGAAAAAGGATGCGGGGCTGGCGTGCCGGTTCGCCGGAAGCACGTGCCACCAAACTCCAGCGGGCATGGAACAGTTTCCAGGCAATCTGAAAGGCAATTGCCGTCTTGCCGGTGCCGGTCGCCAACGTCAGCAGAATGCGTTCGCGCCCGGCAGCGATGGCTTCCAGCGTCTGGTTGATCGCATTGTGCTGGTAGTAGCGTGCCTGCCAGAAGCCGCCTTTATCCTCGAACGGCACGGCGCCGAAGCGTTGCCGCCAGGCATTGCTGGAATCGTGCTCGCTGCCGAAGGTTTCCGCCCAAAGTTCATCGGGTGAGGGATAGCCGGCTACATCGCCCTCCGCGCCGGTGTGCAGGTCGACGCGGTAAATGCCAACCCCGTTCGTGGCATAGGCAAAGCGGGCCTGCAGGCACTCGGCATAGCGTTTGGCCTGGGCCAGCCCCTCGGTAACCGGCGAACTGCGCTTCTTGGCTTCGATCACCGCGAGCTTCTGGCCGCGATAGATCAGCACATAATCGGCAATATCCTGCTTCGCCCGCTTGCCCCCGCCTTGCAGGCGGCCCAGCGTGATCACCTCGCGCCGCACCCGGCTGGCCTCCACCACGCTCCAGCCCGCTTCCTTCAGGGCGGGGTCGATCAGCTCGGCGCGGGTTTCGGCTTCGTTCACTATGACTCCGCGGCCAGCATGTTCATGATCAGGCGAATCATCGTTTCCTTGTTGGCCGGATTGGACTCGGCCACCAGCAACGTCAGTGCCGCCAAGCCGACATCGTTGATGACGGGTTCGCCGGCTGCGTTCAGCAGGCGATCATTGCGGTGCAGGAAGTCGACGAACAGAAACGCGGCGCTGCGCTTGTTGCCATCGGAAAACGGATGATTCTTGACCACGAAATACAGCAGGTGCGCGGCCTTGGCCTCCACGCTGGGATAGGCCGGCTCACCAAACACGCTCTGATCGAGATTACCCATAAGCGATGCCAGGCCATCGCCCCGGTCGCGGGCAAAGAGATCGGTGGCCTCACCGCGCACTATCAGTTCGGCTTTCAGGTTGTCCAGTGCGGCGCGCGCCTCTTTGACGCTCGGCAAGCGGCCGCCCGGCTGCGCCGGCGGTTCGGTGAGCAGGCCTTCGTCATAGCGTTGCAGCAGCAAAAAGGTCTGGGCATAGCGGGCAACGATATCGACCAGCCCACGCCCGCTGCTCGTATCCAGCGCCGGGCTTTGCGCGGCTTTGCGCACCAACGTCATCGCTGCCTCCAGTTCGCGGGCATTGGCTTCGAAGCGCTGGCGGTTCAGGGTCCAGCCGCGGGTCAGGTGCTCGCGCAGGGTGCGGGTGGCCCACTGGCGGAAACGAGTGCCCTGCTGCGACTTGACCCGGTAGCCGACCGAAATGATCACGTCTAAATTGTAGTGCTCGATAGCCCTGGAAACCTGACGGGCGCCCTCCTGACGAACTATCCGGAAATCCCGGATAGTTGCTTCACGCGTCAGTTCACCCTCGGAATAAAGGTTCTGAACATGCTCGTTGACTGTGCGAACGTCCTTGCCGAACAGATCGGCAATCTGTCGCTGCGTCAACCACACAGTCTCCCGCCCCGAGTCTAGCCGCACCTCGATGGCCTTGTCGGCGCTTTCGTAGATAATGATGGGATTTTCATTTTCCTGTTTCATGCGACGTCGTCAATCTTAAGGGTGGCGTACTCTACTTCCTCCCCTGCTGCCAGTTCGCCGGAGAAAGCTCTTTGCATAAGGGACTGATTGAGATCAGCCAGCGCGGCAAGTTTTCGTTGGTAGTTTAATTCGAGACGCTTTGTTTCACCGGTGAGTGCATCGAACCCAGCTACGATTTGCTTCTGAACTTCATAGGGTGGCACGGGAATCTCGATCTTTCGGAGTACTTCCATGTCGATCTTGAGTGTTCCATGCGCCGCGCTGCTAATGACGTTTTCACTCGCGTTGACGAAGTACCGAAGTGCGAAAACAAGGTATCTGGGAATTAAGCCAATCTCTGGATGTATTCCTTTGATGTCCTGGTTGAATGCACAGGGAGCGGCAAGTTCGGCGATTTGGGCGCCATGCGCTAGCCCCATACCTCGGACAAGCATTAGCAACGAGCCTACGGGCGCCAAACGAGTTGCCGACTCATCGACCGCCGCCTGAGAAACATGCAGCAGCGAGTCGCACAATCGCGTAGATTTCATATCGCGACCCGAAATCCAAGGTATTTCACCGGTCCAGAATCTGGTTTCGCGCTTGGGAGGCGTGCCACCACTACTGAACGAACAAATATCTTCGAGCGGTTTGACGATTCCCGCTTCCCATTGTCGGCAAAATGCGGAGTTCAGATCACGAATTCCTTTCAAGATTTGCTCGCTTTGCTTATCCAGCGTCTCAATCTCGTTGATGATCACTTCCGGGCCGCGCAGCGGCGGTGCCTCGGCCTTATTGGGGTTATTCACCGAAAGATTGACGCTGTCGGCGTCGATGCCGGTCACATCCACTGTCCAGGAGTTTTCGGTCTCCTCGAAATTCGCCTGGCGGTCGACGAAATCTGCCAAATCCTTGTCGTTGAGGGGGTTGGTCTTGCCCATGTTGCGGCCGGGATCGAGCTGGTAGTACCAGACCTTGCGAGTGGGCGCGCCCTTCTCGAAGAACAGCACCACGGTCTTCACTCCAGCGCCGAGGAAGGTGCCGCCGGGGCAATCGAGAATGGTGTGCAGGCTGCAGCTGCGCAGCAGTTCCTTGCGCAGCGCGCGGGCGGCGTTGTCGCTGTTGGAAAGGAAGGTGTTCTTGATGACGATGGCGGCCCGTCCTCCGGCTTTCAGGTACTTAATGAAGTGCTGCAAGAATAGGAACGCCGTCTCGCCGGTCTTGATGGGAAAATTCTGCTGCACCTCCTTGCGTTCTTTTCCGCCGAAGGGCGGGTTTGCGAGGATTACGTCGAAGCGGTCTTTCTCCTGGATGTCGGCCAGATTCTCGGTCAGGCTATTGGTGTGGACGATGTTGGGCGTCTCGATGCCGTGCAGGATCATGTTCATTATGCCGATCACGTAAGGCAGGCTCTTCTTCTCCTTGGCGTAGAACGTACGCTTTTGCAGGAGGTCGAGATCGGCGGTGGACAGGTGGCTGCCATCGCCCTGGCCGTCGGCACCATAACGCAGGTAGTCGTGGGCCTCGCACAGGAAGCCGGCGGAACCGGCGGCGGCGTCATAAATGCGCTCGCCGATATTGGGCTTAATCACCCGGATCATGGCGCGGATCAGCGGGCGCGGGGTGTAGTACTCGCCGCCGTTCCGCCCGGCGTTGCCCATGTTTTTGATTTTGGCTTCATATAAGTGGGAAAGCTCGTGCTTCTCGGACTGTGAGCGGAAACTCAGGCCGTCTATCAGCTCCAAAGCATCGCGCAGGCTGTAGCCGCTGGCGAACTTGTTGCGGATCTCGCTGAAGATTTCGCCGATTCGGTACTCCAGCGTATCGGCACCGCCAGCGCGCGCTCGAAAGCCCCGCAGGTAGGGAAAAAGCGTGCCGTTGACAAAGGCAATCAGGTCAGCGCCGGTCAACGCGCGGTCGTGGTCGAAGGCGCCGTCGGTCGTCTTGGGCGCGGCCCAGGCCGACCAGCGATACGGCGCGTCGATGACGTAACTGTAAGGCTTACCGACCAGTTCCGCCTCTTGGGCGCGCTCGTGTTCGAGGTCCTCCAGGTATTTCAGAAACAGCATCCACGAAGTTTGCTCTGTGTAATCCAGCTCGGTGGCACAACCGGCCTCCTTCCAGAGCACGTCGTCGATGTTGCGGAAGGTCTGTTCAAACATTCAGGTTACATCCGATCTCGGCACTTCGGTCCCGCCTCAAAATGACATCCTATCAGTCGCTAAGATGGGGTTCTCTATAGGGAGGGTTTTATCTCACCACTGCAACGAGTTGAATTAAGTTCTACAGTGTAAATGCTTGCAGCTTCTACCGTCCACGAGGATTATCGAAGCTCGCTATGTAAACAAGAATATAAGCTCTGGCTTCGAGGTGGGTTTCGCAACGACGGTGATTGACGCGCTCTCGTTCAACATTAGATCTCCCTTAGCCAGACTGACAAGAGGATGGCCGTCGGTACGAAGGCTAAAGCAGTCACTAGCGATTCGCCGCTGGAAGCCGTGGCAACAAAGTACGGGATCGCGAACACGTTAGGTAAATTCAAAATTCCCCAGACCGTATTCAACGGTGGATTAAGTCCGGTGTAACCCCACATCGCGCAAGTCCCTACTTGCGCAAGGTGCACCGGGCTGAAACAGAAAGAGCAGCAATCAATTTCAGTCGGAATATGAGAAATCAAATAGTTACATATTCGCAATGCGGTTACTGACGTCGTGGGGCGTCAACTGGATATAGCGGAATGGTACACTTTTAAGATGGAAGCATTCGGCCGGCCGATACGACCTAATTCTGGCACGAGCCAAGACATTTTCGCGCCGTACGACCGATATTTTCGTTCGGGCAATAAGGTCAATATAGAATTTACTGACCAGCTTGCGCATGAAATTATCGCATCAAAGCCCTTTCAACGCCTCGGAGATATTAGCTTTCTTGGCGCAATTAGCTATGCGCGGCATTTTCGGGAGCAGAACGGCCCGATAAAGGAATCTCGTTTTGAGCACAGCGTCGGCGTAGCACGATTGGCAGAACGATTTGCCTCTAAGGTTGGTTTACTTCCTAGCGAACGTAGGGAAGTAGTTGCCGCCGCACTACTTCATGACATCGGCCATCCCCCACTTTCACATAGTGCGGAGGATGCGTTCAAAGCGCGACTTGGTGTAGATCACCATGACCTAACTCTAGAAATTATTACTGGAAACACTGAATTTGGGCGGCCAATTCCCAGAATTCTAAACTCGCACTCGGTATCTGTGGATTCGGTTATCGCATTGCTTGAGGGTAGTAAGTCATACGCCAACTACAAGCTGTTCAGCGGCCCATTCAATCTCGACACACTGGAAGGAATCTCGCGTTGTAGCGCGTATAGACTGAGCCGCGTAAGCTATACCATACCCGCACCTGATCTTGTGCTTAGCGCCGCGATCAACCCTGATCCGACAGACGCCCCACCAATTCTGGATTGCTTTTGGCGGATGAAAGGCCAAATCTACAACGAATTCATTCGAAGTGAGACCGGAGTTCTCGCCGATTATATCGCTAGCTCATACTTTGCAGATAATAGGCGGAAAATTTCTAGACGAACGCTTATTCAGACTGAATCCGAGCTGATGCAGGAACATAAGAAATTGTTCGAAAATCTATACCAATTCACCGGGCTACCCGAATTGCACGGAAAGACGATTACCTACTTTCGGCGAAACTTCATTATCGATCGCGGGGTTTCTGTAAACGCTCTTGAGAAGCGATATCGCCAGACGAAAACGCAAAAATCCCTTCACGTAGACAAAATTTAGACATGTATGATTCGCGACGCCCTAGAGACCGAATTCTACCGTTCCAGAGGAAAGCTCATCAGTACTCTTCAGAGAAGTTAGCTGAAATAAAAAAGGAAATAAGTAATTTGCGCTTTCCGAAAGGTGTGTCGATTTTTGTTGTGGGCTCGTACGCACGAAGGGAGGCGTCGAAAAACTCTGATTTTGATTACCTAATTTTCAAAGAGCCTAAGAAACTCCGTAAAGCGGAAACCACTGACCTTAAGATCCGGAATGTGCTAGACCAACTGAGTATCGCGCAGCCATCGGCCGGAGGCGCGTTCGGCGACTTTTGCTGTGACCAGGACGACTTTCTGGCCAATATCGGCGGACACAACGAAACAAACAAATCGCTGACTAGGCGCATGTTGCTAGTTTTGGAATCTGATTCTGTAACTGACGCGGTAGCATTGATAAACCTACGAAATCAGATTATCGAAAGGTATGTCAGCAAGAAAATGACGGAACATGGATTGGCGAGATTCTTATTGAACGACCTGGTGAAATTCTGGCGAACGATGTGTGTTGATTTTGAATATAAGACTGTCGAAGATGGCAAGGATTGGGGTATAAGAAATATTAAGCTGGCGTTTTCTAGAAAATTGATTTTCTTTAGCGGCGTTCTTGCGGTTGCGGAAACGGCACAACGTCAAGCAACAAAGAAGCAGGAGATTCTTGCTTCTTTATTCCAAATGACGCCAATTGAGCGCATCCAACATGTCTGCGGAGCAACTTCCGAAGCGGCGCTGGAATCCTACGACAGGTTTTTGGAGATGCTCGAAGATAAGCGCAAACGTGCGAAATTTTCGATAGTTACTATGGATCGGGCGACTCACACTAGAGAATTTCGAGACCTCAAGAATGAAGCCCAGCATTTCTCGTGGCATTTGGCTCGATTGCTTGAACAATTCTATCCTGCATCACATCCGATACATCACGCTCTCGTTTTTTGATAAAACAAGCGTAGTGCGTTAGACGGGATTTTCGCGGTGTGTTTTCTCCAAAATGGGCAATGATCGCCAAACGTCGGGGCCGGCGCATGACACGCGTTCAGAACGAGTCGAAATTTTCGACCTTCCCGATAATCGAGCTACGTCGCCGCTGCCCATAGCTTTCCCCCGGTACATCACCCTCGTTGAATAATTCGGCGCTACTGGCACTGCAAACAAGCGCCGAGCGCTTTGAGGCAATAGGCGCAACTGAACCGGCTGCAACGTGAGATCGCGCTGACAGCACCTGATCCCACGGCGAGGTCCATCACCGCGAGCCAAGAGCGGGCCGGCCCAGGGCCAGGCACGCTCCGGCAACGCAGCGAATCCCGCGCGTCACTTTGCACGTCATGCATTGGCCGCTCACCTAGAACAGCCATTTCTCTCTCGCTGCCCTGAAATAGTCGATCGCTATTTCTGTATCTAGTTGTCAAATATTCGCGTCGCTGTGTCAAAGATCTTCGACATAGCATCGGACTTGTTTGACTTCAGCACAGCGGGATCCATGCCCCTTCGCAACCTGATCCGGCGATACCGCTTCGATGACGGCGAGATGACCCAGCAACAGTTGGCCGATCTCTGCGGGGTGAGCCGTCAGACCATCAACGCGGTTGAGCGCAACAAGTACTCGCCCTCGCTCGAACTGGCGCTCAGGATCGCCCATGTGTTCGGAGTGGCGATCGAAGACATCTTCCTGTACGACGCCGATACCGAAGGCGAAAACACGTACAAGGGCGATGCTACGATCTACGTGACTTTCGCAGATTCCTCGCGCGGAGACATGGATAGCGAAGGCGAGGAACTGTAAGAAGGCGCGTCACTACGAGCGAAGCGCTGTAGTGACGCGGCGTCCGGTACCAGTGATTCCGCGCCGTCCAGCGGGATTCTGCAGGTGCCGGCCAAGTGACGCGGTGTGCAAGTACTTGATACTTTTTGAGACGAAAAACCCCTGCACATGACTGTCGGACTTTCCTCTGGACGCGGATTAACTGTTCTGCTAGCGTTATTTCCATTATCCGCGGCCACTGCGGAATACGTGGCAAGGCGCGCCAGGGACCTTTGAACGCGCCA
>CAZGKE010000138.1:0-9313 GCA_964526035.1 uncultured Gammaproteobacteria bacterium | reverse complement strand
GAGCCGAATCCGCAGCGCGATTTCGGCAACCTAATTGCGGAACACCACACTAGCGCAGGCGGCGGCACTGGGCCGCGACGCTGTGTTCGCGGGGGACCTCGCCCAGCTGCTCGCGTATCCTCCCGGCCATGACGGTGATGCATCGCATCGGCTGGATTGGATTCTTTGCCGGCCCCCTGGCGGGCCTGCTGCTCTACCTGTGGTTGCCCGACGTGGATGCCGGAGGCCTTGAGGGTGCCGGTCGCGCCACCGCTGCCATCGGCGTGTGGATGGCACTGTGGTGGATGACCGAAGCCATTCCGTTGCCCGCGACAGCCCTGCTACCCATCGTGCTGTTCCCGCTTGCCGGCGTGATGCCTGTGGATCAGGCGCTGCAGCCCTATGCCTCCGAAGTGGTGTTCCTGTTCATGGGCGGCTTCATGATCGGCTTGTCGATGCAGCGCTGGTCGCTGCATACACGCATCGCGCTGGGGATCGTGCGCATCGTCGGCACTGCACCGCGGCGGCTGGTGGCCGGCTTCATGCTGGCCACCGCGGTGCTCAGCATGTGGATATCGAACACCGCGGCCACCGTGATGCTGCTGCCGATCGGCATCAGCGTGATCGAACTGCTGCGCCGGCACCTGGATTGCGAAAATCCCCAGGTTGCGGACGCGCTGCGCTGCTTTGCCACCTGTCTGATGCTGGGCATGGCCTACGGGGCCTCGATCGGCGGGCTGGGTACCCTGATCGGCTCGCCTCCCAACCTGATCCTGGCGAACTTTGCGCGTGCGGAACTGGGCCGCGATATCGGCATGCTCGACTGGATGAAGGTCGGCGTGCCGTTGGTGCTGATGCTGTTGCCCCTGGCATGGCTCTACCTCACGCGCATTGCTTTTCCGTTGCATCCGGTCGTGCCGGAAGCGGCGCGCGCGGAAATCCGAGAGGATCTCGGTCGTCTGGGACGGATGACCAGGGCCGAGCGCATGCTTCTGGGCGTCTTTCTGGGTACCGCGACCGCGTGGGTCCTGCGCCCGCAGCTGGTGTCATGGACTGGTATCGCCGGTTTGACCGATGCAGTGATCGCCATGTTCGGCGCGCTGTGCCTGTTCCTGCTGCCGGTGGATGCCGGGCGGCGCACGTTCCTGCTCGACTGGGACACGGCGCAGCGCCTGCCCTGGGGCATCCTGCTGCTGTTCGGCGGTGGGCTCAGTCTGGCCGCAGCGATCAGCGGCACCGGTGTCGACGCGTGGCTGGCTTCCGGGTTCAGCGGGCTGCATGGCATCCGTCCGCTTTGGGTGATGCTGGCCGCCACCGGACTCGTGGTTCTTCTGACCTCGATGTTCAGCAACACCGCCATCGCCACCACCTTCATTCCGGTCCTTGCGGCTGCGACCGTCGGGCTCGGCATTGCGCCGCTGCCAGTGCTGTTTGCGGCGGCCTTTGCGGCCACCTGCGCCTTCATGCTGCCGGTGGCGACGCCGCCCAACGCCATCGTCTTCGCGTCCGGCCATGTGAGCATCGGTCAGATGATTCGCGCTGGTGCCGGCCTGAACGTGATTGCGGTCACGCTCATCGTGCTTTTGATCGAACTGTTCGGGCGCTGGCTGCTGCCGACGCTGTGACCCGCGAAGGGCGATAGCGCGCGGCGTCCGCCGCGCGCTATCGGTGAGTCAGGGGTTGCAGGCCAGTCCATCCGGCTGGGTCAGGCGTATCACCGGCTGGCTGCCTCCGCCAAACGCAGGGAACACCGATGCATAGCTCACCAGGCCCCCGCTGCAGTTGTCGAAATCGAACTCGATGCTGCCCCAGTGCACGCGGTCGACGTCGGCAGGATCGAACTCGTTACCCCAGCGTGCGCCGATCGGCTGCACCAGGTTGCTCACCACCAGGCGTTCGCCATCGAAGGTGCCGTCACCGATCATCCAGGCCTGATTGCCGTCCTCGTCATAGGCGAACCAGACGACGATGGCGATCGGGTTCTGGTCGTCGTTGACCAGGTAAACGGTATAGCCCTGACCGTCCTGCGCCGGATCGAAATAATGCGCGGAGAAGCTCGATTGGGGAGCAACCGGCGATCCGCCTCCGCAGGCGTGGCCGGCCAACCGGCCAAGATGAAAGAGGCTATAGCTGCCGTTGCCGTACTCGGCGGGCCCAGAATAGTCAACGTGCGCGGTGTTGCAGTCGCTGAAGCGGAAGCGCAGCGTGCCCCACGGTTCGCGAACCACCAGGGCGGGATCAAAGTCCGGCCCGAACACGCCGCCGGACGTACGCAGCATCGGCATCACGATGGTGTCGCCGACCAGCTCGCCGCCGCCCACCAGCCACATCTGCGTGCCGTCGATATCATAGGTGTACCAGGTGCCGAAAAACTGGCCGTTCTCCATGACTTCGAGAACGAAGCCTTCGCCATCGCGTTCGGGATCGAACCACAGGCCGGTATGGAAGGGCTCGATGTCCAGCGTGCAGCGCAGGCTGGCGATATTGTGGCTGGCAGCGGATCCGGCCCGGTCGAACTGTCCGCCGACGAACAGTTCGTCGAGTCCGCCGTGCTGGAAGCTCGCCATGGCGAATGCGCCGAAGAAGAAGAACTCGGAATCGTTGCCGCCGCCCTGGAAGTCGAGCGACAGGCCATTGCCCGGCGCCGACCATGCGCTGCCGTCATAGCGGACCAATCCCTGCCGCGGCGGATTGCCGCTCTCGTTGAAAGTCCCGCCGATGTACAGCCCCGGTCCGGCGGCCACATCGGTGCCGTAGAGCGAGATGACGCTGACCAGATTGCCGGGCTGTCCCGGAACCGGTTCCCATGCATTGCCGGTCCACCGCGCCAGCCCCTGGGCTGTCTGTCCGCCGACCGTGGCGAAGTCGCCGCCGACGTATAGCTGGACGCCGCTGCCACTGTCGAAACCGGCAAGTGCGTTGACCTGACTGATCATGCCGTCAGCCATCGGGCTCCACGCGCTGCCGTCCCACACGGCGACACGATTCAAGGCGAGGTTCTCGGTGAAAGTGAAGCTGCCGCCGGCATACAGCCGCGGGCCAGCGCCGACATCGAGAACGGTCAGCGTGCGAACCGTCTGATCGACGCCGGATCCCAGGCTGCTCCAGGTACTGCCATTCCACTGGGCGACGAACAGGTGGTCGGCCTCGCCGATGCGGGCGAACGCACCGCCGATGAACAGCCTGTTGGCGCCGGCCACGGTGCCGCTGGCCAGCGCGAGGATGGCACCACTGGGACTGGCGGTGCCGACCCGGGACCAGGTGCTGCCGTTCCAGCGCACCAGATAAGGCAGGGCCTGACCGCCGCTGGTGATGAAGTTGCCGCCGGCATACAGCGCCGGTCCGCTACCGTCGTCGTGGACCAGCAGCGCCAGCACGAGGCCGTCGGGCCCGCCGGGCACCGGCCGCCAATCGGCACCGGTCCAGCGAGCGACACCGCGGGTCACGTTGCCATCGGCGTCGGCAAACTGGCCACCGGCGAACAGCGCGAGACCCTGACCATCGTCGTATTCGACCATCGCACGCACCTGGGTGGCCGAACCCTCGCCGCCAGCCGGCGACGCGGCCTGCAGCGCCCGCCATGCGGACCCGTCCCAGCGAGCGATGTTGCCAAGATTGTGGCCACCGGTCCGTCCAAGCGTGCCGGTGGCATAGAGGGCGCTGCCGCTGCCGTCATTGAAATGGGCGAAATCGAGCACCGTGCCCGGCGAGTTGGTGGTGCCGAAGCCGGCGCCCATCGGCGACCAACTGGTGCCGTCCCAGGCCGCTACTGCAAGAGTGGCCACCGAATCAATCTGCGAGAAGCTTCCGCCGGCGATCAGCAGCGACTGGTCGCCGACCTGCAGCGAAGTGAGGCTGCGCACGAAGCCGTTGGCACCACCGCCTGATCCGACCGCCGTCCACTGGCCGTCCTGCCAACGCGCGATGCGCAGAAACGGGGAGCTGAACTGGCCGCCGACGAAAAGCGCGGTACCGGAATCGTTGGTATGCGAAGCAAGCGCCGTGACCGGCTGATTGGTACCGTCACCCAGGGGCTGCCACGCGCCGCCGCGAAAGCGTGCGATGTTGTTTGCTGCAATCCCGCCGATATTGCGGAAGCGACCGCCGGCAAACAGGGACAGGCCATTGCCGTCATCGTGAACCGCGAAGGCCTCGACCGGCTGGTCGGCGCCCGCGCCCGGCAGCGCGTTCCAGGTGCCGCCCTGCAAGCGGGCGATATGGTCGCCGGGCGCGCCTTCGCTGGCGAGGAAGCGGCCGCCGGCATAGAGCGCCGGGCCGCTGCCGTCGTCATAGACAATGAGTGCAAGCACGCCGCGAGCCAACTCC
Source organism: uncultured Gammaproteobacteria bacterium (assembly GCA_964526035.1). Classification (GTDB taxonomy): domain Bacteria; phylum Pseudomonadota; class Gammaproteobacteria; order Xanthomonadales; family BPKI01; genus DAOMOD01. The sequence goes on along the minus strand of CAZGKE010000138.1, from coordinate 5,008 downwards.
TGCCCGACAGCCACCCAGGTGTTGCCATCGAGTCGGTAGACGTTGCCCACCAGAGTCTGTCCGCTGACCTGCGCGGTGGCGACGTAGAGCTTCGGACCATCGCCGTCGTCGAACACCGCGGAAGCGGTCACTTCCTGGGACAGGCCGATGCCCACTCGCCCCCAGAGCACGCCATCCCATTGGGCGATGCGCGAGTTGTATTGACCGCCCGCCCGGGAAAAGCTGCCCCCGGCGATCAGGCGCGGTCCGCTGCCAAGATCGGCCACGGTCAAGGTCGTGGCGACGCCGTCAAAGTCGGCGCTGCTGCTGAACTCCTCACTGAAGCGGCATTCGGCCGCCGACAGCGACTGGACGCAGGCGAGACAGGCTAGAACGGTGGCGTAGCTGAGCATTCTCATATTGATTTCTTGGAATTCGGGTGGACGAAACGTGAAGGATAGCGTGCAAAGCCCGTGAGCGCTGCGCGGAACCGAGTTCTGGTCGGTGAGGATTCAGGTGCCCTGTGGCAACGCCGCGACCCGCCGTTGCAGCGCCACCATGTCAATGCTGTCGAGGCGATCATGGCCCGCGATGGCTTCCTCAAGCACCTGGCGTTGCTGCTCGCCACGCGCCAGCGCCGTGGCGTAGGGAATGCGGGTGAACATCACCATGGTATAGCGCGGCAGGAAGCTGCCCGGCTTGCGGCGGGCAAGCGCCTGTTCCAGGGCACGGCGAAGCTGATAGCGCGGGTCGGCGACGGCGTCGCGCATCTCGACGTAATTCTCCAGCGCCATCTGCGCAATGGCGTCGGCATTGGGTTTGCGCAGCGCCTGGAAATTCGCGAACAGGGTATTCCAGTCCGGAGAGTCGCCTGCGGCATCGAGCGCCTGGACCAGAGCGGCACAGTCCTCGAACGCACAGTTCATGCCCTGCCCGTGGAACGGCACGATGGCGTGCGCGGCATCGCCGATCAGCAGCGCGCGGTCGGCGTGATACCAGCGGTCGAGGTAAAGCGTGCCGAGCAGGCCGGTCGGGTTGTCGCGGAACTGCTGCAGATAGTCCGGTGTGTGCACAATGAGATCGGCAAAGTCGCGCTCGAAAAGAGCCTGCACGGCAGTGTCGGAGTCGAGGTGATCGAACGATGCCGGAATGTGCTCGCATGCGGACGCGGGGGAGTTGCTGTCGCCGCCTTTGGCGGCGACTTGGTTTGCTCTATTGGGGAGGAAGAGCGTGCAGGTGAAGCTGCGGTCGGAGTTGGGGAGGGCGATCATCATGTGGCCGCCGCGCGGCCAGATGTGCAGGGCATCGGGATCGAAACGCCAGCCGCCGTCAGCCGCGGGCGCCACGTGGACCTCCTTGTAGCCGTGACCAAGTGGGGCGAAGCGTTCGCCAAGTTCATGCTGCGCGGCCATCGCCGCGCGCAGCGCCGAACCCGCGCCGTCAGCGCCGATGATGCGCGTCGCGTGAACCTCGAAGCGGCTCTCGTCGGTCTCGTCGACGAAGTTGAGCAGGCCCAGGCCGATATCGGCCGAATCCAGCCGTGCATTGAAGCGCAGGCGCGCGCCGGCTGCCTCGGCCGCATCGAGCAGGGTGCGGTTGAGCCGTCCGCGGTGCACCGACCAGATGACCTCGTCGTCGCTGACGCCGTAGGGCTGCAGACTCTGGTGGCCATCGCGATCGTGCACCATGCGCCCGCGCATCTTCACCGCTTCGGCCATCACCGCCTGTTCGAGCCCGGTCATGCGCAGGCCGTGCAGGCCGCGTTCGGCGAGCGCCAGGTTGATCGAGCGCCCGCCCGGGATGGCGGCGCGGCGCAGATCGGGCCGACGCTCGAAGATGTCGACCGGATAGCCGCGCTGGCGCAGCAGAACCGCAAGCAGGGCACCGGCAAGTCCGGCGCCGACGATGGTGATGGTTTCCCGCGCCATCCTCAGACGCGTCGGGCGAGATCGGCGGCGGCGCCGGTGTAGGTGGCAGGCGTGAGTTCGAGCAGGCGCCGGCGCGCATCCTCGGGCAGCGCAAGGCCCTCGATGAAGACGCGCAGCGCCGCCGCGTCGATGCCCTGGCCGCGGGTCAGCGCCTTCAGCTGTTCGTAGGGGTCGGGCAGTCCATGCCTGCGCATCACGGTCTGCACCGCCTCGGCGAGAACTTCCCACGCGCCATCGAGATCGGCGGCCAGACGTTCCGGGTTGGCTGTGAGTTTGCCGAGCCCGCGCTGCAGCGCTTCCAGCGCGATCAACGAGTGCCCGAAGGCCGTACCCAGCGTGCGCAGCACCGTGGAGTCGGTGAGGTCGCGCTGCCAGCGCGAAATCGGCAGCTTCTCGGAAAAGTGCCCGAGCAGGGCGTTGGCCACGCCGAAGTTGCCTTCTGCATTCTCGAAGTCGATGGGATTGACCTTGTGCGGCATGGTCGAGCTGCCCACCTCGCCGGACTTCAGCGTCTGCCGGAAGTAGCCCAGGGAGATGTAGCCCCAGACATCGCGGCTGAAGTCGATGAGGATGGTGTTGAGGCGACGCTGCACATCGCACAGTTCGGCAATCCAGTCGTGCGGCTCGATCTGGATGGTGAACGGATTGAACGCCAGTCCCAGCCCCTCGACGAAGTCGCGGGCCAGGGTCTCCCAGTCGACGTCCGGGTAGGCCACCCGGTGCGCGTTGTAGTTGCCCACCGCGCCGTTGATCTTGCCAAGCGCCTGCACCGCTTCGATCTGCGCTCGCTGGCGACGCAGGCGCGCCACCACGTTGGCGATCTCCTTGCCGAGCGTGGTCGGTGAGGCGGTCTGCCCGTGGGTGCGCGACAGCATCGGCTGGTCGGCGTGCTCGCCGGCCATGGCTGCCAGCCTTGCATCGAGCTGCGCGATCTTGGGAAGCAGCACGTCGCGGCGCGCATCGGAAAGCATCAGCGCGTAGGCGAGATTGTTGATGTCTTCCGACGTGCAGGCGAAATGCACGAACTCGCGGGCGCCGGCCAGACGCTCGTGGCCCTTGAGCTTCTCCTTGATGAAATACTCGACGGCCTTGACGTCGTGGTTGGTCTTCGCCTCGATGTTCTTGACCTGCCTGGCATCGTCAACGCTGAAGTTGGCGGCGATCGCGCGCAGCCAGGCAACATCTCCCTCCCCGAAGGGCGCCAACTCGACGATGGCGGGATGCCCGGCCAGCGCGATCAGCCACTCGACCTCCACCCGCACCCGACGCTGGATCAGCCCGAACTCGCTGAAAATACCGCGCAGCGGATCGGCCTTGGCGGCATAGCGGCCATCGAGCGGGGAGATCGCGGTGAGGACGTGGTCGGACATGGAGACGCGCCAGCAGCGAAAAAGCCGCTCATTGTATCGCGGGCGCAGCGCAGCGGCAGTCGCGCAACTCCGACCTTCACTCGTTCGCGGCGAGGAGGCACCGCAGGTGCCGTTTTGCGGGAGGCGCCTCAGCCCCGACACGCGCACAGCATCGACGCGAGGCGCCGCAGGTGCCGTCTCGAACCGTCTTCCTCGATCCGACAAGCCGCGCAGGCCCTTCGAGACGCGCGCGCTGCGCGACTCTCCTATAATCCGCGGCCTCCCCCGAACGCGACATCCCGGAGCCACACATGAGCAAGTACCGCATCGAGCGCGACAGCATGGGCGAACTGAAGGTGCCCGCCGACGCGCTTTACGGCGCACAGACCCAGCGCGCCGTGCAGAACTTCCCGATCTCCGGGCTCACCATGCCGCGCGAGTTCATCCGCGCACTGGGACTGATCAAGGCCGCCTGCGCCGAGGCCAACGCCGATCTTGGCCACATGAAGAAGGGCCTCGCCCAGGCCATCGTCAAGGCAGCAAGACGCGTGGCCGAAGGCGAAGTCGATGCGCACTTCCCGATCGACGTGTTCCAGACCGGCTCGGGCACCTCCAGCAACATGAATGCCAACGAGGTGATCGCCGCGCTCGCCAACCAGGGCGGCAAGCACCAGGTGCATCCCAACGACCACGTCAACATGGGGCAAAGCTCCAACGACGTGATCCCGACCGCCATCCAGGTCAGCGCCTGCCTCGCCAGCAGCGCGCATCTGATCCCTTCGCTGATCCACCTGCGAGCGGTCATCGATCGCCGCGCCAGGGAGCTTGCCAAGGTGGCCAAGACCGGCCGCACGCATCTGATGGATGCGATGCCGGTCACCTTCGGCCAGGAGCTGGCCTGCTGGTCGGCGCAGATCGCCTCCGCCATCGCGCGCATCGAAGACACCCTGAGTCGTGTACGCCGCTTGCCACAGGGCGGCACCGCCGTCGGCACCGGCATCAACGCCGATCCCAAGTTCGGCAAGAGCTTCTGCAAGGCGTTGTCGAAGGCCGGCGGCTTCAAGTTCGAGAGTGCCGACAACCTGTTCGAGGGCATCTCCAGCCAGGATGCCGCGGTGGAACTGTCCGGCCAGCTCAACACCCTGGCCTGCGCGCTGATGAAGATCGCCAACGACCTGCGCTGGATGAACTCGGGACCGCTGGCCGGACTCGGCGAGATCGAACTGCAGGCATTGCAGCCCGGCTCGTCGATCATGCCCGGCAAGGTCAACCCGGTGATCCCGGAGGCCACTGCGATGGTCTGCGCCCAGGTGATGGGCAACCACACCACCATCACCGTGGCCGGCCAGAGCGGCAACTTCCAGCTCAACGTGATGCTGCCGGTGGTGGCCTACAACCTGCTGCAGAGCATCCAGATCCTTTCGAACGTTTCGCGCGAACTGGCCGATGCCGCCATCGCCGGTTTCAAGGTCAACCGTGCCAACGTCGCCGCCGCCATCGACCGCAACCCGATCCTGGTCACCGCATTGAACCCGATCATCGGCTACGAGAAGGGCGCCGCGACCGCCAAACAAGCCTACAAGGAGGGCCGCCCGATTCTGGACGTGGCCCGCGAAACCACCGGCATGTCCGAAGCCGCACTGAAGAAGCTGCTCGATCCGATGGCCCTGACAAAGGGCGGCATCCACGGCAAGCCAGGGGGCGGAGGCGGTTAGCCCCGAGCCGCAATTGCAAATCGCAGGGCTCCTACGG
>CAZGKE010000137.1:0-9506 GCA_964526035.1 uncultured Gammaproteobacteria bacterium | reverse complement strand
GGGTCCTCCAGTCGATCGACGCGACGGCGCAGGGGCGAGGCACGCGCATCGTGCAGGCACTCTACCCGCTGCACGCCGCGATGGTGGGTGGCGGTGTGGTGGTCGCGGTCGCCGTCGTCGGCGCCATGGGCCTGGCGTGGCTGTCGTGGAGCGGCATGGCGAGCTACGTGCTTGCGTGGCTGGCGCGACGTCGTGTCCCGTGGTCACACCGCGCCGACGCGGCACGGCGACCGGGGGTCACCGCCGCGGCAAAACCACCGACCCGAGGATGACGCGCCCCTACATCTTCGACGTCGGATGTCGACGAGGCATTCGTGTCGCACGTCCAGACCCGGGCGGCCCCCATGAACGGTGGCAGGCACGAGCCGGTGCGTTGGGCTGCCGGTACCGTCCTGCCGCCCATTCGTTATCGCGACCCGTCCTCTCACTGGAATCCTGCGCGTCTCCGGGACGGGGGACGGTACAGTTGCGGCGTCCCCAAGCATGTCTCGCCTCCTGCTCGTCGGCACCCTCGACGACACACGTCCGCTGCTGGATCTGTTGCCCGGCGGCGATTACGCCGTCACGCTGGCCCCACACGGCGAGGCGGTCGCGGACCTGCTCCTCCTTGACGATGCGTCGCGCCTGATCCTCGTGGCGCTCGACTCGGGCACGATCGAACGGTCGGGCGGGTGGGCCGACGCCGACGGACGGCGCATCCCCTGGATTGGATGGAACGTGCGGGACGATCAGACGCTCGCGGTGAACGCCTACGAGCGCGGCGCGCTCGCGGTGCTGCCGGGGCATGTGACGCGCGATGCGCTGGGCAGCGCGCTGAGAACGGCCTTCGCGCGCGCGCACGGGGATGCTCGCGGTACCCGTGCAGGCCACGGCGCCGGCCGGTACCCCCGCGGCGCGCGGATTGCGCTCGACGAGCGCGATGTGCTCGTCGTCGAGCACGGGGTCGTGGCCACCGCCGTGCTCCATGACGATGGCTCGGAGGTGCTCGTGGGCCTGACCGGTGCCGGTGACGTCATCGTGGGACACCCGCACGATTCGTGCTGCCTGCAGCTCTACGCCCATACGGACGCGCGCGTGGTGATCCAACCGTGGGCCCATGCCGCCGCGACGCCCCGGTTCAGCGAGCGGCTGCGGCTGCGGCTGCGCCGCGTCGAGGCGTGGGCCGCCGTGCAGGCCCGGCCGCATCTCGACGATCGCGTCACCGGGCTGCTCTCACTGCTCGCCGAGCAGTTCGGCGAACCCGGCGCCAGCGGCACGCGTGTCGACGTGCGGCTCACGCATCAGCAGCTGGCGGCCGCGATCGGCACGACGCGCGCCACCATCACGCGTATCGTCGGACGGTTGCGCCGGCAGCAGGTCCTGCACACCGAGGGCGAGGGCGCCGACGAGCGGTTCGTCCTGCGCGTCGTCGAACGCCACGCGCACGGGTGACAGGCGCGGTCAGCGGGGATTGTCGTCTGGCCTCTCCAGCCAGTCATCCCAGAGGCGCGCGGCGTGCAGCACCTCGTGCCACGCGATGGCATCGGCCGGCTTGTGGAACTTATGATCCCAGCGCCGCCCGGGGCCGGCCATGATGGCCACGACCGTCTCCACGGGCGGGCACCCGGGCTCGTGACACCGCAGTTCGGTCACGAGCACGACCGCCTCGTCGTCCAGCCGGCACGCCGACCGCACCAGCGTTTCACGAGCGCCAGCGCGGCCGGCGTCGATCGCGGTGCCTCATCGTCGAGATCGATCATCAGCGCCGGACCTCCAGCCCGACGACGATCCCGCGGCCCGGCAGGCTGTTGCCCACGCCGGTGCGATCTGCTCTCCCGCCCCGAGCGTGAAGTGCGGAATGTCGATCACAGCCGTCACTTCGCCATCGGGCGCCCGGAACGACTTTCGCAGCCCTTCCAGCGTCAGCGCCGGCACGGGGGGCGTCTCCGCCGTCATCGGATCTCGACCCCGGCCACGCGGATCCCGTACGGGCTCAGTGTCGCCGCCACCAGCCGAGTCATCGCCACCGGCCGCGCTGTCCCGCCCCCCCGCAGGTTCGCCTGTCGCACAGCCGATCGTCGTTCGAGTAGTGGCGTCACGGAATCAGTACATCACGACTGGCGGATTCAGCCACATGAACGGTTCCTGACGGCCGATTACCATCCATCTGCTCTCGACGGTGCGATCCGACACCAGATTCGTGCTCCTGCCGGCACCGCGTCGGACGACTGGGCGCCCGTACGCTGAGTGGCTCACGACTATGGTTGAAACGAAACGTCAGACCCTCGCCCAGGTGCTCGTCTGTCTGGGCTGCTGCTGCGGCCGCACCGACAAAGGCAAGCCGGCCGTGCCGACCGACTGGCTGAAAGCCGAGTGGAAGCAGCGGCGGCTCCTCAAACACGTCCAACTCAGCATCTGCGGATGCCTGGGACCGTGCGAGATCGCCAACGTCGTCGCCATCGTCACGCCGGGGGGAACGGAGTGGTTCGGCGCGATCGACGGCGTTCGGTACTACGAGGCGCTGCTGGAGTGGGCCGGCGCCTGCGCGGCCGCCGGACGGGCGCTGCCGGCGCCCGCCTGCCTGGAGCCCCATCGCTTCGAGCGCTACGCCGCCACGTCCACGCCGGTCGCCGTCGCCGCGGGAGACAGGGCATGACGCGGTTCGATGTCCGGGTGTTCGGGAGCGAGTGGTTCGCGCACATCCTCGAAATTGGTGCACTGCTCGTGCTCACGAGCCTCGTGTTGGGAATCGTCCGCCACTCCCTGGGCAACGGCTGGATCCGCTACGCGCTGGGACGACGAGACACCCTCGGCCTGGTGTCGGGGGCGCTGCTGGGCGCGGTCACGCCGGTGTGTTCGTGCAGCGTGGGCGCGATCTACGCCTCGCTCGTGCATCACGGCGCGTCGCACCGTTCGGCCGCGGCGTTCCTGTTCGCCGCGCCCGCAGTCAACGAGGTGGTGCTGGTCACGGTGGTCGTCGCCTTCGGGTGGAAAGGCGGACTCGCCTATATGGTCGCGGGCATCACGGCCGCGATCGTGACGGGCCGCTTCGCCGAGCGGTTGCGGCTGCAGCCGTGCGCGCACTGCACCGGCGCGTTCCTGCCCGCGCCCGGCCTCCGGCGCTCCGCCTGGCGGCTGGCCCTCGCCGACACGCACGCGCTCGTCCGCGCGATGGCCCTGCCGGTCTTCATCGGCGCTGGTCTGGCGGGAGTGCTGCAGGCCTGGCACTTCGACCCGGCCACCGTGCTGGCGCGTGTCGGAGAGGCGCCCTGGGCGCCGGTCGCCGCCGCGCTGATTGGCCTTCCCCTGCACGTCGAGCCCGGGCTCGTCGCCGGCCTCGTCGTGCCCCTGGCCGCGAGCGGCCTGGCCATGGGCACACTCATCAGCTTCACGATGGCCACGACCGTCGCCTCGCTGCCTGAGGGGGCCGTGCTGCGCACGCTGGTCGGCTGGCGCGGGATCGGCGCGTTGTCGGCCTGGTTCTTCGCCTATACCGCTGGTATCGGCCTGCTCATCAACCACGTCTGGATCTACCTGTAGGAGTTGCTCCCATGGCGTCACCCGCATCCACCGAGTCACGCGTGCCCGTGACCGTCCTCACCGGGTTCCTGGGGTCGGGCAAGACCACGCTGCTCAACCGCATCCTCACGGAAAACCACGGCAAACGCATCGCCGTCATCGAAAACGAGTTTGGCGAGGTCGGTGTCGACCAGGAACTCGTGATCGGCGCCGAGGAAGAGATCTTCGAGATGAACAACGGGTGCATCTGTTGCACCGTCCGGGGGGATCTCATCCGCATCCTCGGCACGCTGATGAAGCGCCGCGACAAGTTCGACCACATCATGATCGAGACGACGGGCATGGCCGACCCCGGGCCCGTCGCGCAGACCTTCTTCGTGGACGACGAGATGAAGGAGCGCCTGTCGCTCGACGCCATCGTCACGCTCGTCGACGTGAAGCACGTCTGGGATCACATCGACGAGCAGGACGAGGTGAAGGAACAGATCGCGTTTGCCGACGTGATCCTGCTCAACAAGACCGACCTCGTGGAGCCGGCCGTCCTGCAGAAACTCGAAGCGCGCATCCGGTCGATGAATGCCGCGGCGAAGATTCACCGCACCACCAACGCCGTCGTGGAGATGGACCGCATCCTGAACCAGGGCGGCTTCAACCTGGACCGCGCGCTGGAGGTGGATCCGCAGTTCCTCGAACCCGAGTACCCCTTCGAGTGGGGTGGCCTCTACCACCTGACGGCCGGAGATCACGTGCTGACGCTCGAGGAGGGCCCCGACCCGGCGATGCAGTGCGTGCTGCTCCCGGCGGCCGATGGATCCTCCGACGCCCTCGAGGCCGTGCTGAGGGACGCCGTGCTGGCGTTTTCGGCCGACGAGCGCCCGGCCCACGCCGGCGAGATCCTCGTGCCAGGCGACCGGCCCTATAGCCTCGACCTCGCCGGTGGCGCCACGACGTTTCGCCTGCGCGTGCCGGAGACCGGGTGGTACGCCCTCTTCACCGAACACCATCCCGACGAGTTCGCGGCGCGCGTCCTGACGGGCGCCGACGTACAGGCCCCGGCGGCCGGCCGGCTCTTCAAGCCGGACCATGAGCACGACGAAGACGTCACCTCGGTCGGAATTACCGAGCCGGGCGAGCTCGACGTGAAGAAGTTCAACCGCTGGATCGGCGGGCTCCTGCAGAACCAGGGGCAGGACATCTTCCGGATGAAGGGCGTGCTCAGCCTGAAGGGGCGCGATGAGCGGTTCGTCTTCCAGGGCGTCCACATGCTCTTCGACGGCCGGCTCGACCGGCCGTGGGGTGACGAGCGGCGGCACAACGCGCTGATCTTCATCGGCCGCAATCTGGATCGCGCGGCGCTTCTCGAGGGCTTCCGGCAGTGCCTGGCCTAGACAGCGCCGCGGCTCTTGCCGCGCGATGGCGCGCGTCGTTCGACGATCACGTCGTCGCCGTGACGTGGGCGCCGGATGGGCGTGCCGCGGCGGCCGGGCTGATCGGGGGCGCGGCGCTCGTGGTGTCCCGCGATGGCGACCTGCGCTGGCGTCGCGACGCGCACGGGTTCGGCTTGAGCTCGCTCGACTGGCACCCGTCCGCACCGCGCATCGCCACGGGCGGACAGGACGGCCACGTGCGCGTCTGGAACGCCGCCACCGGTGCTCTCGATCTCGAACTCGAGGCGGGCGCCGAGTGGGTGGAACGCGTGCAGTGGAGCACGACCGGCACGTTCCTCGCGGCTGCGGCGGGGCGCGGGGTGCGCGTGTGGACGGCCGATGGCACGCTGGTGCGCGAGTGGCCCACGCACCGCGCCACCGTCACCGATCTCCGGTGGCAACCCGGACGCGAGCGTCTGTGCGCGGCCAGCTACGGCGGGATCACGATCCTCGATCCGTCCGACGCGCAGCCCGTGCGCCAGTTCGCCTGGCAGGGCAGCTCGCTGGCGGTGCGCTGGAGCCCGAGCGGCAAGTACATCGCCACGGGCGAACAGGACTCGTCGGTGCACTTCTGGATTGTCGACACGGGCAAGGACCTGCAGATGACCGGCTACCCGATGAAGATCCGGGAGCTGTCGTGGGATCGTGCCGGCCGGTACCTCGCCACCGGCGGCGGGCCGGAGGCGGCCGTGTGGGACTGCAGCGGGCGCGGACCGTCTGGCACCGATCCCATCATCCTGCCGGGGCACGAGCGCCGCGTGACGGCCGTCGCGTTCCAGCACGACGGCCCGCTGCTCGCGACCGGCGGCGACGAGGGCCGCGTGGTGCTGTGGCAGCCCGGCGCGAAGCGTGTGCTGCGCGGCGCGACGCTGCTCTCGCAGCCGGTGTCACACCTGGCGTGGGCGCCCGACGACCGGGACGTGCTGATCGGGTGCGCGGGCGGCGATGTGGTGCTGCTGCGCCGAGATTGACGGGAAGCCCGAACGGCCTGCGCGCCTGCGCGGGCGACACCGTGGAGGACTGACATGCGGCGACACGCACACGCCCTGGTGCCCAGCCTCGCGCTCTGGATGGTCGCCGGCTGCTCGCCCGCGCCGACACCGGTTCCCGACCTGGAACCGGCGCCTGTGGCGACGGCGACGCCGGAGGCCGGACAATCCGTCGCGGACGCGATTCGCGCCAGGCACGAGATGTTCCGCGGGTTCATCGAAGACGCCACGCGGCGAATGCCCGCGGACCGCTACGACTTCAGGCCGGTGCCGGAGATCATGAGCTACGGCGACCTGATCAACCATATCGCGGCCGTGCAGTACGGCTTCTGTGCCGTCGCGATGAGCGACCGTGAGGCCGAGGCGCTCGACTTGAGCAGGACCGACAAGGCGTCCGCGACCGAGCTGCTCGCCCGGTCGTTCGCCTATTGCGAGCAGGCGTACGGCGATCTCACCGACGCGAACGCCTCCGACCTTGTCGGCATCGGCCAGCGCGACCCGACCGCGCGCATCCGGCCGCTGCTCGCGAACATCTCGCACAACAGTCTGGAATACGGGAAGCTGACGATTCACCTCCGGCTGAACGGCATCGTGCCGCCCTCGTCGGCCGCCGCCGACCTGCCGTAGCGATGCGGATCGGAGGTGCGGCATGAATCATCTGGAGCGCTGGACGAACGTGCTGATGCTCGTCTGCGGCCTCATCATCGGCATCGGCGCTGCGCGCATCATCGACGGGCGCGCCGCGGCGACGCCGCCCGAGTGCGGGCCTTCCCAGTCAACCGCCGGAAACGCCCGGTAGTCACGGCGTGGAGACTGCTCGCCCGAGGGTGATAGCCGAGCCGTGGTCCCCTCGCTACGCTGACCCTGCGGGGAGGGTCGCTTGATGAGCCAGAGCGGGCCGTTCAGTCGCCGGCAGTGGTTGCGGGTCGTGGCGGGCGGCATCACCGGGGCCGGCCTGACGACCCGCGCGGATGCCCGGCCCGTCCGGACCGCGAGGCGCGGGTCCGGTCCGCGCCCGCTGAACATCATCGTGATGGTCTCGGACGGCATGAGCCTCGGCGTACCGTCGCTCGCGGAGGCCTTCTCCCGGCAGATCCGCGGAACAGGGACCGAGTGGTGGCGGCTCGCCAGCCGTCAGGACGTCACCACCGGCTGGTTCGACATGCAGTCCCTCACGTCGCTGGTCACGGACTCGGCCGCGGCGGCCTCAGCGTGGGGCAGTGGCTCGCGCGTACGGAACGGGGCGATCAACGTGCTTCCGGACGGCACGCGGCTCACCCCCCTCGCCTCGCTCGCCCGCGATGCCGGCCGCCGCACGGGCCTGGTCACGACCACCACCATCACGCACGCCACACCCGCGGGCTTCGCCGCGACGACCGCCAACCGCAACGCCGAAGACGACATTGCCGCCCAATACCTGGACCGCATCGACGTGCTACTCGGTGGCGGCCGGCGGTTCTTCGAGGCGGACTCGCGGACCGACGGCCGCGACCTGGCCGGCGCCTACCGCGACGCGGGCTACCCCGTGTGGACGACACGAGCGGACATCCGCGTGTCCGCCGGGCAACGGCGGGCACTCGGCGTATTCGCCGCGGACCACCTGCCGTACTCGATCGACCGCGCGCGCACACCGTCACTCGAAGCGACCGTGCCGACGCTGGCCGAGATGACCACCGCGGCCCTCGCCATGCTCGCGGGACATCCTCAGGGGTTCCTCCTGCTGGTCGAGGGCGGACGCGTCGACCACGCCGCGCACGCCAATGACGCCGCGGCGATTCTCTGGGATCAGCTGGCGTTCGACGATGCGGTGGCACAGGTCCGGGCGTTCTCGGAGCCGCGCGGAGACACGCTGGTGGTGGTGACGACCGACCACGGCAACGCCAACCCGGGCTTGAACGGCATGGGACCGAGCTATCTCGATTCGACGGCACACTTCGAGCGCATTGCCTCGGCGCGGGCGTCATTCTCGGCAATCAAGGCGTTACTCACGATCCAGGCGCCGGCCGGCCAGCCCCCCCGAGCGGAGGACGTGCGGGCCATCGTGCTCGAGCTGCTCGGTGCCGGCATCGGTCGCGACGACGCCTCGACCGTGGCCGCCGCCGTCGCCGCGCGGGTGCCCGGCGTGCTGAACCACCAGTTGTCGGCCTTCGACGGTGTGCTCGGCCAGGTGCTGAGCAACCACTGGGGTGTCGGCTGGACAGGGACGACGCACACGGCCGACCTCTGCCCGTTGATGGCCTTCGGCCCGGGCCGTGAGCGCCTGGCGGGACTCAAGCCCAACACCGCGCTCTTCGCCGACCTGCTGGCGCTGATGGAGATCGAGTTCCGCAATCCGGCGATGACGCCCGCCGCCGCGAGTCGACTGCCAGCGTCGAGTCCGGCCGCCGCCGAAGTCGTGCCCGCATAGCGGCCGGAAACGGTCAGATCTTGGCTTCCTTGTAGAGAACGTGCTTCCTGATTTTCGGATCGTACTTCTTCAGCGCCAGCTTCTCAGTACCCTTCTTCGGGTTCTTGGTCGTCGTGTAGAAATGGCCGGTGCCGGCTGTCGAGAGGAGCTTGATGATGACACGGGGCATCCTTACCTCCGATGAAAAGCCGCGGCCTCGAGTCGACGGCCGGCCGCGCGCGCGCCCGCGATGTTGCGGGCTGTAGGTCCGAGCTCCAGTTCGGCCAGAGATCCCGTGACGACGAGCCCGGGCCGCCACTCGAGGCCGGGCGAGACCACCGGGTAGCCGCACGGCGCCACGGGTGCGCCGTCCGCGATGATCCCGTCCACGAGGGCGCCGCCCGGCCGCGACGGGTCCATGCCCGTCGCCAGCACCACCGATGACACCTCGATGACCAGGCCGTCATCGCACACGAGCGACACTCCCTCGCCCGTCAGGCGCCCTGAGGCGACCTCCGCTTCGTGCTCCGTCAGGCGGCCCCGCCGCACGAATCGTCGCACTTCCTGCGCCACCTCCGGCGGCATCGACCCGCGGTGCCGTGCCGATGCGATCAAGCGTCGCCGCTCGGCCAGGTCGCGCACCTCCAGGAACGGCTGCATCGCCTTGGCGCCCAGCCACGCCGGCGGTGCGTCGAATTGGTGTACCCGCGCTGGATGACGCCGTATGAGGTGCACGTGCCGGCCCGGCCCCGCCTCGCGGCAGGCCACCTGCGCGGCCGTGATGCCGCCGCCAATCACGGCCAGCGAGCCGTGCGCGGGCGGGCGCGGCGCCGTCCAGTCGAGCGCGTGGCGGATGCGGCCGGATTCCCGAAGGGGCTGCGTCCACCCGGGCCACAGCAACTGCTCGCCGGCCCCCATCGCCAGCAGCACACGGCGCGTCGTCAGCACGCCGGCCGTCGTGTCGACCGCGAAACCAGACTTGCGGCGGGCGATCCGCTGCACGCGGGTCCGTCGACGAAGCCGGTCCAGCCGGTGCGCGTGCACCACGGCGGCCGTGTGCGCGAGAAAGCACGAGAGCGCCGGCCGGTCGTAGGGCGGCGTGTAGGCCTCGTGCTTCGGCACACGAGACGCCGCGATGAACGTCCGCAGCGCATACGGATCGAGATCGAGGTGGTGCACGGACGGCGATCGCAGGAACCGGTAGCC
>CAZGKE010000136.1:3954-9591 GCA_964526035.1 uncultured Gammaproteobacteria bacterium | reverse complement strand
CTGCTGCTGATCGTGCTGGGCGGCCTGCCGGCAGCCGCGCATTTCTCGCCCGCGTTCAACAGCTTCCTCAAGGGCGCACCCTTGCCTGGACCGCAATCGTGGAGCACCGGGGATCTGGCTTCCGCGCATCATTTCTTCAGCTCCGATTGCAGCATCTGCCATACCCGACCGTTCCGCTGGGTGCGCGACGAAGCCTGCATTCGCTGTCATGTGCTGACGCCAGCGCACGCCGATCCCGCCGAATTCAACCTGCCGGAACTGGGCGACGCGCGCTGCGCGCACTGCCATCGCGACCATAACGGCAGCAGCGGCCTGATCATCAGCAGCCAGTCGCTGTGCTCGGACTGCCATGACGACCTGTCGGAACGTACAGCAGGCGCCAGCACGCTCGGCAACTACACCGACTTCACGCGCGCGCATCCCGAGTTCAAGGTGGAGCTGCCTGGATGGGATGCTTCAGGCAATTACACGCCCGAGCGGGTGGCGCTGCGCGCTGGTCTGGAGGAACGATCCGGCCTGCGTTTCCCGCACGACGTGCATCTGGCCGCCGAGGGCGTCAACTCGCCCACCGGGCAGCAGGTGCTCGACTGCGCGAGCTGCCATCTTCCGGAGCCGGGCGGTGCGAAGATGGCGCCGATCGACTTCGAGCAGCACTGCCAGTCCTGTCACACGCTGGGCTTCGACTCCAGCGCCGCCGACCGCCAGGTGCCGCACGCCAAGGTCGAGGAAATCCTCTACATGCTTGATGATTTCTATGCCCGTCGTGCCCTTGAAGGCACGGTGGTCGACCAGACGGCGCCCGCCACTCTGCGCACCCGGCGGCGACCGGGCCAACCCATCACGCGCGAAGAGCGTTCCGAAGCACTCACCTGGGCGCGCGACAAGGCGCGTCAGGTGGGAGAAAGCCTGTTTTCCGGGCGCGCCTGCGCCGTGTGCCACCGGGTCACGCCGCCGCGCGAGATGGGACAGCCCTGGCAGATCGCCCCGGTGCGCGTGGCCGGCGTGTGGTTTCCCAAGGCGCGCTTCACCCACGCCCGTCACACCACGTTCGCCTGCGCCGATTGCCACGACGCCAAGTTCTCCAAGGCCAGTACCGACCTGCTGATACCCGACATAGCCAACTGTCAGGGTTGTCACTCAGGCCAGCACCCGGTCCGCGACCGCGTCGCCACCACCTGCATCCAGTGTCACGGCTATCACGACTCCGACCACTTGCTGCTGGGCGAGCTGTAGACCACCACACCTGCTCCTCCCCCTCATGCGGGGGGAGGTTCGCCACACCTGCGCCGAGATCAAGAGCACCCCCATCCCAACCTTCCCCCGCACGCGGGGGAAGGAGCAGTGGTTTCGCGCGGGGCAATGAGCGGTGGTATCGCACGGGGGAAGGAGCGGTGGTTTGGCGCATTCGAAGGAGCGGTGGTTTCGCGCATGTGCGGCGGAAGGAGCGTTCACGTTGGTGCATGCGCAGAGGAAGTAGAGGTTCGCTTTCGCGTGCTTGCTGCAACGAACTTCGAACTTGCGGCGATATGTCGCCGATTGTTCGCGCAGGAAGGCGAAAGCGCGCGCAAGAACACGAGTGAATCGAAGCGCTGCATGACCCGCGCGCGGCCTCGTTCATGCGGTCACTTCTCGCCCTCCGCCCATGCACAATCTCCAGACTGCGTTATGATGGCCGCGCGCCGAATCCGGAGGGGGTTCGTCGTTACGTTCTGGGGAGAACAAGCATGGGACACCTGCGAAATCGTCTGCTGCTGACTGTCTCGGTCGCGGCCTTGGCTGCCTGTTCCGGGAGCGGCAATTCCGGCGACCCAGTCGGCACCGCGCCCCCGCCGCCGAGCGCGCCGGTCTGCACCGGCAGCTGCGTCACCGCAGCATCCCGGCTCGGCGTCTCCGATATCCAGCGCATCATTTCCCAGGCGGCAGCCGAAGCATCGGCGCTGAATCGCCCAGCCACCATCGCCGTGGTCGACCGCGTCGGCAACGTGCTTGCGGTGTACCGCATGGATGGCGCGCCGGCGACGGTCACCATCACCTCGCAGCGCGGCGTGACCGGCGGACTCGAGAACCTCACCGTCCCCGCCGAACTCGCCGCCATCGCCAAAGCGGTCACCGGCGCCTTCCTGTCGTCTGAAGGCAACGCCTTCTCCACCCGCACCGCGGGCCAGATCGTGCAGCAGAACTTCAACCCCGGTGAAGGCGGACAGCCGTCCGGTCCACTGTTCGGCGTGCAGTTCAGCCAGCTGCCCTGCTCCGACCTCAACCTTCGCTTTGACGGCGGCCCCGCCGGCCCCGGCCCGAAGCGCTCGCCGCTCGGCCTGTCGGCCGATCCGGGCGGCCTTCCGCTGTACCAGGACGGCACGCCAATCGGCGGCATCGGCATTGCGGCCGACGGCATCTACGGCCTCGACTCCGACATCTTCGACATCGACGAAGACATCGACGAGCTGATCGCGCTGGCCGGCACCTTCGGCTTCGCCGCCCCGCTCGACCGCCGCGGCGACCGCATCACGGTGGACGGCAAGACATTCCGCTTCAGCGACTCTACCTTTGAAGACCTCGCCAGCAACCCTGGATCGCCGCCGCCGTTCGCCAGCCTCGCTGGAAACGTGGTCGCCGTGCCCGCCTACTTCGGCGGCGCCATAGTCCCCGGCACTGCCTTCGGCCAGCCTGCCTCCGGCATCCGCCCCGACAATCTCGATTACGACGGCCTCGACGCCTTCGTGCTGGTCGATGCCGACAACGTCGAGCGCTTCCGTCCACGCGGCGGCACCGATGGCGCCAACGCGCTGACCGAGAACGAAGTGCGCACGCTGATGCGCGAAGCGCTCAGCATCGCCAACCGCGCGCGTGCGCAGATCCGCCGTCCGCTGGGCACGCAGGCACGCGTCACCGTGTCCATCGTCGACACCAACGGCGAAGTGCTGGCTCTTGCGCGCACCCGCGACGCACCTGTGTTCGGCACCGACGTCTCCCTGCAGAAGGCACGCACCGCGATGTTCTTCTCCAGCGCCGCCGCCGGCGACGCGCTGCTGGGCCTGCCGCCCGCCGAGTACTTCAGCATCACCCTGACACCGGATGGGGCGGTGCTCAGCGTGATCGCCGAGACCACCATCACCTCCTACGTCCAGCGCGCGCGCGACTTCCTCGGCATGCCGAATGCGCTGGGCGACGGCGCCATCGCCTTCTCCGATCGTGCCAACGGCAACCTGTCGCGGCCGTTCTTCCCCGATGGCGTCCCCGACACCAACCCCGGCCCGTTCAGTCGCCCGTTCAACAACTGGAGTCCTTTCCATATCGGCCTGCAGCTTGATCTGGTCTACAACCAGGTGGCCCTGCACCTCGCGCACGTGCTGAATCAGAGCGGCCTGGCACTGTTCCTCGACGACACCCTGCTGGTGGGCGCGCCACGCCCCGGCTTCCCGATGCCGCTGCCCGATCAGCCGCCAGGAAGCTGCAGCCTGCTTCCGCAGCTCGCCAACGGCATCCAGATTTTCCCCGGCTCGGTGCCGATCTACCGCAACGGCACCCTGGTCGGCGGCATCGGCGTCTCCGGCGACGGCATCGACCAGGACGACATGGTCAGCTTCCTCGGCCTGCACAACGGAGGCAACGCGCTGAACGGCAGCATCGGCAACGCGCCGAAGGACATGCGCGCAGACACCCTCGCGCCGCAGAACGTGCGCCTGCGCTACGTGCAGTGCCCGCAGTCGCCGTTCATCGATTCCAGCGTCCAGAACGTGTGCGAGAGCCTGTGACATGAGAACCCTCATCGCCGCCATCGCCCTCACCCTGACCGCATCCGCCGCGCACGCACAGTCGTCTGCGCCGCTCACCGCACCGCTGCCGTGGATGGAGTGGACGCAGCTTGCATGGGCTGCGGAGATCCGTCCCGCGCAGGTGCCGCGCCGCCGCCCCGGACATCCGGCGCCGGAGCCCTACCGCGACGTGATCCAGAACCCCGACGCCATCAATCCGGCGCCGGTCGACGCCGTCGGCGGGTTCATCCCGGTGCCCGACCGCTGGCGCATCATGGAGAGCCTCGGCTTCAAGTTCCCCTGGTACGACCCTTACAACCAGAACATCTACAAGGGCGACAAGCCGCTCTACGACGACTGGTTCATCAGCTTCCTGGGCATTGCAGACACCATCATCGAACCGCGCAGCCTGCCGACGCCGGTCGGACCGCAGTCCACCGACCGCCCCGGCAGCGACGACATCTTCTCGCGCCCCGAGCAGCTCATATTCGCGCAGACCGCCATCGTCGGCGTGGTCTATTACAAGGGCAACACCACCTTCAAGCCACCCGACTGGGAGTACCGGCTCACCCTGGCCGCACAGTACAACCGCGTCGACACCCGCGATGTGCGCACCACGCGCATCGACCCGCGCACCGGCGACACCCGCATCGACCACCACGTGGGCGTGCAGGAGCTGTTCGTCGACAAACATCTGCGCGACCTCACCGACCGCTACGATTTCGATTCCATCCGCGTCGGCATCCAGCCCTTCTCCACTGATTTCCGCGGCTTCCTGTTCCAGGACAACCAGTTCGGCGCGCGCCTGTTCGGCAATCGCGACAACAACAAGTGGCAGTACAACCTGGCCTGGTTCCGTCGCATGGAAAAGGAGATCAACTCCGGACTCAACGACATCGGCGCGGGCCTGCGCGATGACGACATCTTCATCGCCAACGTCTACCGCCAGGATTGGCCGTACCTGGGCTTCTTCAGCCAGGCCACCATCGTCCACAACCGCAACCGCGAAGACGAATTCGAGTTCGACGACAACGGCTTCCTGGCACGCCCCGCCAGCCTCGGCGGCGAGCGCGCGCGGCGCTACAACGTGACTTACGTCGGCTACAACGGCGACGGCCACATCGACCGTCTGAACCTCACGGTGTCTGCCTATTACGCGCACGGCACCTCGACGCCCGGCACCTTCGTGCCGCACAAGACCGACATCCGCGCCGGCTTCCTCGCGGCCGAGGCGTCCATCGACTATTCGTGGATCCGTCCGCGTCTTTCCATTGCCTATGCCACCGGCGACAAGGACCCCTACGACGACAAGTCCACCGGCTTCGATGCCATCTTCGAGAACCCGATCTTCGCCGGCGCCGACACCAGCTACTGGATCCGCCAGAACGTGCCGCTGGTCGGCGGTGGCGGCGTCACCCTGGCCGGGCGCAACGGCATGCTGAATTCGCTGCGCAGCTCCAAGGAGCTGGGCCAGAGCAACTTCGACAATCCCGGCTTGCGGCTCATCGGCATCGGCGCCGATTTCGATCTCGCCGCCGAGCATCGCGTATCGGTAAACCTCAACCAGCTGTGGTTCGACCGCACCGAGGTCCTGGAAGCCGCGCGCAACCAGGCCCCCATCGGCAAATCGATCGGCACTGACGTCTCGGTGGCGTGGATCTGGCGACCGTTCATGACGCAGAACATCGTGCTGCGCCTGTCCGGCGCCGCGTTGGTTCCGGGTGACGGCTTCAGGGACCTGTTCCCTGACAAGACGCACTACTCGGTGCTCGGCAACTTCATCTTCACGTACTGACCGGAGACCCCAAATGAATCCCAAGGTCCAGCCGGCCCAGGCCAACCCGATCCCCCGCGCCCCCAAGTCGCCCACCAGTGGGCTCCT
>CAZGKE010000136.1:0-3854 GCA_964526035.1 uncultured Gammaproteobacteria bacterium | reverse complement strand
CCCGCGCAGGCCGCCAAGAAACCCAAACCCGTCGAACGCGACTACATCACCGCCCCGTCCGCCCCCTCCACCCAATCCTGGGCCGACGCCGACGCCAAGAGCTCAGGCTGCCTTACCTGCCACGAAGCCAGCGACCGCAAGACCATGCATGCCAGCGAAGCCGTCGTGCTCGGCTGCACCGACTGCCACGGCGGCAACGCCTCCGTACAAGGCCCCGGCGGCAACCACCAGGATTCGCGCAGCGCCGAATACCAGGCCACCATGGACCGCGCCCACGTCCTGCCGCTCTACCCCTCGCACTGGCCGAGCGCTGCCAATCCGGAACGCACCTACTCCTACTGGACCGACGAATCCCCCGAGTTCGTCCGCTTCATCAATCCCAGCGACCTGCGCATTGCCGATGAAGCCTGTGGCGCCTGCCACCAGCCCATCATCAATGCCCAGCGCACGTCGCTGATGTCCACCTCGGCCATGCTCTGGGGCGGCGCCTCGTACAACAACGGCATCCTGCCCTACAAGCGCTACATCCTCGGCCAGGCCTACGACCGCGACGGCAACCCCGCCACCATCACCAGCCCGGTGGAAGTCACCCCGGAGATGACCGAGCGCGGCATCCTGCCCAGCCTCGCCCCGCTGCCGGCCTGGGAAGTGATTCCGCCCGCCGATGTGTTCCGCGTGTTCGAGCGCGGCGGCCGCAACATCGTCAACCTGTTCCCGGAAACCGGCCTGCCCAATTCACTGGGCATGATCCAGCGTCTTGAAGAACCCGGCCGCCCGGATCTCCGCCAGTCCAACCGCGGCCCCGCCACCGGCAACCGCATCGCGGTGCCGGTGCTCAACATCCACAAGACGCGCCTGAACGACCCGCACCTGTGGAAGATGGGCACCAACGACCAGCCCGGCGACTACCGTCATTCCGGCTGCAGCGCCTGCCATGTGGTCTACGCCAACGACCGCGACCCGCGCCACTCCGGCCCGTACGCGCAGTTCGGCCACAGCGGCACGTCGCAGCAGGTCGACCCCACCATCCCGAAGGACCGCTCCGGCCACCCGCTGAAGCACCAGTTCACCCGCGCCATTCCCACCAGCCAGTGCATGATCTGCCACATGCACCAGCCCAACATGTTCATGAACACCTACATGGGCTACACCATGTGGGACTACGAGGCCGATGCCCCGAACATGTGGCCGGAAGAGCAGCAGTACCCCGACTTCGAAACCATGCGCAAGGTGCTCGACCGCAACCCCGAAGCCGCCGCCGCCCGCGGCAAGTGGGCCGACATCGATTTCCTGAAGTCGGTCGCCGAGCGCAACCCCGAAATGGAAAACACCCAGTTCGCCGACTACCACGGCCACGGCTGGAATTTCCGCGCCGTGTTCAAGCGCGACCGCAAGGGCAACCTGCTCGACGCCGACGGCAACATCGTCAGCCGCGACGACCCCGACCGCTTCGAGAAATCCGTGCACATGTCCAGCGTGCATGTGGATGTCGGCATGCACTGCGTCGACTGCCACTTCAGCCAGGATATGCACTCCTCCGGCCACATCGTCGGCGAGGTGATGGCCGGCGTCGAGATCCAGTGCAAGGACTGCCACGGCACCGCCGATGCCTACCCCACCCTGCGCACCTCCGGCCCCATGGCCAGCCAGGCCGGTCGCAACCTTGCGCTGATGCGCAACCCCGACGGCAAGCGCCGCTTCGAATGGGTCGGCGGCACCCTGATCCAGCGCTCGGCGGTCACCCCCGATCTGGAATGGGAAATGAGCCTGGTGAAGGACACCATGAATCCGCTCAGCCCGTCCTACAACGCCAAGGCCGCACGCGCCAAGCTGGTGTCGCGCAACACCAGCGAGCTGAACTGGGGCACCGATGTGGCGCCGGAAGACCGCGCCCACCAGGAAGAGGAAATGCTCTGCTACACCTGCCACACCTCGTGGACCACGAGCTGCGGCGGCTGCCACCTACCCATCGAGGCCAACTGGAAGACCGAGCGTCACCACTACGAAGGCGGCTACACGCGCAACTGGGCCAGCTACAACCCGCAGGTGGCGCGCGACGACATGTTCCAGCTGGGCCGACACGGCGAGATCAAGGGCGGCGCCATCGCCCCGGTGCGCTCATCCAGCGCTCTGGTGCTGTCGTCCACCAACGCCAACCGCGAGCGCATCTACATCCAGCAGCCGCCGGTGTCGGCCGCCGGCTTCAGCTCACAGGCGTTTGCGCCGCACTACCCGCACACCGAGCGCAAGACCGAGACCAAGACCTGCACCGACTGCCACCTGTCGGCCGACAACGACAACAACGCCATCATGGCGCAGCTCATGCTGCAAGGGACCAAGTTCGTCGACTTCATGGGCTTCAAGACCTACGTCGGCGCCGAGGGCAGCATCCACGCCGTGCGCGTCACCGAGTGGGAAGAGCCGCAGGCGGTCATCGGCAGCTACCTGCACCGCTACGCCTACCCCGACGACTTCCGCAAGCACCAGGAGAACGGCAACGAACTGGAAGTGGGCCACAGCCACAAGAGCGGCGCCGCGCACTGCGTGCAGCACCGCGGCGAATACCTGTACGTGGCCGAGGGCGCCAACGGCATGCGCGTGTACGACATCGCCTCCGTGGCCAACAAGGGCTTCAGCCAGCGCATCATCACCGCGCCCTTCTCGCCGCTCAGCCACGACACCCACATCAAGAGCAGCAATGCCACCTGCGTCGTCCTGCCCACCACCCAGCCCATCCACCCGGACCGCAACACCGGCGAGCTGATGCGCGAGGTCAACCAGGAGCAGCCCTTCCACCCGATCTACAACTACGCGTTCATCGTCGACAGCGAGGAAGGCCTGATCCTGACCGACGTCAACACCCTGCAGGACGGCGAGCCGCGCAACAACCAGCTCACCCGCGCGCTCACCTGGAACCCCGGCGGCGTGCTGAACGGCGTGCGTCATCTCGCCGTGGCCGGAAGCTGGTTCTACGCCGCCACCCCGCGCGGCGTGGTGGTGCTCGACATGGACGACCCGCTGGCCCCGAAGCACGTCGCCACCATCGACCTGCCCGACCCGCGCGCCGCCCAGGTGCAGTTCCGCTACCTGTTCGTCACCACCCGCGACGGCCTGCAGACCGTGGACGTGTCCAACCCGCGCAGCCCGCGCGTGGTCGAAGGCGCCCTGCTGCCGCTGAACAGCGCGCACAAGCTGACCGTTTCCCGCACCTACGCTTACGTGGCGAACGGCCGCGAAGGCATCGCCATCATCGACGTCGAGCGACCGGAGCAGCCCAAACTGTTCCAGATGTTCAACGGCGGCGGCGGCATCGTCGATGCAAGAGACGTCACCGTGGCCGCCACCAACGCCAGCGTCTACGCCTACGTGGCCGACGGCAGCGGCGGCCTCAAGGTGGTGCAGCTCTTCTCGCCCAGCACCCAGGCCAACTTCTACGGCTTCAGCCCCGACCCCCGGCCGGAACTGATCGCCAGCTACCCCACCCGCAACCCGGCCATCAGCATCACCCGGCCCCTGGAGCGCGACCGCGCCGTCGACGAAACCGGCCACCAGGTCGCCATCCTCGGCCGCATCGGCTCACGGCCGTTTACGGCGGAAGAGATGCAGCGGCTGTATCTGAATGAGGATGGGAAGCCGTGGTTCGTGACGGATGACGTCGACGGGCCGCGGGGGATCGAGACGGAGCATATTCCGTATCGGGCGAACCGGATTCTGGAGATGCAGCCGGAGGTGCCGGCGTTGCCGCGGCCGTATGGGTGGAGGGAGGAGAACGGCTCGGAGGATTAGGATGCCAAAGCCCCTCTCCCGTCGGCAGAGGGGTTTCTTCCCGCCCATGAACCGGATCCGCGCCGCGC
>CAZGKE010000135.1:0-9655 GCA_964526035.1 uncultured Gammaproteobacteria bacterium | reverse complement strand
GGTCGCCCACGAGTGGGCTCCTACAACGAGGGTGCGATTGCTACGCTGCCGCCCTCGCTTCCGGAACCGCCGCGCCATGCATCCCCTCAAACGTCTGTTCGGCTTCGCCCGCCCCTACCGCCGCAAGGCCGCCGCGGCCTCGGTGTTCTCGGTGCTCAACAAATTCTTCGACGTGCTGCCGGAAATCCTGATCGGCGTCGCCGTCGATGTCGTGGTCAACCAGCGCGAATCCTTCCTCGCCGGTCTCGGTCTGGTCGATCCGGTGCACCAGCTGCTGGCGCTGACCGCGCTGACCATCGTGGTGTGGGTGCTGGAGTCGCTGTTCGAATACCTGCACGCGCGCAGCTGGCGGGGCCTGGCGCAGGACGTGCAGCACGAACTGCGCCTGGCCGCCTATGACCACGTGCAGCGCTTTGATCCAGGAACGCTGGAGCGCGCGCGCACCGGGCGGCTGATGGCGGTGCTGAACGAGGACGTGCACCAGATCGAGCGGTTTCTCAACACCGGCGCCAACGACCTGATCCAGGTGTTCGTCTCCACCCTGCTGGTGGGCGCGGTGTTCTTCGTGGTGACCGCCAACCTCGCGTTCCTGGCGTTGCTGCCTGTGCCGCTGATTCTGCTCGGCGCGTTCTGGTTCCAGAAGCGCCTGCTGCCGCGCTACGCCGCCGCGCGCGAGGCCGCGGCGGAGCTGTCCTCGCGGCTCAACAACAACCTGCTCGGCATGGCCACCATCCAGGCCTACACCGCCGAAGCCTTCGAGGCCGAGCACCTGCGTCAGGCCTCGGACGGCTACCGCGTGCGCAATGCCGATGCGATCCGTCTTGCCGCCGCCATCACCCCGGTGATCCGCATGGCGATCCTCGCCGGCTTCGTGGCCACCCTGCTCTACGGCGGCATCCTGACCCTGCGCGGCGAACTCGGGGTCGGCGCCTATTCGGCCCTGGTCTACCTGACCCAGCGCCTGCTGTGGCCGCTGACCCGGTTGGCGGAAATGACCGATCTCTACAACCGCGCCATGGCCTCGGTGAACCGGGTGATGGATCTTCTGGATACGCCGGTCGATTCACGGCCCGCCACTGCCGCCCTGCCCGCACCGATTCGCGGTGCGCTTCGCGTCGAGGACGTGCACTTCGCCTACGGCGACAGCACGGTTCTGAAGGGTGTGAGCTTCGAGGTACCGGCAGGGCAGACCGTCGCCCTGGTGGGCGCCACCGGTTCGGGCAAGAGCACCCTGCTCAAGCTGCTGCTGCGCTTCAGCCGCCCTGACCGCGGTCGATTGTTGCTCGACGGCGCCGACATCGGCGCGCTCGATCCAGCCGAGCTGCGCCGGGCGATCGGCTACGTGGCGCAGGATCCGTTCCTGACCGACGGCACGCTGGCCGAGAACATCGCCTACGGCGAGGCCGTGCCGGACATGGATCGCGTGGAGGCGGCCGCGCGTGCGGCCGAGGCGCATGGGTTCATAGCGGACCTGCCGCAGGGTTACTACACCGAAGTGGGCGAGCGCGGCCAGCGGCTGTCCGGCGGGCAGCGCCAACGCATCGCGCTGGCCCGTGCGCTGTATCGTGATCCGGCCCTGCTGGTGCTGGACGAAGCCACCAGCGCGGTCGACAACGAGACCGAGGCGGCCATCCAGCGTTCGCTGTCGCGCATGGCGCACCAGCGCAGCCTGCTGGTGGTGGCGCATCGTCTCTCCACCGTGCGCCATGCCGACATGATCCACGTGCTGCAGGCAGGTCGCCTGGTGGAGTCCGGCAGTCACGATGCACTGCTCGAACGCGACGGCGCCTATGCGGCGTTGTGGCGGCTGCAGACCGGCGAGGTGCTGGCGTGAGCGCGCCTCCGCAGGAGCCCACTCGTGGGCGACCGTCCCGATGTTTCGTGGCATGGCGCCTGTCGCCCACCAGTCGGCTCCTGCACAGCGGTTGCGTTGCCTCACTCCCTGCTCACCGCGGCAATGAACGCCTCCAGCCCACGCACCGGGTCGTCGCTGACCGCGCGCTCGCTGAGTCCGAGCCCGTGCATGCGGTCGAGACGGAAGCTGCGGAAGTCGTTGCGCAGCAGGCACCAGGCGCCCAGCGTCCAGTCGGGACCCCAGAACACCAGGCACAACGGCTCCACTTCGCGCCGGCTTGCGCGGCCCTCGGCGTCTGCGTAGTCGAAGACCACGCAGCGTCGCTCGGCCAGCGCCTGGTGCAGACGATCCATGTGCGCGAACACCGTCTTGCGCGCGCCGAAGTCCGGTGCGAACACCGGCGTGCGTTCGGCGCGACCGCGAAGCTCCGGAGGCAGCACGCCCTCGATGCGCAGCAGCGCGCGGTCGGCGGCCCCGGCCAGCCGGCCTCCGGCGAAGCCGCGCACCATGCGCGCGCCGACCATCAGGGCTTCGAGTTCCTCGACGTTGAACATCAGCGGCGGGATGTCGCTGTCGCGACGCAGCAGGTAGCCGACGCCGGCCTCGCCCTCGACCGGAACCCCCGAGCGCTGCAGGTCGGCGACGTCTCGGTACACCGTGCGCAGCGATACCTGCAGGCGTTCGGCCAGGCTGCGCGCGGTGATCGCGGTGCGGCGTCCACGCAGGGCCTGGATCAGCAGGAAAAGACGGTCGGCACGGCGCATGCCGCGCAGTCTACAGACGCCGCCAGAAGCTGAGTCTGGCGCTGCGCGGTTCCATCACTTCACGGTAGGCGAGACCGGCCGGGTGTGCCATGAAGCCCTCGCAGATGTCGATCGCCGATTCGCGTGAGCTGGCATAGACAAGCTCGGCATAGCCGCCCTCGCCGTCGGCCAGCAGGATGTGGTCGACAAAGCCCGGTTGCCGCGCCAGGTATTCGCGGCGCACGCGCTCCGAGGCCTGCTGCACCGCTGCGCGATCAGCGCCCGCGGCAATGCGGAAGGTGCTGAACTCGACGCCGCTGAACGCTGCAGAGGGGTCGACCGGATGCCTCCGCGGTACCGGCTGCCCGCTCATTGCGGCGACCACAGCCCGACGCGGTTGCCCTCGCTGTCGAGCATCACCGCGAAGAACCCCATCCCTTCGGGCAGCGCCGTGCGCGGCACCAGGGTGCGACCTCCGGCGCTCTCGACGCGCGCCAGCACTGCGGCCACATCGGTGACGCTCAGATACACGGTGGTGCCGTCGGCGCTCGGCGTCTCGCCCTCGCGTTCGATCAGGGCGCCGGTGCTGGACTGCATGTCGGCAGGACTGGGAAACACCGCCATGTCGCCGCCGCCCATGTTCTCGCGCTTCAGCTCCACGCCCAGCAGGGCCTGGTAGTAGCGCTGCGCGCGATCGAGATCGGCGGCCGGAATTTCGAACCAGGCCGGGACATTGGGATTGAGCATCGGATTCTCCTTGTAGACGAAGATGAGTGCGGATTGCACGTTAGCCCGCATTTCTCACACCGGTCGCGGATGATCGCGCCGGGATCGTGGTGATTGGCGCCGGTCCGGAAGGCGGCGCATAGCCGTAGCTATGGGCCAACTGAGGACCAAGCCAAGCGCCGCGAGACCGGTGCGAGGGCCGCGAAGCGCGAAGATGCAGCGGCACGGTCCATGCAAAGGGGAAGTTGGCAGAAATCCAGACGTGGTCGGGCTCGCGTGGCATCTTCGTGCGCCGGTGTGAGTAATGCGGGCTAGGCAGTCTGCAGGGGGGCTGCTGCCAGCGTGGTGTCAGCAGTGTCAGAACAGTTCGGCTTGCGGAGAGTCCGGCCTTGGCGGCACGAAGGCATGGGTGTCGAGCACGATGTCATCGCGCGAGGCGAAGCCCAGGCGGCGGCGGGCGACCTGGAAGCGGGCGCGGATCATGTCGGCGAATACGCCTTCGCCGCGCATGCGCGAACCGAAACGCGGGTCGTTGTCGCGACCTCCGCGCATCTGCCGGATCAGGCTCATCACGTGTTCGGCGCGCTCAGGGAAGTGGATGGCGAGCCATTCGCGGAACAGGTCCTTCACTTCGTGAGGCAGGCGTACCACGGTATAGCCGGCAGTGCGCGCGCCGGCCCCATGTCCGCGCTCGAGGATCGCTTCGAGATCGCGATCGTTGATCATCGGGATGATCGGCGCGGCGAATACGCCGGTGGGCACGCCGGCCGCGCTGAGCCTGGCGATGGCCTGCAGGCGCCGGTGCGGCGCGCTGGCGCGCGGTTCGAGAATGGACGCCAGGCGGTTGTCGAGCGTCGTCACCGATACCGCCACGAACACCAGGTTGCGCTGCGCCATGTCCGCCAGCAGGTCGAGGTCGCGCTCGACCAGCGCGCTCTTGGTGACGATGGTGCAGGGGTGGCCGGCTGCCGCGAGCACTTCGAGCACCTGACGGGTGATGCGGTAGCGGCGCTCGATCGGCTGGTAGGGATCGGTGTTGGCGCCGAGGTTGATCGGGCTGACCACGTGGCCCGGCTTGGCCAGCGCCTCGCGCAGGCGCTCGGCGGCATTGGTCTTGGCGAACAGCCGGGTTTCGAAGTCCAGTCCCGACGACAGGTTGAGGTAGCCGTGGCTGGGGCGCGCGTAGCAGTAGACGCAGCCATGCTCGCAGCCGCGGTAGGCGTTCAGCGAGACGTCGAAGGGGATGTCGGGCGAGTCGTTGTGGCTGAGGATGCTGCCGGCGCGCTCCTCGGTGACGGTGGTGGCCGGGTGCGGCGCCGGATCATCGTCCCGCGCCCAGCCATCGTCGACCGCTTCGTGGCGGGTCTGCTCGAAGCGGCCTTCGGGATTGCTGGCCGCGCCGCGGCCCTTGATGCGCCTGTCGTTCATGGGGGCATTGTCGAGTGCGCGGTCTCATTGTCCGCGACGCGACCACAGAGTGCTATTTCCGGTCGGCCTCGAACAGCGCCTGCAGGTCCTCGAAGGCGTCCTTGGTGCTCTGCACCAGCTTGCCCTCGTCGTCGTAGACCAGGTGTTGCACCTTGAGCACCTGCTCGTCGTGTTCACGAAACTGCTCGGTGCGGCGCCAGGCGGAGTCGTGATCGAGGCCCAGGGCTTCCAGCGTCAGCCGTGACATCTCCAGGCTCGAGTGCAAGGTTTCGCGGATGATCGCCTCGATGCCGAGGTCCATCAGGCGGAAGGCATGCTGGCGATTGCGGGCGCGGGCGATGATGCGCATCTGCGGATACAGGTGTTTGACCAGCCGCGCCGTACGCAGATTGGCATCGGGATCCTCGGTGGTCAGCACGAACACCTCGGCGCGGTCGGCGCCGGCAGCGCGCAGCAGCTCGGCGCGCGAGGGGTCGCCGAAGTAGATCTTGCTGCCGAAGCGGCGCGAGACTTCGACCTGGTCGATGCTGTGCTCCAGTGCGGTAAAGGCGATGCCCTGCGCACGCAGGATGCGCGCCACGATCTGCCCCATGCGACCGAAGCCGGCGAGGATCACCCTCGGCGAGTCGTCATCCACGACGTCGTACTTTGGTGGCGGCGCCTTGCGTGACTTCAGCCACAGATCGAACAGTCTGAGCAGCAGCGGCGAGATCGCCAGCGACAGGATTGATACGGCGATCAGAAGGTCGGCGACCTCGCGCGGCAGCAGCGCACCGGAAGCGGCAATGGCCAGCAGCACGAAGGTGAATTCGCCGCCCTGGGGCAGCAGCAGTCCGAGCTGTGCCGCGGCACGCCAGTCGAGGCCGGCCCATCGCGCCAGGGTGACCAGCACTGCACCCTTGACCAGCAGCAGGGCGACGATCATCACCACCACGGTGAGCGGGTTCGCCAGCACCGTGGCCACATCCATGCTCATGCCGACGGCGAGGAAGAACAGTCCAAGCAGCAGGCCCTTGAACGGTTCGATGCTGCCCTCGATGGCATGGCGGAACTCGGAGTCCGCCAGCAGCACCCCGGCGAGAAAGGCGCCGAGCGCCATCGACAGGCCGACCGCGTCCATCAGCATCGCACTGCCCAGCACCACCAGCAGCGCCAGCGCAGTGAAGATCTCGGTATTGCCCGGTCGCGAGGCGACCCGGAACAGCGGACGCAGCACCAGCCGGCCGACCACCAGGAGCAGCGCAATCAGTGCCAGCGCCAGCAGCAGGGAGGTGAGCGGATGGCGCCCCGAATCGGACAGCGTGGCCGCGCCCAGCGCCGGCAGCAGCGCCAGCGCCGGCAGCGTCCACAGATCCTGAGCCAGCAGGATCGCGAAGCCCAGGCGACCGTGCGCGGTTCCCAGCTCGCGGCGCTCGGCAAGTACCTGCAGGGACACCGCGGTGGCCGACAGCGACAGACTGAAACCGACCACCAGGGCGCCGATCCAGTCGAGGCCGTAAAGGCGCATCAGCAGCGCGATCACCAGGGTGGTGGTCCACACCTGCGCGGTCCCCCAGATGAAGATCTTTCGGCGCATCAGCCACAGGCGCGCCGGGGTCAGCTCCAGGCCGACCAGGAACAGCAGCAGCACCACGCCGAGGCTTGAAAAGCTCAACACCGTGTCGGCATCGGACACGAACCCGAGCAGATGCGGGCCGATCAGCACGCCGGCGACCAGGTAACCCAGTACCGCCGACAGGCCGAAGCGCCTGAACAGCGGCACCGCGAGCACGGCCGCCGCCAGAAAAACGATGGCGCTGATGAGGAATTCGTTAAGGTTCACGCAGATTCGAGTGGCCGGGTCCAGGCCGCCGCACGATGGCAGAACGGCCGCTTGCGGGCAACCGGACCAATGCTGGCGCGGCCCGCAGCGATTGTGACCTGGCGGTGACAATTGCAACGCCGGGAAACACTCGAAAAGCATTGTTGCAATGTGATCCGGGCCGCTCTTTTCGAGCCTTCGATTTGCGAGACTGCAGTCACCGGAAGCTCGCTGAAGCACATGACGAACAGTTGGCGAGACAACCGGATGAAGGGCGGCGCGGCGGGGATCCACCTGCCGGCGACAATCGGGTAGACGACACGATCAGACGGGAGAGCAGTGATGATGGCGCAGGCAGCAGAAGTGCAGGGTACAGCGAGCGAGAGCGGGCAGCTGCGCGTGCTGATCGTGAGCGACGATGTCGGTCTGCGCGAGCAGCTGCTGCTGGCCGGTCTGCGCCGTCGCGGTTTCAACGTCCACACCCTGGGCACTGCCGCCGAGCTTTACCGTCAGCTGTTCCGTGAGGTCTATGACCTGATCCTGATCGACTCCGTGCTGCCCGACGAAAACGGGTACTCGGTGGCGGCCCGACTGCGTTGCGTGAAGCGTGTCGGTGTGGAAATGCTGTCCACCCTGTTCGACCTGTTCGGCAAGGGCGACGAGGAGGAGGTGCCGCGCCGTCAGCTCGACCTCGACCGCGTCGCCGAACACCTGCGCGCGATCGCCGAGCTGGTCGAGGAGCAGGTCGATCCGTCGAGCGTTTCCTGGCGCCACCCCGACACCACGGCACAGGTGGTTCGCCCGGCCTCCTGAGTCTGGCTGCCCTGCCGGGGCATAGTTTCGTACCATGGCCGTCGGCGGAGATGGTCTGCGCTGCCCCGGGGGCGCTCATGTTTGATATCCGACTTCTGCTGGCGTCGATGCGTGCGCCGCTGATGCTGGCACTGTTGGCGCTGCACG
This sequence comes from uncultured Gammaproteobacteria bacterium, assembly GCA_964526035.1. Classification (GTDB taxonomy): domain Bacteria; phylum Pseudomonadota; class Gammaproteobacteria; order Xanthomonadales; family BPKI01; genus DAOMOD01. The sequence goes on along the minus strand of CAZGKE010000135.1, from coordinate 2,142 downwards.
CCGTCAGCGCAGTGCAGGCGGAGGAAGCACTGACGCGCTTCCATGCCGATGTCCGCATCCATGCGGACGGCAGCCTGGAGGTGCTCGAGACCATCGCGCTGCGCGCCGAAGGTCGCGAGATCCGTCGCGGCTTCATCCGTGAGTTTCCCACCCGCTATCGTGACCGCGTGGGCAACCGCGTGAGCGTCGGTTTCGAGATGCTCAACGCCACCCGCAACGGGAATCCGGAACCCTTCTGGACCGAGAACGTCAGCAATGGCGTCGAGATATTCCTCGGCGACGACAGCTACCTCGACATTCCGCAGGTTCACACCTACACCTTGCGCTACCGCACCACGCACCAGCTCGGCCATTTCGAGGATTTCGACGAGCTGTACTGGAATGTCACCGGCACCGGCTGGATCTTTCCGATCGAGGCGTCCAGTGCGAACGTAAGACTGCCCGAAGCGCTGCCCGCCGAGTCCTTGCGCATGGCCTGTTACACCGGCTATCAGGACTCCGATGGGCGGAGCTGCCGCTTCGAGGTCCTGGAGCCTGGACTGGTGCGCTTCGAGACGACCCGCAAGCTGAGTCCGAACGAGGGCCTCACCATTGCGGTGGGTTTTCCCAAGGGTACGGTGGCGGAGCCGACCCGCGCCGCGAAGGCAGCGCGCTTGCTCAAGGACAACAGCGGTCTGCTGGTGGCCGTCGCGGGGCTGCTGGCGCTTCTGATCTGGTACCTGCTGCAGTGGAACAGCAAGGGTCGCGACCCCAGTCCGGGCGTGATCTTCCCGCGCTACCAGCCACCCGAGGGTCATTCGCCCGCCGGTATCCGCTACCTCAGACGCATGGGCTGGGACAACCGCTGCTTTTCCGCGGACCTCGTCGATGCCGGCGTGCGCGGTTTCCTCACCATCCATCGCGACAAGCCGACCGCGGAGATGATGCTGGCGGCCATGCCGGAGAAGCAGCGCGCGGCCGTCGCCAACAGCAAGCTCGCCAGGCGCATGCTGGACATGTCGCTCAAGATGGGCAAGGAAATGTGGCGACTGGAGCGCGTGGCCACCGCGAGCGAGAGCGTCCTGACCGAAAGCCAGCGCGGAATGATCAACCGGATCTTTGCAGCGGGTCCGCAGGTGACCTTGCAGAACAGCAATCCGGCTACCGTGAGCGCCATGCAGTCGGCGCGCAGCGCCCAGCAGATCGCGCTCGACAGTCAGTACAAACCCCGCTACTTCGTCGGTAACGGCGGGGTGGTCGGTTGGGGATTCCTGATCTCCCTGGTGTATCTGGCGCTCGGGTTCACGCTGTCGGCAAGGAGCGGCGGCATCGGCATGCCGCTGATCATCGGCATTGCCATGCTGTCGGTGATCATGCACATCGTCATGGCGAACCTGATGAAGCAGCCGACCGCCGAGGGCCGGCGGCTGCTCGACGAGATCGAGGGGCTGAGGGTGTATCTCGGCCTTGCCGAGAAATCCGACATCGGTCGTCTCGAGGGTCCGGCCAACGAGCCGGCGCTGGACGCCGACCGCTACGAACAGCTGCTTCCCTACGCGCTGGCGCTGGACGTCGAGGATGCCTGGACGAAGAAGTTCACCCTTGCAGCTGCAGCCGCAGGGGCGGTGGCCGCGGCGACAGGCGCGACACGCTGGTACCAGGGCAACCTCGCGCAAGTCTCCAATCTGGGCGACATGAGCAAGTCGCTGGGCAGTGCGCTCAGCACGCAGATTGCGTCGTCGTCCTCACCACCCGGTTCCAGCTCGGGCAGCGGCGGCGGTGGCCGCTCCGGCGGTGGCGGTGGCGGTGGCGGTGGTCGCGGACGCTGACGACGGTGATGAAGACGGCCGCGCAACAATAGGACACATTCCGAAACTTCTGTGATCTTCATCACAGTGTCGTACTTCCGCCTCGAGGTCGATGTTACACTCGGCTCCAGGCAGTCGCCGTTCTGCGCAATGCACGGACACACCGGCCGGTCAGCGGCTGCCACGGGGATGCCTGTTCGCGCCCGCGATCCAGTTCCTTGACTGGCCCTCGCGGCGCGGCAGACAATACAAGCGGACGCGCTAGAGCGCGACCGAGACCATCGGAGTCAAGACATGTCGTATCTGATCGAAGGGTCGCGCTCGACTGCGCGCGGAAAGACGCGCGCACTGTGGC
>CAZGKE010000134.1:0-9689 GCA_964526035.1 uncultured Gammaproteobacteria bacterium | reverse complement strand
TTTGGCGAGTTGATTGCCTTCGGAGGCCAGGATGTCAGCGAGCATTCCGGCGGCGCCTTTACCGGCGAAGTGTCGGCGGCCATGCTGAAGGAGGCCGGCTGTCGTTACGCCATCGTCGGTCATTCCGAACGCCGTCAGTTCCACGGTGAGGACAGCGCCATGGTGGCGCGCAAGGCGCTCGCCGCTCAATCCGCCGGACTGGTGCCGGTGATTTGCGTCGGCGAACTGCTCGAAGACCGGGAGAGCGGACGTACGGAGGCGGTGGTGGAAACCCAGCTTTCCGCGGTGCTCGACGTGTGCGGGGTCGGCGCCCTGGCGCAGGCGGTCATCGCCTACGAGCCGGTCTGGGCCATCGGTACCGGTTTGACCGCAACTCCGGAGCAGGCGCAGGCGGTTCACCGGTTCATTCGTGGCAAAGTCGCCGCGGCCGATGCTACAATCTCGCGCTCGCTGAAGATTCTCTACGGCGGCAGCGTCAAGCCCGACAACGCCCTGGCTATCTTCCGTCAGACTGATGTGGACGGAGGACTGATTGGCGGCGCGTCGCTGGTGGCGAAGGATTTCCTCGCCATCGTGCGCGCGGCTGGGCAGGCCTGAGCCGCTTGGATATTACGGAAACCCATGACTCTCACCATTCTCAATGTCGTCTACGTGCTGCTGGCGATCGCCATGATTGCCCTCATCCTGATCCAGCGCGGCCCTGGCGCCGCGGCAGGATCCGGTTTCGGTGCAGGTGCCTCGGCGACCGTATTCGGTGCGCGTGGCGCAGGGTCGTTCCTGACCCGCTCCACTGCGGCGCTGGCCACCATTTTTTTCGTCCTGACTCTTGGTATGGCCATCTATGCCAGCCGCACGGGCCTTGCTGCCCGGGGTGCGGCTGACCTGGGCGTCATGTCCGGCTCGGAGGTTCCTGCAGTCACGGTACCGGCAACGCCGGCGGGCGACCTGCCCGTCGTCGTCGACCCGGCCACCCCGATTGACCAGGCAGATTCCGAAGCCGAACCTGAGCCCGCCGACGAGGAGGCAGGTTCCGACGACTGAGGTCGTCAAGGCGGAAATCCCCTGCCCAGGTGGTGGAACTGGTAGACACGCTATCTTGAGGGGGTAGTGACGCAAGTCGTGTGGGTTCGAGTCCCACCCTGGGCACCAATTTGAGGGATGTTCCGGCGCCGGCGGGCCCATGGCCCGCTGTCCTGAAACCGCGGCGGAGCCCGTGATTTCCTGACGCAGGTGCCGGCTGGAACCCGCGTGAAGCCTCCTGGAGGGAGTCTTCAGGCACCTGCTGATGCGCCGGCTGGTACGGTGCGGAGGTCGTTTCGCGTGCTGGCCGAATACCTGCCAATCCTGATCTTCCTGATGGTGTCCACCGCCATGGGACTGCTGTTGCTGGCGCTGGGCTCTCTGCTCGGCCCGCGCCGCCCCAATCCCGAAAAGCTCTCGCCGTACGAGTGCGGATTCGAGGCCTTCGAGGACGCGCGCCTGAAGTTCGACGTGCGCTTCTACCTGGTCGCCATCCTGTTCATCATCTTCGATCTGGAGATTGCCTTCCTGTTTCCCTGGGCGGTGGTGTTCCGCGACATGGGCCCGGTACCGTTCATCGCCATGGCCATCTTCCTCGGCGTGCTGGTGATCGGCTTCATCTACGAATGGAAGAAGGGGGCGCTGGAATGGGAGTGAGGGCATGAGCATGTTCCATAACCCGGCGCCGGTCGGGGTCGTCGATGACATCCTGCGTCCCGGCGGCGACAACCCGCTGCTGGAACGGGGATTCGTGACCACCAGTCTCGACGCCCTGGTCAACTGGGCGCGCACCGGTTCCATGTGGCCGATGACCTTCGGGCTTGCCTGCTGCGCGGTCGAGATGATGCATGCCGGCATGGCGCGCCTGGATACCGATCGCTTCGGCGTGATCTTCCGTGCTTCGCCACGTCAGTCGGACGTGATGATCGTGGCGGGAACCCTGGTCAACAAGATGGCGCCTGCGCTGCGCAAGGTATACGACCAGATGCCCGAACCCAAATGGGTGATTTCGATGGGTTCCTGCGCCAACGGTGGCGGCTACTATCACTATTCCTACGCGGTCGTGCGCGGCTGCGATCGTGTGGTGCCGGTGGATGTCTACGTGCCGGGTTGTCCTCCCACTGCGGAGGCGCTGATCTACGGGATTCTGCAGCTGCAGAAAAAGATCCGTCGCACCCACACCATCGCGCGTTGAGCCCTGACCATGACCGAGCCAGTCTCATTCGTGGAAATCCTGAACGCGCGCTTCTCGGGCAAGCTGCTGAGCTGCCGGGAAGGCCTGGACATGGTCACTCTGGAAGTCAGTGCCGATCACCTTTCGGAAGTGGCGCGAACCCTCCGTGACGATCCCGAATTCGCCTTCGAACAGCTGATCGACGTCTGCGGGGTCGACTATCTCGGCTATGGCGATGCTGAATGGGACGTCGCCGACGTCAGTTCGAGCGGCTTTTCGCGCGGCGTCGAGGGCGCCGCGGGGCCCGGACGCTTCCGCTGGGAGGACCGGCCGACCGGCACCGACATCCCCAACCGCTTCGCGGTGGTCGTGCACCTGATGTCGATTGCAAGGAATCGGCGTCTGCGCCTGCGCTGCTTCGCGCCCGACGACGACCTTCCGGTAGTGCCCTCGCTGACCCCCGTCTGGCCGGTCGCCAACTGGTTCGAACGTGAGGCATTCGATCTCTTCGGGGTCATTTTCGAAGGTCATCCCGATCTGCGTCGCCTTCTCACCGACTATGGGTTCGTGGGTCATCCGTTCCGCAAGGATTTCCCGCTCATCGGCAACGTTGAAGTGCGCTTCGATCCGGAGAAGGGCAGAGTGGTGTACGAACCGGTGACCATCGAGCCGCGCGTGCTGGTACCGCGCGTGGTGCGGCACGACTCCCGCTACGAGCAGGCGCAGGCTGAAGCGAGCAGCGCGGCCGAAGGGAGCAAGCCATGAGCGCTGCGCAGGAGATCCGCAACTACACGATGAACTTCGGGCCGCAGCATCCGGCTGCCCACGGCGTGCTGCGTCTGATTCTGGAACTCGACGGCGAGACCGTGATGCGTGCCGATCCGCATGTCGGACTGCTGCACCGTGCGACCGAGAAGCTGGCAGAGTCGAAGCCCTTCAACCAGTCGATCGGCTACATGGATCGCCTCGACTACGTTTCGATGATGTGCAACGAGCACGCCTATGTGGCCGCCATCGAAAAGCTGCTCGGCATCGAAGTGCCGGATCGTGCGCTGTGGATACGCACGATGTTCGACGAGATCACGCGCATCCTCAATCATCTGATGTGGCTGGGTTCGAACGGGCTCGATCTCGGTGCCATGACGGTCATCCTCTACGCTTTCCGCGAGCGCGAGGAGCTGATGGACGTCTATGAGGCGGTATCCGGCGCGCGCATGCACGCCACTTACTACCGCCCGGGCGGCGTCTATCGCGATCTCCCGGAGACCATGTCCCGCTATCGCGAGAGTCCGTGGCGCAAGCAGAAGGACATGAAGCGTCTCAATGCCTGGCGTGAGGGATCGATGCTCGATTTTCTCGAGGCCTTCTGCGAGGACTTCCCGAGGCGCGTCGACGAGTACGAAACCCTGCTCACCGAAAACCGCATCTGGAAGCAACGTACCGTCGGAATCGGTGTGGTGACGCCCGAGCATGCGCTCGCCTGGGGCATGAGCGGCCCGATGCTGCGTGGCTCCGGCATCGCCTGGGATCTGCGCAAGAAGCAGCCGTACGCCAAGTACGCCGACGTGGACTTCGACATCCCGCTGGGCGTCAACGGTGACTGCTACGACCGCTATCTGGTGCGCGTCGAGGAGATGCGCCAGTCCACCCGCATCATCAGGCAGTGCATCCAGTGGCTGCGCGCGCATCCCGGCCCGGTGATGTCACGCAATTTCAAGGTAGTGCCGCCGCAGCGCGAAGAGATGAAGGACGACATGGAAGCCCTGATCCATCACTTCAAGCTGTTCACCGAAGGCTACTGCGTGCCAGAAGGCGAGGCCTACGCGGCGGTCGAGGCACCCAAGGGCGAGTTCGGCGCCTATATCGTCTCCGACGGCGCCAACAAGCCGTTCCGCGTACACCTGCGCGCCCCGGGGTTCGCCCACCTGTCGGGCATCGACACCATCGTCCGTGGCCACATGCTGCCAGACGTGGTCGCGGTGATCGGTACGCTTGATATCGTGTTTGGGGAGATTGATCGATGACTTCCCCTGGCGCAGCTATGGCTGCCTGCGGTTCGTCCCGGGTCCCGAGGTATTGCTCATGAAAGCCACCGGCAACTTCGAGGCGGTCAAGGATGTCGACCCGACAAACGTGCTGAGCGAGGGCACGCGCGCCCACATCGACCACTGGATGGCCAAGTTTCCACCGGAGCGGAAGCGCTCGGCGGTGATCCAGGGGCTGTTCGCGGCGCAGGAGCAGAACGGCGGCTATCTGAGCGATGAACTCATCGCGGCGGTCGCGAAGTATCTCGACATCCAGCCGGTGTGGGCCTATGAAGTCGCAACGTTCTATTCGATGTTCGAGCTCGCGCCGGTCGGGCGTCACAACGTGGCCATTTGCACCAACATCTCGTGCTGGCTGAACGGTGCCGAGGACATCGTCCGTCACTGCGAAAACAAGCTAGGCGTGCGGCTCGGCGAAAGCTCGGGCGATGGACGCATCTACCTCAAGAAGGAAGAGGAGTGCCTCGCCGCCTGCTGCGGCGCGCCGATGATGGTGATCGACGGCCACTATCACGAGCAGCTGACCCTCGAGAAGGTGGACGAGTTGCTGGACAAGCTCGACTGACGCGCTGGAAACGAGAAGACACAGACCGACATGCCCTACGGACCCGCACCCCAGGCCCACAACGTCGTCAACACGACGCTGCACTTCGATCAGCCTTGGTCGTATGAGAGCTATCTCAAGGCGGGTGGCTGGCAGGCGTGGAAGAAGATACTCACGGAGAAACCCGATCCTGCGACCGTCATCGACCAGGTCAAGGCGAGCGCCCTGCGCGGTCGTGGTGGCGCGGGTTTCCCCACCGGTCTGAAGTGGTCCTTCATGCCGCGCTCTGCGCCGGGGCAGAAGTACATCCTGTGCAATTCCGACGAGTCCGAACCCGGTACCTGCAAGGACCGGGACATTCTCCGCTTCAACCCCCATGCGGTGTTGGAGGGCATGGCCATCGCCTGCTATGCGACCGGGTCGACGGTGGCCTACAACTATCTGCGCGGCGAATTCCATCATGAGCCGTTCGAGCGCGTGGAACAGGCGCTGAAGGACGCCCGCGAGCATGGCTGGCTGGGACGCGATATCCAGGGCAGCGGCATCGATGTGGAAATCCACAACGTACTCGGCGCCGGCGCCTACATCTGCGGCGAGGAAACCGCGCTGATGGAATCGCTGGAGGGCAAGAAGGGGATGCCGCGATTCAAGCCGCCGTTCCCCGCCAACTTCGGTCTCTACGGCAAGCCGACCACGATCAACAACACCGAGACCTACGCATCGGTGCCGGCGATCATTCGCAACGGCGGCGAGTGGTTCCTGGAGTTGGGCAAGCCCAACAACGGCGGTCCGAAGGTGTTCTCGGTATCCGGGCACGTCAACAGGCCAGGCAACTACGAGATCCGTCTCGGCACGCCGTTCAGCGAACTCCTGGAGATGGCCGGGGGTGTACGTGGCGGTCGCCGACTCAAGGCGGTGATCCCCGGGGGATCATCGATGCCGGTGTTGCCAGGGGAGACGATGATGGCCTGCACCATGGACTACGACAGTCTGCAGAAGGCCGGCTCCGGCCTCGGCTCCGGCGCCGTCATCGTCATGGACGAGACCACCTGCATGGTGCGCGCCTGCCAGCGCATTGCACGCTTCTACTACGCGGAAAGCTGTGGCCAGTGCACGCCGTGCCGTGAGGGCACCGGCTGGATGTATCGCGTGCTGAGTCGCATCGTCGAAGGCAAGGCGAGCATGGATGACCTGCACCTTCTGAAGAGTGCCGCAGGGCAGATCGAAGGCCACACCATCTGCGCCTTCGGCGAAGCCGCGGCGTGGCCGGTCCAAGGCATGCTGAGGCACTACTGGGCGGAATTCGAGCACTTCATCGTTCACGGTCGTTCGATCGTGGACGGCAGCGTGGAGGTGGCGGCATGAGCGCCCAGCCCACCAACAACACGGCGCCCGATCTGGTCAACATCGAGATCGACGGCGAGGCGATGCAGGTGCCCAAGGGCGCGATGATCATCCAGGCGGCGGACAAGGCCGGGATCCCCATTCCGCGCTTCTGCTACCACGAGAAACTCTCGATCGCAGCCAATTGCCGCATGTGCCTGGTCGATGTGGAGAAAGCGCCCAAGCCGATGCCCGCCTGCGCCACCCCGGTGATGGAAGGGATGCGCGTGTATACGCAGTCGCGCCGCGCGCTCGACGCGCAGCGCGGGGTGATGGAGTTCCTGCTGATCAACCATCCGCTGGATTGCCCGATCTGCGACCAGGGCGGCGAATGCGAACTGCAGGACCTGTCGCTCGGTTACGGTCGCTCGATCAGCCGCTTCAGCGAGCGCAAGCGCGTCCTGGCCGACGAGAATCTCGGTCCGCTGGTGTCCACGGAAATGACCCGCTGCATCCAGTGCACGCGCTGCGTGCGTTTTCTCGGCGAGATTGCCGGCACCCATGAACTGGGTGGCATGAACCGCGGCGAGCACCTCGAGATCGGGACCTATATCGGCAAGTCGCTGGGCTCCGAGCTGCAGGGCAACATCATCGACATATGCCCGGTTGGCGCTTTGACCAACAAGCCGTTCCGATTCCGCGCCCGCGCCTGGGAGCTGATCGCGCGCGATTCGATCGGCTACCACGACGCGCTGGGTTCCAACCTCTTTCTGCATACCCGTCGCGGCGAGGTCCTGCGCAGCGTTCCCCGTGACAATGAGGCAATCAACGAAAACTGGCTGTCCGATCGCGATCGCTGGAGTCATACCGGGCTGCAGGCTGATGATCGGCTGCTGCGGCCGATGCTCCGGCAGGACGGACGTCTGCGCAATGTCTCGTGGGACGACGTGATGGCTGCCAGTGCGACCGCGCTGCGCGAAGCGGGCTCGGAAATCGGTGCCCTGGTCTCACCCGCGACCAGCTGCGAGGAACTGTTCCTGCTGCAGGCCTTGCTGCGCGGGCTCGGATCGAACAGCATCGACCACCGACTTCGTCAGTTGGACTTTGCCGACCAGGATGCGGCGCCTGCGGAGCCGCGCTTTGAGCGCAGCCTCGCCGACGTCCAGTTCAGCGACACCATCTTCATCATTGGCGGGCATCCGCGGCTCGATCAGCCGCTTCTGGGTCATCGCATCCGCAAGGCATGGATGGCCGGTGCCAAGGTGTTCGCCCTGAACTCGCTGGCCCAGCCAACGCACTACGAGCACGCTGCGGAAATCGTGGCGTTGCCGTCGCGTCTTCCCGGCCTTCTTGCCGGCGTTCTGGAGCTGGCCGGTGGCCGCGTACCCGACGTGGTCAAGGCCGATATGGACCAGGCGGCGCGACGCATTGCCGACGGGCTCAAGCAGGGCCAGTCGGCAACCATCGTGTTCGGCGACTTTGCGGTGCAGCATCCACAGGCTTCGCTGCTGCGATACCTGGCGCGAGCACTGGCCAAGCTCACCGGTGCCGCCTTCAACGAAGTGCCTGCGGGCGCCAACGCCGTGGGGGCTTGGCGCTATGGTGCGGTACCGCATCGCGCTGCCGGCGGCGCACCGATCGGGGCCGTGGGGCGCAACGTTGCTGAAATGCTGGTCGATCCGCCGCATACGCTGGTTCTGTACGGCAGCGAAGCGCCCGAGGATTTCGCCGATGGCGCCGCGTCGCTGCGCGCGCTGGCCGGCGCCACGCGGGTGATCGCGTTCAGTGGCTATCTCGGTGAGGCGTTGCGTGAACACGCCGACATCGTGATTCCCGTAGGCCTGTTCCCCGAGATCGATGCGACCCTGATCAATCTCGATGGCGTGGTGCAAAGCGTGGGCGTCGCCGTCAAGCCGCCAGGCGAGGCCCGTCCGGGCTGGCGCGTGCTGCGCGCGTTGGGGGGCGAGCTTGGCATCGACGGTTTCGATTTCCTCGATCTGGCCGGCTTGCGTGGGCAGATGGCTGAGTGCCTGGAGGCTGCCTCACCCGGTCCTGCGGAGTTCAATCCGGCGACGCAGGCGGAGCGCTCCGGCGAAGGGCTGGAGCGCATTTCCACGGTACCGATCTATTCCATCGATGCAGTGGTGCGCCGCGCGGCGCCCCTGCAGGAGACACCGCTTGGCTGCCCGCCCGGAGTCACGCTGCATCCGCAGGACGCCCTTGCCCTGGGTCTGGGCCAGGGTGGCGAAGCGCAGGTGACCGGCGAGGACTGTGTTCTCGAATTGCCGGTTCGTGTGGACAGCGCGGTGCCGCAGGGCGGTGCGTGGATCGTTGCGGCGCAGGCATCGACCGCAGGCATCGGTCCGACAGCGCGGTTGCGCATCGCGAAGATCGAGAGGAGCAGCGACTGATGCTCGACGATCTGCTGGCCGTGGCCTGGATACTGGCGAAAATCGTCGCCATCATCCTGCCGCTGACGATTGCCGTAGCTTTCTACACGCTGATGGAGCGCAAGGTCATCGGCTTCATGCAGGTGCGCAAGGGTCCGGTCTACATCGGCCCGATGGGTCTGCTGCAGCCGTTTGCCGACGTCATCAAGCTGCTGCTCAAGGAAGTGGTGGTGCCGTCCAATGCCAACCGCTTCCTGTTCTATCTGGCACCGGTCCTGGCGCTGGCGCCGGCCTTCGTGGCCTGGGCGGTAATCCCGTTCGATCAGGGCGTGGTGCTGGCGGACATCAACGCCGGCCTGCTGTTCCTGCTGGCGATGACCTCGATGAGCGTCTACGGCATCATTCTCGCCGGCTGGGCGTCCAACTCAAAATATGCGTTCCTCGGCGCCATGCGTTCCGCTGCACAGGTGGTGTCGTACGAGATCGCCATGGGCTTTGCCCTGGTAGGCGTGCTGGTGGCGGCAGGATCGCTCAACCTCTCCGAAATCGTGCTGGCGCAGAGCGGCGGCTACGGTCCGCTGAACTGGTTCTGGCTGCCCCTGCTGCCCCTGTTCGTGATCTATTTCCTGTCCGGCGTGGCGGAGACGAACCGCGCGCCCTTCGACGTATCCGAGGGCGAATCGGAGATCGTGGCCGGTTTCCACGTCGAGTACTCGGGTTCGGCGTTCGCGGTGTTCTTCCTTGCCGAATACGCCAACATGATCCTGATCTCCTTCCTGACCGCGGTCCTGTTTGCCGGTGGCTGGCTGTCGCCGTTCCAGGGCTTCGGTCTGGGCTGGCTGTCTGCACCTGGCTGGTGGTGGCTGGCGGTGAAGGGCGTGTTCTTCATGTTCCTGTTCCTGTGGTTCCGCGCGACGTTCCCGCGCTACCGCTACGACCAGATCATGCGCCTCGGCTGGAAGGTGTTCATTCCAATCACCATCGTCTGGATTCTGGTGGCGGCAGGCATGGCCTATGCCGGCTGGATCGGCCCGGAGGTTGCGGCATGAGACGCGCTGTCAATTACCTCAGGAGCCTTCTGCTGATCGAGCTGCTGGTCGGGATGGGCTTGACCTGGCGCTATTTCCTTCGTCCCAAATACACGGTGCGCTATCCGCAGGAAAAGATTCCGCAGTCAAACCGCTTCCGCGGAC
>CAZGKE010000133.1:0-9719 GCA_964526035.1 uncultured Gammaproteobacteria bacterium | reverse complement strand
CAGTGCGCAGCATTTCATCGTCCCCAGCCATGGGATTCTGACCTGCCTCAGGGCGTCGACTCGAATCCGTCGCGCATCAGGCCGTCGATGAAGCCCTGGAGATTGACGTTCAGGGGATTCGGGATTATCGGGAATCCCGCGGCACTGATTCGCAGGACGGCTACACGCGGGTCGTTGCCTGCCGCGTTCGCTGCGTCAAAGAGCACCTCGATGCCGCATGATGCTCCCGGAGCGAGCACCTGCCCCGCGCATTCGTCGATGCCGACCGCGAAGTCGCCTGCGTGGGTTCCGAGGATCGACGCGCCATAGACCGGGATGCCGATCGGGCCCGTGTTCTCGAACACGACGATGCGCGATGTCGGCGGATCGCCGGCAGCGAACAGGCTGAAGACCAGGGTTTCGGGCGCGAGCGTCGCCTGCGGGACGGTGCACTGCACCTCGACACTCGTCACGTCCGCACCGCTGATCACCCCGCTGCCGTTGAAGACCTCGCAGATGGAGTTGGATGGGTGTTGCGCCACCGTCACGTTGTAGCTCCCGCCATCGGCGACCAGCTCACTGAACGTGAATCCCCAGTTCAAGAACATCTGCAGGTCGCCGCCGCCGTTATTGCGCAGGGTCGGTCCAATGAAGTCAACGTTGCCGGAGAGCTGGCCGCCCACGGAGTAGAAGCCAGGCAGTCGCGCCACATCCAGTTCGATCCAGGGGGGCGAGCTGGTATTCACCGTCGCCGTGTAGCCGGTCGGCAGGTTGTTCACCTGCAGTCCGTTGTCGGTGACCGTGCCGGCCACCTCAATGATCGGGTAGCTGCCCGTGGTGAAATGCGGACCGGCCTGCACGTCGATGGTGCCGTCCAGCACCAGATCACCCTCGACGTGGATGTAATCGTTGGACGAGCCCGATCCGGGCAGTTGGCCAGGGCTGGTCAAGTCGAGCGCCATGCTCGCGCCAGGTTCCAGGCTCAGGTTTTCGGTGAAGGTCAGCTGCCTGTCGGGATCGAGTCGACCACCGGCTTCAACGACCGTCAGGGGTACGTTTCCACTGCCCGACAGCGTCCCCGTTCCAGTGATGGTCACCGCGCCGGTGCCCAGCGGAGAACCGCTCGGCGTGGGGCTGATGCGGAGCGTGCCACCGGTGACAAGGGTGCCGCCCGTGGACGTCTGTTCGAGGGCGAAGCGCGTGTGGCCGTTCTCGTGCAACACGGCGTAGTTGCCGTTGATCTCGACCGGGTTTGCGGCGTCGGAGAACACGTAGCCTGATTCATTGTGGTTGAACACGATCAGCCCATCGGCCACCTGGCCAGAGCTGGTGCTCGCGGCCAACTTCACCCGCAATCGCCCGGGCGCGACCGGTGGCTCACCGGGAAAGGCGCCGATCGCCAGCCTCGACCCACCCATGAGTACCGTTCTAAGCGTCTCGGAGGATATGTTGAGCAGTGCTCCGTTCGACAACTGCAAGCTGCCCGTACCATATACGAGCACACGGCCCTGGACCACCACACTGGTGCCCGGGCCATCGATGCGCACCAGGCTGTCGCCGGCAGTCTCAAGCGGCGATCCAACCGACAGAAAGGAAAAATCTTGCGTGACGGCGCCGTTGATGAACTCCACGGTGCCCTGCTCGGTGGGGAACGTGCCGATCAACATGGCCGCTCCGTCCAGCAAGGCACTGTCGAACACCATGCGGCCGTCGCGGACGCGGTAGGTCGCCCCGTTCCCGAGGAGATGACCGGCAATCGTGGTCGTACCCGTCCCGATGTGTTCCATAACGTACGTTCCTTCATCAAATGCCGTCGCGATCGGGTCGCCCGTTGCAGTGCTGTCGTGACTGAAGTGGTAGTCGGGGGCGTTGTGGTTGAAGATGATGCGCGCAAAGGTCCCATTGCTCATGGGCATGATCCAGCGGATGTCGAGGGTGCCGGGCGCGCCGCCGTCGCCGATTCGGATTGTCGGGAAGGAGTTGTCGCTAGCGGGTGCAGCCAGAATGGCCCCGCGCGCGACGATATCGCTCTTCAGCCTGAGGGTCGCGCCGTTGGCTACCGTCACCGTCGGCGCGACGCCAGGCACGATCGGCTCCAGGAAGAGAATTCCGCCCAACGATAGTCCCGGCGGCAGGTCCACATCGATGGTCGAGGTCACGCTGCTCCCTGGGCCGTCGATGATCAGATCGCTGGAGGTGAAGATGTTGCCGCCGAACGCCTGGAACACGGCGCCGTCGGTGACGTGCATCGGACCGCCGAGGTTGAGCAGGCCGATGGTGTCGAATCGCGTTCCGGGTCCGCTCACGTGAATCATGCCCGAACCGTGCTCCTGCACGAGACAGCCGCCCCAGGGTGCTGGGTACCCGATCTGGTGGAAGCCGCCCAAGTCATCGGCCAGCAGGTGCGCGCCGCCGCTGAGGTTGATGATCGCCTGGCCGCCGCCACATGCGGCGGCGGCAAACCGTTTCAAGGTCCAGATGCCGCCGTTCATGGTGAGGTGCGCGTTTGCGTCGGGGCCGATGCCGACCAAGGCATTGCCGCTATCGAGGCTGCCACCGGGCGCGAACTCCAATCCCCCGCTCCGGGCGATCACGACATCTGCCTGCGCGTCCAGCGCCAGCACCTGCACCGTGCCGCCGTTGCCGATGATGGCTTGATCGACGGGGCCGGGCGGGTTGCCGCTGTCCCAGTTCGTGCCGTCAGCCCAGTCGCCGGACGTGGGATTGATCCACGTGATGTCGTCAGCGGTTGCACCCGCTGACAGGAGCATCAGCAGCACCGCGGCCAGCGATCCACGCACGGCGGCATCTTGCATCGCCGGGCCCGCCGGAAGCCATGCAGCGAGAACATGCGAGAGGTGGTGACGGATATTCATGGCGTTTCCCCTGTGGATGAGTCGTCCGGCAGCCTGGGCGAGCCAGGGCCTTCCTGAACGGTGGACAGACCGAGCGTGGCGTCGAGGGCGTCAACTTCGAGCCTGAGGTGCCTCTTGGCGGGCGTCGGCGAAGGCGCGGTCGGTTCGGGCGGAGCGGTTGATGGCTTGTGCATGCGAACCAGTCTGCGCACCGCTGCGCCGAAATGCTTTGCGCAATCGCGCAAAGGCTTTGCGCAATTGCGCAGATCGGCGCGGGACACTGGAAACTGGCCATCCGCCGCGACTCGGGCAGGCTTGAAGCAAGCATCCCCGGCCAAAGCCTGGGTGACTCTCACATGGGTCTAGAAGACCGCCTGGCTCGGCGCGTGACCGTGGTGTTCGCGAAAGGCGCGCGAGAAGGCTGCGAGGCTGGCATAGCCGACGGCGTAGGCGACTTCCGAAACCGAGCCCTCGCCGTCTTCGAGCAAAGCACGAGCACGGTCCAGCCTGCGACGGCGCAGCGCCGACTGCGGAGATTCGCCTTCCAGCCGGGCGAAACGCCGGCCGAGCGTGGCATGCGAGACGTGGAGTGCGGCAGCCATCCCCTGCACCGTGGCGGACTCGTCGTGCAGGTGGCGCTCGAACCAGCGCTCGGCAGCTTCCAGGAAGCGACGGTCGGCGTCGCCGCGCGGGTTCGCAGCGGCGTTCCGCTCCGGCGCCGGGGCGTGCGATGCCTTCACGGCGAAGCGTCGCCGCAGACGCTCGACAGCATGCAGGGCAGCGGCCACGTGGGCGCGCAGCAGCGCCGTATCGAACGGTTTGCGCAGGTATTGGTCGGCGCCGCTCGCAAGGCCCTCGATCTCGTCGCCGACGCCGGCACGTGCGGTGAGGAAAATCAGCGGGATGCCGGCGGTTTCAGGCGTAGCGCGCAGCGCCCGAGCCAACCCGAAGCCATCGCGACGCGGCATCATCACGTCCGAGATGACCAGGTCGGGAAGCGCCTGGCGTGCCAGTATCAGGGCCGCCTCTCCGTCTTCGGCTTCCATCAACTCATGCTCGTGCGCGAGGGCCGCAACGATATAGGCGCGAAGGTCGGGGTGATCCTCGGCAACCAGGATGCGGCGACGAGCCGTTGCCGGGACGCCATCGGTTCCGGCGCCATCGTTGTCGGTCGCGGCGGGGTGCGGCGAGCCGATTTCTTCATCGTCGGTGCGCTCGGCACTTGACGCGCGCTCCTGGGTGGCCGATGTCGGGGACATCGAATCGCGTTCGACAATCAGGTCGACCATCGATTCGCGATCGATCGCCAGCGAGGGCGACTCGTCGCGAGGCAGATCAAGCACGAAACGCGCGCCGCCACCGGCGTTGCCCTCCGCCCAAAGGTGCCCGCCGTGCAGATGCGCGATTTCGCGGCAGACGGCCAGCCCCAGCCCCGCGCCCTCGCGTGACCGGGTCGCCTCGGAACCAACCTGGCTGAAACGGTCGAAAATGCGTTCGCGCGCTTCCTCCGGAACGCCGGGGCCGGTATCGGCGACAACGATTTGCACGCGGTCCACGGAGTCTTCCAGACAGACGTCGATCCGCCCACCGGAAGGCGTGAACTTCAGGGCATTTGAGAGGAGATTGCCAAGCAGACGCGCCATCTGGTCGGCATCGAAATCGATACTGAGCGGATCGCCGTGCAGATCCGCGCCGATCGCAACCCCTTGCTGTGCCGCCAGCGGCAGGAAGGCGTCGACCGTTTCGCGCACCAGGGCGCACAGGTCGCCCGGCTGCCGGTGCAGGGGAAAGCAGCCGGCATCGATGCGCTCGAGGTCGAGAAGCTGCGTCACCAGACGCTCCAGACGTTGCGCGTTGCCGAGCATCAGGCGTTGGTTTCGCTGAGTCAGGGGAGCGCCCCGTTCGGCATCGCGCAGCGGGCCGCTGATCAACGTCAGCGGTGTTCGTAGCTCGTGACTGACGTTTGCGAAGAAACGGGTCTTGGCGTTCGCAAGACGTTCGATCTCGTCGCGTTGGGAGTTCACGGTGTCGAGCGCTCCCCGCAAGTCCTCAGTGCGCTCGGCCACGGTCACTTCGAGCTGGTCGCGACGCTCTCGCCCCAGTCGACGCTCACGCATCAGCCAGGCCAGGGCAAGACACGCCAGAAACAGCGGCACGGCGATGCGAAAAGCCGCCGTCTCGTGGAGGTAGGGCGGCAGCGTGAGCGCGATCTGCGCGGGTGGGCCTGCGCTGCCGCCGCTTTCGAAGGCCATCAGCTCCAGCGTGTGCTGTCCGGGCGGCAAGCGGCTCAGGGGTATCCGGCGCGCGTCGCCCAGTTCGGTCCAGCGTTCGTCCGGCAGCAGTCGGTAGCGGAAGTAGACCGGCGCGGGAAAGGCTGGCGACAGCCCGGTATAGCGCAACGCCAGACTTCGCTCGCCGCGCTCAAGAAGCACTGGCGATCGGGAACCCAGGCGACGCCCGTCGGGAAGTTCGATCTCTTCGAAGACGGCGCGCACCGGTTCTGCCGCGGCGCGAAGCTTCGCCGGATCGATCAGGGCGACGCCGTTCTGGGTGGGAAACGCAATCCGGCCGTCGCGCAGGCGCAGTCCGGCCTGTTGCACGCCACCATTGCCTTCGCGATCAGGCAAGCCGTCGCGTTCGGTGAAGACCAGCGGATGGACGCGCGCCGAACGGCCATCCATCACGTCGTTCAGCGCCTGTCTTGCAACGGCGAACACGCCATGATTGCTGTTGATCCAGAAGCGGTCGTCGTCGTCGACCAGCACCCGGTGCAGGCTGTTTGACCAGAGCCCGTGGGACGTGTTGAGACAGGCGATCTGCGGTCGGATCGCCTCTGGATCACGCATCCGGCACAGGCCAAGGTCCTCGGTGGCCACCCAGATCTGGTCGTCGCGATCGAGAAGCAGCCCACGTACGGCGTTGCTTGCCAGGCCATCGCGGCGATTGAACAGATGGAATGTGCCGTCGCGGGCGCGCCGCAACAGGCCGTCGCCGCGGGTACCGAACCACAGCGTTCCGTCTGAGGTCTCGAGAATGACGCGTACGTGTCCGGAATCGCCGGTCGACAGGCCGGACTCTGGAGACTCCCACGTGCCCTCGGGCGACTGTCTCCAGAGTGACAATCCACCAACCCAGAGGCTGCCGTCCGCGTCGCGATGCAAGGCGCGGATCTCGTTGCCGCGACCGGCTCTGGCCGGCAGATCCTGCGCGACGGCGCACGTACCCTGATCCGGATCCATCCGGCATGAACCGACCCAGGCGTGGTCGGGACCATCCAGGAAGATGGTCTGAATGCCCTGGTGAACAACGTTCTCCTCTTCCGACAGCCAGCGCGCCTCGCCGTCGGCGGCCATGACCACAACGCCCTGGTTCATGGTCGCCAACCACAGCGCGCCGTCCTCGGCTTCGGCCATGCCATAGACGGCACCGAGCCGACGCCCGGCGAGTTCGGTCACTGCGCCAATGTGTCGGGGCCGGAGGCGGAACAGTCCATCGGCCGCGGTGCTGACCCAGACCGCACCGGAACCATCGAAGACGAAGTCGTGGATGGTCGAGTCCGATTCGAACACGACCTGCCCGTCGCGGGTCAAGGCGTCGATACGGTTGCGCCAGAGGCTTCCGTCGGCTGACCTCGCCAGCAGCAGCTCCCCGCCGCTTGCGAAATAGCGCGTGGAACGCTCACTGACGCGAAGTGACCCATCCACCTCTCCGTGTATCGCCATATGGCCGCAGATCATGGCGACATTTGCGTCCAGGAAATCGATGCGCTGGGCGTTGCATATCGCAGTCGCAGTTGCAAAACGGTCTTCGTCTACCTGGCGCACGGTCAGGGCGCCGCCGCCCACCCATAGCCGACCGTCGGCGTCCATCGCAAGCGTGTTGGCAGGCAACGGAACGCCATGCTCGGCGCCGTAGGTGCGCCACTCACCTCCGCGCCACCGATGCACGCCAAGATCCGTCGCCAGCCACACCCCTTCGTTCTCCACCGGCAGGAAGTCGCGCGGAATGCCCAAGCCGACGATATCCATCGGCACTTCGAACCGCGTGCCGACACGCCGGGCGAGGCCACGATCGCCCATCGTCCACAGGACGCCTGCCGAATCGAGGCGAAACCGCAACACGGTGTTTCCCGGAAGGCCGTCCACGACACCGAAGTTGCGGAAATTCCGTCCGTCGAAGGACGATATCCGCCACGTGTCGCTTCCGACCCAGAGCAATCCATCCGGACTCTCCAGCAGCCTGCCGAGTCGATGCCCGGCCTCGATCGAGGCAAAGGTCTCGAAACGATGGCCGTCGAACCGGACCAGGCCATCGAAGGTTGTCATCCACAGGTAGCCCGATGGGCTGAGGTGCAGCGAATTGATGCTGTTGACAGGCAGGCCGTCGGCCGAAGTCCAGTGATCCACAAGGAACTGCTGCGACTCGACGCCGCTGGACTGCATCACCAGAGCAAGGAGCACGGTCGACGCTGCCGTCATGCGCTGTCCATCCGGAACGATGAGCGCAAAGGATACGACAGCGGAAGTCGCCGGGTGCATCGACGCGAGATCAAGCGCCCACGCCGGGGCCCACAACGCGGACGCGGGTGCACGCAGGAGTCCCCCCGGCTCTGCCGGGGAGGCAGTCGCTGTTTGACATGTCCGGCAGTCGGTTCTTCAAGCCCCTCGCCCTGCGGGGCGATGAGGCGCGATGGCGAGCCACTGGCTCGCGCGTCGAAGAGCGCCCTCGTGCCTGCATGCGCGAGGGCCGGGGGTTGCTTGGCGAAGCGAAGCTGAGCCTGGCAACGGGCTTGGGGTGAGGGTCCGGCGACGTCGAGATGGTTCGGGAGTCCGTCGTTTCGCCGAACCCTCATCCGGCGCTTCGCGCCACCTTCTCCCGGAGGGAGAAGGAAGCAACCACGGCCGCCTTCAGGCGGCACATGGATTGATCGAACCCTTCGAGGTGCTCACCGGCAAAGCCCCCGGCTTTGCCGGGGGATACTTGCCAATTCGTTGAAGCCTACATTTGAACTCGGCATCGGCTTGGCTGCGCCTAGCCGATGTCCGACTTGAAATGCGCCTTGCCCATGACGTGAGTGCTTGGGAGCCAATGTGGTGTTCCGCAACTACCTTACCGAACTCACTTGGTCTTCAGCACCGATACCGCGTTGCTCGTCGTCGCCATAGCGCTGCTATGCCTCCTCCTCGCGCCTTGTCTCGGAGCCGAATCCGCAGCGCGATTTCGGCAACCCAATTACGGAACACCACACTAGTAATGGGAAGCTAACGCAACGACGCATTGATCTTCGCCAGCGTGTCGACGCCCGGACACAGATCGGCCACACCAAGCGCATTGAGCGGCGTCCGTGGCGTATTCATGTTGTCGTGCAGATCGCCAGCCTCGGGATCGAGATAGAGCAACCCGGTGACCACCTCGCCGCGTGCCTGGTGTTCCTGCACGTAGTTCATGGCGGCGATGCGGTCGCGCGGGTCGTAGTTGGGGTCGAGCTTGCGCAGGCGCAGCACGCTGCCGTCGTGCTGCGGTACGTCGATGGCGTCGCCGGCGGCATAGTCGACCGTGATGGTCTCACGCGTCGGGATCACGTCGAGGCGATTGACCGCGTCGTTGTGCTCACGCACGTAGTCATAGCTCTTGGTGCTGCCGGGGTGGTTGTTGAAGGCGACGCAGGGACTGATGACATCCAGGAATGCGGCGCCCTTGTGGGCGATGGCGGCCTTGATCAGCGGCACCAGCTGCTGCTTGTCGCCGGAGAAGCTGCGCGCAACGAAGCTGGCGCCAAGCTGCAGGGCCAGGCCGATCATGTCGATCGGGCTGTCGGCGTTGACCACCCCGCGCTTGGAGGTGGAGCCCTGGTCGGCGGTGGCGGAGAACTGGCCCTTGGTCAGCCCGTACACGCCGTTGTTCTCGACGATGTAGATCATGTTGATGCCGCGGCGCATGGCGTGGGCGAATTGGCCAAGGCCGATGGAAGCCGAGTCGCCGTCGCCGGAGACGCCGAAATAGAGCAGGTCGCGGTTGGCCAGATTGGCTCCGGTGAGCACCGAGGGCATGCGCCCGTGCACGGTGTTGAAGCCATGCGAGTTGCCGAGGAAGTAGTCGGGCGTCTTCGAACTGCAGCCGATGCCGGAGAGCTTGGCCACGCGATGCGGCTCGATGTCGAGTTCCCAGCAGGCCTGGATGATGGCCGCCGAGATCGAGTCGTGCCCGCAGCCGGCGCATAGCGTGGAGATCTTGCCCTCGTAGTCGCGGCGCGTGTAGCAGAGCTTGTTCTGCGGCAGCGTGGGGTGATGCAGGGCGGGTTTGGTGATGTAGGTCATGGGGTTGGGGGTGCGGGTGTGCGGGTCGTCGGGGCATCAGCCGGGATTGAGGCGAAGGCCAGCGGAGCGGTCGCGCACGGGTGCGCTCCTACAGGGGTAAGGCGAGAACGAGGCGCTGCGGTCGAGCGCGGGTGCGCTCCTGCGGGGGTGAGGCGAGACCGAGGCGCTGCGGTCGCGCACGGGTGCGCTCCTACAGGGGAAAGACTCATGCTACGCGCTCCTTGCCTAGGGCATCAGGTCGAAGCGCACGTGCGCGCTGGGCGATTTCGCCGGCGATGAAGCGCGCAGTGATGGGCGTACCGTCGTAGTGCAGCACTGCCTGCAAGCGCGCCGGGTCGATGCCGAACTCGTTGACGATCAGGCTGCGCAGCTGGGCGTCGCGGTTCTGCTCCACCACGAACACCTGCTCGTGCGCGGCGATGAACTCGGCGACGCTGTCGGGGAAGGGGAAAGCACGCACACGCAGGGTGTCGAGATGGATGCCCTGCCCTTCAAGCACTTCGATCGCCTCGGCCATGGCCGGACTGGTGGAACCGAAATGGATGGCGCCGAACGGTGTCTTCCTGCC
>CAZGKE010000132.1:0-9788 GCA_964526035.1 uncultured Gammaproteobacteria bacterium | reverse complement strand
GAGTTCGACTCCGGGGAGCGTTTTTGCTTTCCTTGCGAGTTTCTGCGTGTGCATTCGCCTTCGGCCGAGGTGCAGGGGCATGGACCCGAACAGCGCGTGCTGCAGGTGGGCAAGGAACAGGTTGCGATCACCGCGGTGGAACAGGTCGGCAACTATGCGGTGCTGCTGCGCTTTGACGACGGGCACGAAACCGGCATCTTCTCCTGGGCCTACCTTCACGACATCGGCAGCCGCCAGGCCCAGATGTGGCAGGCCTATCTCGATGCCTTGGCCGAAGCCGGCCACGCGCGCAGCGCGGCGCCCCCGCCGGGTGCAATAATTCCCTGATGAGCGAGAAAGACACCACGCACTTCGGCTTCCGCGAAGTTGCGATCGAGGACAAGCAGCAGCTGGTCGGCGAGGTCTTCACCTCGGTGGCGCGCAACTACGACGTGATGAACGATCTCATGTCGCTTGGCGTGCACCGGCTGTGGAAACGCCACTTCGCGGCCACCGCTGGCGTGCGTGAGGGCATGCGCGTGCTGGATCTGGCCGGCGGCACGGGCGACATCGCCGCGCTGCTGCATCCCAAGGTCGGTGAGAGAGGCGAGATCGTGCTTTCGGACATCAACGGCGCCATGCTAGATGTCGGCCGCGAGCGTCTGACCGACCGCGGCATGGTGCGCAATCTGAGCTTCATCCAGGCCAACGCCGAAGCGCTGCCTTTTCCCGAGCGCAGCTTCGACATCGTCACCATCGCCTTCGGTCTGCGCAATGTCACCCGCAAGGAGAAGGCGCTGGAAGAAATGCATCGCGTGCTGAAGATCGGCGGACGCGCGCTGGTGCTGGAGTTCTCGCAGGTGAAGTCGAGCCTGCTCAAGCCGGCCTACGATCTCTATTCGTTCCAGATCCTGCCGCGCCTCGGGCGTGCGGTGGCGAAGGATGAGGAGAGCTACCGCTACCTGGCGGAATCGATCCGCAAGCATCCGGACCAGGAAACCCTGAAGGCGATGATGGAGCGCGCCGGCTTTGCCGCCTGCCGCGTGCGCAACCTGTCCGGCGGCATCGTGGCGATCCATTCAGGCGCGCGGGTCTGAGCCTGCAGCGGTCGTGACCGGTTGAGCCGTTGCATTCGCACAGGCTTGAACAAGTCCTCGCACCCCGCTACAGCCAGCGCCGCGCCAGGTAGCCGATCATTTCCGGAAACCAGTTGAACCAGCGACGGCGGCGCCACGGGCGCAGACGCACTTCGCGCGATTCGTCGAGATCGGAAAGAAAGCGTGCCGCCAGTACCGCGTTCACTGCGGGATCCTCGAAGACCGCGTTGACCTCGTCGTTGATGAAGAAACTGCGGTAGTCGATGTTGGCTGTCCCCACCGTACTCCAGCACTCATCGACAAGCAGGGTCTTGGCATGCAGCACCCGCGGACGGAACTCGAAGATGCGCACGCCGGCGTCGAGCAGGCGCGAATAAGCGGCGCGCCCCGCCCATTGGGTGATGGGCACGTCGCTTTTGCCCGGCACCAGCAGGCGTACATCGACCCCACGCTGCACCGCGGCGCAAAGCTCGCGCTGCGTGCGGCTGTCGGGAACGAAGTAGGGCGTGGTGAGCCACACGCGGCGCTCGGCCCGGGCGAAGGCGCGGTGGAACACGCGGTGCAGGAGCGCACGCAGACGCCTGGTCTTGTTGGGTAGTAGGTAGCGACCGCGTCGCGAGCGCGAGCGCCAGCGCGCTGGAATCCTGCCGTCGTTGTCGAACAGCAGCGCGGCGTCGCCGACTACGGGGCCGGTCAGTCGCACGTGCAGGTCCATCCATCGCGCCTCGCCATAGTGCTCTCGTGAGCACTCGCGATGGATGTTGAAGCCGCCCAGGTACACGCAGCGGCGATCGATTACCAGAAGCTTGCGGTGATTGCGGCGATGGACGGTGAATGGCTGGCGCCAGCTCCAGCGACGCCAGCGTCGGAAGCGCACGCCGGCCTCGCGCAGCCGTCGGGAGACGGCACGTGACACCTGGCCGAACGATCCTGCCGCGTCGATGCGGAAATACACGCGCACGCCGCTGCGGGCACGCTCGACCAGGGCATCGATGAAGCGCTGGCCGATCTCGTCGCAGGCGAAGATGTAGGTCTCCAGCCGCACGATCTCCTGCGCTGCGGCGATGTCTTCGAGCATCGCCGCATACAACGCGTCACCTTCCGAGTGCAGAACCACATCGGCCATATGCGGATTGTGCGCGAAGTCGTACGGCCTCGTCCCGGGGGATCGGGGGAAACCGGCAGGCCGGCTGGAATCCTCCGCCGCGGGGTTGCCGGTCTTGCCAGCGGACGGGCGTCGCGTTCAGATGTGGTCTCGGACCCGCACTGCCTTCAGCGCAGCCAATAGAGTCCGATCACCACGACGCCGAGCACGAGCCGATAGGCGACGAACGGCGCGGTGCCGAAGCGGCGCAGCACGCCGAGAAGAACATGGATGCACGCCAGCCCGACCAACGCAGACACGCCGATGCCGAGCGCAAAGTGGATGGGACGCAGCTCGTGCCCGTGGTCCAGCGCCTGCAGCCCGCCCAGCAGGCTGGCGGCCGCCGTGATCGGCACCGCCAGGAAGAATGCGTAGCGTGCCGCAGCTTCACGATCAAGTCCGAGGAACAGTCCGGCAGTAATGCAGATGCCCGACCGGGATACGCCGGGAATCAACGCCAGCGCCTGCGCCGCGCCAATCACCAGGGCGTCCCTGAGGCCGATGTCGCTGAGCCTGCCCTGCTTGCTGCCGGTGCGATCGGCCAGCCCGAGGATGATGCCGAACACGATGAGAGTGACCGCGATCAGCAGCGGGTGGCGCAGATGGTCCGCGTCGGTGCCGATAGCAAGACCCACGATTCCGGCCGGGACGGTGGCGATGAGGATTCCGACCCCCAGACGCTGATTTGCGTCGAGCGGCTGTCCCGGACGGATGGCCAAGCCGGCGCGCGCCAGCTCGAGCAGGTCGCGACGGAAGTACACCAGCACGGCGATCAACGTGCCGAAATGCAGCATCAGGTCGACCAGCACCCCCTGGTACGCCCAGTCGAAGAAGAATCCGGCCAGCCCGAGATGGGCGGAACTCGACACCGGGAGAAACTCGGTGAGTGCCTGGACGACGGCGAGGATGACGAGCTGGATCAGGTCCATGGGGACATCAGCGTACCGGCCTCAACGAACGCTGCGTCGTGCACAGCGCGGCAGGCGCCGGGCGCAGGTGTGGCAGTGCGCTGGCACTGCCCGCGTTCAGGCGCCGACCGCCTTGCCGGGATACAGACTGTAGGTACCAGTGATCGCCGTCTCGCCGATCACGTGCCCGATCATCGCGTCGCGCACCTCATCGACGGTGAATCGGCCCGACAGGCCGAGTGCGTCGACATCCAGCGCGTACAGGTAAAAGTGGTAGCGATGCAGCAGCGGATCGTTCCACGGCGGACAGGGTCCGTCATAGCCATACCAGTCGCCGCCCATCTCCGGGTCGCCGGCGAACCAGCTGCTGTAGTCGTTGATGCCCTGGCGGCTGCCGGCGGGACCCGCGGGGTTCTGCTTGCCGCGCGCGGTGACGCCCTCCGAACACTGCCCCTCGGCCAGCTCGCGGCAGTTCGGCGCGATGTCGATCATCAGCCAATGGACGAAATCGACGCGCGGCAAGTCAACCGGAACCTCGCGACCTTCCTGGTTGACATCGTCGGGCCTGGACGGGGCATCGCTGTCGATACACATGAGCACGAACGAGCGCGTGCCCTGCGGTGCGTTGCTCCACGCCAGCTGGGGACTCAGGTTGTCGCTGAGGATGCAGGGGCTGTCGGGGCCGGTCTTGCCGAACGCGCAGCGCGACGGAATCGCGCCCATATGGGTGAAGCTCTGGCTGGACAGTTTCATGGTCTTCGCATCGCCTATCAAGCCGGTGCCCGCACTGCGTCGAAGGGCGCAGCGAGCAGCTCGGCGTAGCGTTCCCAGTCGCCGGGCTTCAGTTCGAGCGGCACGCCCCCGGGTTGCGCACGGGCACGCGTGAAGCGCTCCAGCGCGGGCGCTGCATCGAGTCCGGCCAGCGACAGCAGGGCGGGCGGAACATCGGCCGGCGTGACAATGGCATCGACCGCAAGCACCTGCGCAATCGGCGCCTGCGCGGCGTGCTCGGCGTGGTCGAATGCTGCCGACAACCACAGCGCGGCCGGCTCGATCGCATCCAGCGAGGCGCGCTGTGGCGTGCCGACTGCCAGCCAGTGCAGCAACGCATCGCAGCGATCGCGCTGTGCCACCAGCAGACGCGCGCCGGGAAAGGCGCGCGTCAGCAGCGGAAGCGAACCGGCATCGAAACTCGGCAGCCAGTCGACGAAAGGTTCGCTGCCATCGATCCCCACCTGCTCAAGGCCGGCGCGATAGCGCGTCCGGAATTCCTGGACGCGCTCCTCGTCAGGGTCGGGATGCCAGGTCTTGAGATCGTGATCGCTGAAGGCGTCCTGGCGCCGCGGGGGCGCGAAGAAGCGGTCGGACAGGACGCGCAGGCCCAGATCCTGCAGCAGTGCCGCCGCCGGCTCGCCGCCGGCACCTGGGGGCGCTACCAGGAATAGCGGACGCAGAGCGTTTTCCTCCAGCTGCTGCGTGAGCGGCGCGTGCGCAGGCAGTCGCCGTGCGTCGCTCAGCGGCGGCAGGTCTGGCGCCAGGTTGAACAGTCGCTGGGCATTGCGCCAGTGGTCCACGGCTCGCCCGTGCTCACCCAGCGCGTGGCGGGCGGCGCCCAGCGTGCGCTGCAGGTTCGCCTGCGCAGCGGGCTCAATGGCGCGGGTTGCAGCCGCGTCGAGCACTGCGACCGCTGCCGCAGCGTCGCCGCGTCGCAACAGGGCCCGCGCCTTGATGAGATGTGCTGCGAGCGCGTCGGGGTCGGCCAGGATGGCCTGGTCGGCGAGCTGCTCCGCATCTTCCGGCGCGCTGCCTTCGCGCAGCAGCGCCAGCGCCTCGACGACGCCCGGGTCGTCCGGAATGGCTTCGCGCCAGCGGTCAATGACTGCTTCGACCGCGTTGCTGTCGCCACCCACGCGCGCCGCCTGCAGACGCGCGCGCCATGCCGGTGCATAGGTCGGTTGCTCAGCCAGCACTTTGTCGAGCTGACTCACCGCTTCGCCGATGCGACCCGTGTTCATCAGCGCGTCGGCGTAGGCGGTGGCGAACGGAGGATGCGCAGCGAGCGCCTCGGAGAGCGGCGCGTAGGCATCGAGCGCCGCAGCAAAGTCGCCGCTGGCGCGGCAAGCGTCACCGAGCAGCAGGCGGCTGACCTGGCTGGAGGGGTCTTCTGCCAACGCACCAGCGAGCAGCTCACGCGCCTCGATGACCTGGCCCTGGCGCAGCAGCGCGTCGCCGAGCGCGACCCGGGCTGATACGAAGTCCGGCGCCAGCTTCACGGCATTGCGCAGGCTCTGTTCTGCAAAAGCGAACATGCCCTGAGCCAGAAACGCCTGACCCAGGCAGGCCTGTACCGAGGCGTCCTGTGGCCGCTTCTGCGCCAGAGCGGCCAGTACGCGAACCGCCTCTTCGGCCTCGCCGCGTTCCAACGCCAGATTGCCGGCGAGAAGCAGCGCCTCGGGAAACTCCGGATCGCAGCGCAGCGCCAGATTGATCTGCTTCGCGGCTTCCGCGCTGTCGCCGGCCCGCCGCGCGATGCGCGCCAGCAGCACGTAGGCCTGTACCGCATTGGGATTCAGCTTGATGGTGGCGGCAAGACTGCTTTGCGCCGCGGCGATGTGCCCGGATTCCATCTGCATGCCGGCCAGCGCCAGCATGTACGAGGCCTGGTCGGGCGCCAGCGTGATGGCTCGATTGATGAGGTTGACCGGCTCGTCACGCTGGCCGCGCTGTTTGAGCAGCATCGACAGCAGGTACAGCGCGCGATGGTCTTCGGGCGCGGTCTGCAGGTGTTTGCGATAGCCGGCCTCGGCGTGGTCCAGGCGGCCCTGTTGATGCGATTGGATGATGTCTTCGAGCATGAGGGGGTACAGACGGGAGGTTGCGCGGCGGGGCAGCGGACCCCGGCGGGCGCCTGCGCGCCCGGCAGAATCCGCACGGGAATGCCGCGCAGGGTAGCCGCTGGCGCCCCGGCACGCAAAGGTTGGCTGCGGACGCGCGGTCGCGCCGGACTGGGCTGCGGGGTGCAGCACGGACCGGAGTACACCCGTTCAGGGCATGGCGCCGGCGGCGCTACTCCTTGCGCGGGGGGCGCGGCGGGTGCTGCGGCGGCTCGTCTTCAGGCTTCGACTTGCCGTCTGTCGGCGGGCTCTCGCCAGCGCCTTGCACCAGGCCGCTCAGATCGGAAATGTCCCCCAGCCCCACTTCTTTCAGCAGCGCATCCACCATCGGACGCTGGGCGCGATAGCGCAGCGCGTGGTCGACCACCGAGCGCGCCAGATTGCCGTCGCCGCCCGCTGCGCCGGCACCTGAGCCGTTGCCGCCCTCGCCGGCCACCTGGCCCATGCCGCGGATATCGATGATCTTGATACCGTCGATGCGCTCCATCGGCTTCACCGACTGCTGGATGATGATCGGCAGCTGGCGCAGCAGCTCGAGTTTGGTTTCCAGTGCGATCTGCTGGTCGTTCAGGGCATTGCGCGCCTCGTTGATGGCACGCTTGCCTTCGGCCTCGACCCGATAGCGCTCCTCGTCGGCCTGCGCGCGGATACGCACCGCATCGGCCTCGCCGGTCGCCGCGACGCGAACTGCGGCGGCGCGATCTTCGGATGCCTTCTTTTCAGCTTCGGCGGCGACGGTGATGGAAATGGCGTCCTGCTCGGCCTGTTCGCGCGCCTGCACCAGGCGCACTGCCTTGGCGCGTTCGGCGGTGGCGGTCTCGCGCACCTTCTTCACCTCCTCCTCGGCCGCGACTGCCTTGGCCAGCGCCAAGTCGGCATCGGCGCTGGCCGCGGATTCCTCCTTGGACTTCTCGGAGATGGCGATTTCGCGCTCCTGATCGGCAATGCGCACCATGCGCTCGCGCTCGATCTCGCGCTGCTCGATGTGGCGCTTCTTCTCGATCTCGGATTCGGCGATGGCGCGTTCGGAGGCAATGCGCGCCTGTTCGGCCTCGCGGCGGCGCTCGGCTTCCTGCTGGGTGATGGTGGCCGTCGCCTCGGCAGCGCGGACCTTGATCTCCTGGTCCTGCATCAGTCGCGCGTATTCCTGGTCGCGACCGATATCCAGCGACTTCCTCTCGGTCTCCAGGTTCTTGTGCTCGATCGCAATCTTGGTATCGCGCTCGATGTCGTTGCGCTGCTTGCGCCTGAGCTCGATCTCCTGGGTCAGCTTGGTCAGGCCCTGGGCGTCGAAGGCGTTCTGCGGATTGAAGAAGTCGGCAGCCGTCTGATCGAGGCCGGTCAGCGACACAGATTCGAGTTCCAGGCCATTCTTGTGCAGGTCTTCGGCCACCGCCACCTGCACCTTCTGCGCGAAGTCGACGCGGTTCTCGTGCAGTCCCTCCATGGTCATGCCGGCGGCGACCGCGCGCAGCGCGTCGACGAACTTGCCTTCCACCAGCTCCTTGAGCGCCGCCGGTTCCATGGTGCGACGGCCGAGCGTCTGCGCGGCCGTCGAGATGGCGTTGGCGTCGGGTTTGACGCGCACATAGAACTCGGCCATCACGTCGACGCGCATGCGGTCGTGGGTGATCAGCGCAGCCTCGCGGGCGCGCAGCACCTCGAGTTTGAGCGTGTTCATGTTGACCGGGATGGTCTCGTGCAATACCGGCAGCACGATGGCTCCGCCGTCGCGCACCACTTTTTCGCCGCCGAGACCGGTGCGCACGAAGGCGATCTCCTTGCTGGATCGATGGTAAAGGCGCGCAAACACCAGGCCGATGGCAAACAGCGCGATCAGCACGATCGCCGCGGGCACGAGCACGTTCATCATCGGAAAATTCAGGTCCATCGTGGGTTCCTCGGACAGTGGGGGGAAAGCGCCCGACTACAGGTATCGCAAAAGAATGTCAGAACAGGTCGGTCCCCGGATCATCCGTCGAGCAGGGATGGATTCGGATTCGGGATCGCCGAGAAACGTGCGCCGTCGATGCTGCGCACCAGCAGCACCGTGCTGCCGGCCTCGAACACGTCGCCAGCCTCCTCAGGCTCCACCATCACATAGTGGTGGGTGCCGAAGGCGTCGACGACGCGCGCCTGCCCGGGCATGCCGGCACGCGCGCTGCCTGGACCGACCACGAGCGCGGTGCGTCCGACGAAGGTATCGGTGCTCACCGCGCTGGTCTCGTCGCGCGGGATGATGCGCGCGATGCCGCCGGTGCAGGCGCGCACCAGCGGCAGGCTGCCGAACAGCACCAGTGGGGCCGCCGCGATCGCCGGCAGCGCGAAACCTGCAAGGTCGCGAAGTACCGCCTGCAGGATCAGACCCAGCAGGCCGAACAGGGTGAGGAACACGATCAGCACGATCAGCACCGGCACCCGGCCGACGTACAGCCAGGCCAGGAAGCGTCCGAACATGCTGGCCGCTTCGAGCTTGCCGGTCGCCTCCATGCCGGTCGGCGCGTCACCCAGGGTTTCGATGCCGGTGTGCGAAGTGACGAACTCATCGAGAATGTCGTTGACGGTGAAGCCGGTCATCAGCGCGACCAGCTCCACCAGGGCGAGGCCGACCATGACCAGCAGCGCCACGGTGAACGGGGCGCTGCCGGTTGCGGTGAACCATTCGATCACGCGTCGCCCGCCTTGAGCTTGGCGAGGCGTTCGGCCACGCGGTTCTTGTGCGCGAGTTCTTCAAGTTCCGCCAGCTTGGCGGCGTCACCCGAGCCAGTAGTGCCCTTGAGCCCGGTCTGGCGCTGGAACACACGGTCGAAGGCATCGCTGGCCCGTTCGGCGCGCGATTCCACCGACTCGCCGCCGGCAGCAGCCGTGCCGCCGGTCCGGGTGGCCGAAGTCTGCTGCTGGCGCGACTTGACGTAGTCGGCCAGGGCATCGCGCATTTCGCGCTTCTTGGCCTGCAGGGCGGTGATATAGCCTTCGAGACGCGCCTTGTCGTCGGCCAGTTCGGCCAGACGCGACTCCAGCACCGGGATCTGCGCCTCGATATCGATCTGCCGTTCGACTGCGGCGGTGGCCAGGTCGTCGCGCTCCTGCTGCAGCGCCAGCCGGGCCTGTTCGGCCAGCTTGTCGTGGCGGCCGCTCTCCTCGGCCAGGCGCTTGGCGGTGAGATGGCGCTGGGCCTCGACGTTGCCGAGGTCGGCGCGTACGTCGGCGATGGCGCTGTCGATCTCGCGCACCGCCTGTTCCATGGTGGCTTCGGGTGCGGCGTTTTCGACCGCGTCGACAACGGCGTGGAAGCTGCCGGCAATCAGACGGCCGACGCGGCTGGTCAAGGACTCGCTCATTTCCTGTTTCTCCCTCGTGGGCTTGGATTCTCGCCGCTGATGGCGGTCGTGTTCAATGCCGATTGTGCGCGTGCAGCCAGAACCTTCGGCGCATAACAACCCGGAAAGCCGGCCTGTGCAAGTTGCAGCACGGAATCGACCAGGCCCAGGCTGCGTTCACCCAAGCCCTGCTCGAAGCGCTTCAGCCCCTCGCGCGTGCCGTCGGCGCAGGCGCCAGACAGCACGAACGCGGATGTTTCCGGCAGCCAGGCCAGCACCCGAGCAATCAGTTCGGAGCGCACCTGCTCGCGCACCTCGGCGTCGCGCAGGCAGCGCTCGGGCTGGCCGAACAGGCGGCGACTGAAATCGTACGCCGCGCCGAAATCGCCCAGCCCCTCGCGTTGCGCGCGCGCCTCGGCCAGCAGGCCGCGGATCTTCTCGCTGAG
>CAZGKE010000131.1:0-9802 GCA_964526035.1 uncultured Gammaproteobacteria bacterium | reverse complement strand
GAGCCGAATCCGCAGCGCGATTTCGGCAACCTAATTACGGAACACCACACTAGCCTTTGCCAGCCAGTTCCCCGCGCTGCCGCAAAGAGACGGTACCGACGACAAAGACGCTCAAGTTTGCGATATTGCCGCTTGCCTTTTGGGGCGTCGCCGCAATGGCCCAGGCTCTGGATTGAGAATTCTTGAATGATTCCGCGCAGATTTCGCATGCCTTGACTCAAGGACAGCCGACGTACGCGGGCGTCCAGACCTGCGTGCGCCAGGTCGCGCCATCGTCCGCGGAGTGGAGCAGGAAGTCGGTCTGGTCGGTATGCGCTGGGTGCCTGCCTTCGATGGAGATGAGCAGCACCCCGTCGTCACGGCGGCACAGATTCCAGCTGGCGCCGGGAAGCTCCATCACGGTGCGGACTCCTTCCGGTTGTCCCCGCTCGAAGGCCAGCAGGTTTTCCTTGTGGTCGATGGCCAGTGCGCGGCCGTCGCCGACCGCGAGGAAGTACTCGATGTCGTGATCGAGAGACACGCCGCGCCAGCCCAGGCCGCGATCGTAGCTGACGAAGTAGCGGCGCGAATCGTCGTCATGGTCATCCTGATTGTAAGTCGCCAGCAACCACACCGAACCATCGGCAGCGAACCACTGCTCGTCGGGCGCGTCACCTTCGGTGAACGGAACGCGCGCTACCTCACGAACTACGAGTACGCCATCCTCCAACGAGGCGTGCCAGACACGGCCTTCCCAGTCGACGCGCACGCAGCGCGCGTCACACAGCCAGTCCAGGCCCGACTCGCTGACCGCACTGCCCTGCCAGCTCCGGCCGCCGTCCGGGCTTGCCGCGAACGCCGAGCCTGGCGCCCAGATTGTGGCTTCGCGAACGTGGATCGCGCCCACGTCTTCGGACGGCCACACGCGCTCGGGCGCCGTGCCGGCAGCGTGCATCAACCACAGCGAAGATTCGCCGTGCAGCAGCGCGCCGCCGGGCGTGGCAGTGAGCCAATGAACCTCCTCGGGGGCGTCGATCACCCGCCACACCGACCCGTCGCGCAGAAAAAGCCGACCGTCCGAAACCGCAATCTCGCTGCCATCGGCGAGACGACCGCGCGGCGCGCGCTCGGAAACGCCTCCAGCCAAAGTCTGCCAGCGCTCTCCGCGATCGTGGGTCACTGCGACTCCGTCGTAGCTGAACCACCAGACGCGATCGCTGTCGACGTCAACCAGCAGGCTCGGGTAGTGGCGGTGTCGGGCCGGATTCGCGATCGGCCAATGCCCGTTGACGAACACCGCGTCGTCCGGATCCACACCTTCCAGGAAACCCACTTCGATTTCGTCTGCGATTGCACGCAGCGCGACGTTGCGTTGGAACTCGACGATCTCTCCGCAGTACGTCACCGACTTCAGCAGCAGGCCGACGACATCGAAACTGCAGCGCTTGTGCCAGCGGCCGTCGCGGTGCTCGAACACATAGCTGCCGGAGGCGATCGTGCCGCTGACCTGGATGACCGCCAGGGTCGGCTCGAATCGCTCGTCCATCAGCAGCCCTTCAAGACAGTGGTCGTCGTCGTCCCAGCCGCCGCGCCCGGGCAGCGCCGACCAGCTCTTACCGCCGTCGATGCTGCGAAACGCCTCGCAATAGGCGACTACCACCAGCTGCGACAAGTCCGGCGCCCCGAGCAGTGCATCGGCGTAAAACGAATCAGGGTCGGCCCAAGTCGCCAGCTCGCGCAGCGCGGGCGCGATGTCGCGCTGTCGCCAGCTCGCACCACCGTCAGTGGATCGGTGCAGACGGCCGCGATCGTCCAGTGCGACCACGCGCGTGCCGTCGCTGTCGGACACGATGCCGACGATCGGGGCCGCCACTTCGAGGCTCCACGTGGCACCCGAATCGGTGCTGCGGTGAAGGCCTAGGTCGTCGGAGACAAGCAGTGTGTCTCCGTGGACTACTCCGGAAAGCGCCAGCCACGGCCTTGCGCGCGCCGACGTTTTCGAATCCAGCACCGCCAGCGCGCCGTCCGCCGGCCATGGGCGATCGGGCCCGAACAAGCTTCCGGAACCCAGGCCGCACCCGGCCAGAACGATCGCGCACCAGCCGCCCGTCATCCAACCCAATGTCCGTCGCATCCGATCACTCCCGCCCCCGACCGCCGCACACCCTAAACCAACTTCGCGGATTTGAACCACCCCTGCTCTCCCGGAGGCTCCTTCCTCTTGCCTCTTCCTGACCCCGTGTCTCCTCGAGCCGCGTCGCGCAAGGCCTTCCGAGCCCTTGAAGTGACCATGGGTAGTGACAGTGCCGCCCTTCTTCGCCGTGTTCGCTCCGTAACCTTTTGCGCCCGATTGCATATTCTGCATGGAGATGACACAGCGCACCCTTCAATTTCACGACCTTTACGAGCGCTACGCGATCGACGTGTACCGATTCTCGTTCTGGCTGGCCGGCAACGCCACCGACGCCGAGGACATCACGGCCGAAACCTTCATGCGCGCCTGGGCCTCCCGCCGGAAAATCCGCACTGAAACGGTGAGAGCCTATCTGTTTGTCATTGCCCGCAACGAGTACCTGCAAATGCAACGCCGGGTGCAACGGGAAGTGAAGCTGGAGACTGCCCCGCACATCACTGCGCCTGGACCCGACGATCTGATTGCGGACAGGCTGGCGCTGCAAAAGGTGGCCGATGATCTGCAAACCTTGTCCGAAACCGATCGCACCGCACTGTTGCTGCGTGCACATCATGAAATGCCCTATGTCGAGATTGCCCGGGTGCTGCAGATATCCGTCTCTGCGGCCAAAGTCAAAGTGCACCGGGCACGGCTGAAGCTGGCTTCCCTGCAACCGCTTGAAGAGGTGCCCTGAAAATGGAACCGAAAGTAACCCGCGACGTCATTCTGGATCTGCTGCCGCTGATGCTTGCGAACGAAGCCAGCGAAGATACTCGACGGCTGGTCGAGGCCCATCTGGTACAGGACCCGGCGTTGGCGAAACTCGCTGAAAAAGCCGGCCAGATCACGCTTGACGCCGATGTGCCCGCAGCCGTAAACAAGGAGAAGGAAGTGCTCGCCCTTGAAAAGGCCAGGAGACTGCTGTTTCGGGAAAAGCTGTTCCTGGCGCTGGCCATTGTCGCCACGCTGCTTTTCATTGCCATAGGTCGTGACGACGAAGGCGTCTACTGGCTATGGCGAAATTCACCAGAAATCGGGTTTCCCGTTTTTCTGGTGGCAAGTGTTCTCTGGATTGCCTTCCTGAATATCAGCTACCGGCTCAATCGCTAGCAGAACCTCTGAACATTTCCTCGGACGTCGCTTTGCCGCTGTGGAGCGAAGTAAGGGGTCAGTGCCCCTGTTCGCGCAACTTGGATGACTGCCCATCTGAACGCGTTTTCACCATTTCTTCGCCGCCATCTACCGGACGTACAGCTCCCGAGGGCGGAAGTCGCCTGACCGATGCAAGCAGCTCCCGGGCCGCAGCTTTTTCCTCGGCTTCCACGGCAAACAATGGCAGGGATCGGTGTGCAAGTCCTGGATACATGAGTGAGCGGCCTGTGTGGATCGAATTCGGGACGTCCTCCGGACGGTGGACGATGATGGCGGCCATCCTGACCTCGTCGCAATTTCAACGCAGGAAAGCAGGTATCCGGGTCAGAGCCGGCGTTCCGGTGGTGCCCGCGCTGATCCTGTTGTCGAGCTTGATCACTTGCACTTTGCTCGGATTCTTCTGGATTCATAGTCTGAAGTGGCACAGCGCATCCTCGATCCACGCCTGGACTCGCGCACTCCCGTGCGCACTCTGCTGCCGAGGGGATGTCATACGAGCCTCCAGGTCCTGGAGATGCCCCCCCTGGAAGAGCCTTTGCCCCGCCCTGGACCCCAATCCTCTGAAGCCTGACCTCTGCCGCGTCGACCTTGCGTTATCTCAAGGCACCACCACAATGCAGAGGTCAGCCATGCGACGTTCAAGCAATTCCCTTTTGTGTGCGAGTCTCGCCCTGGGTCTGTGCGGCCTGAGCCCGTTCAACGCGATGGCGCGTGACTACGTGGTCACCCGCACGGACGATCCTCCCATTGTGGGATCGACGTACTGCACGGTGTTTCCGCCAGGTGGGTGCTCGCTGCGACAGGCGGTGCTTGCGGCCAACCAGAATCCGGGAATGGACCGGATCGTGCTCGGCAGGCACACCTATACGCTCAGCCAGACCCACGCCGGCACCGATGGGCGCACCGGAGCGTTGCTGATCACCGACGCTGTGCTCATCGAAGGCGCGTCCAGCGCCCTTACCCGCATTCGCTGGGCCAGTGGGCTGAACCACAGCAACTCCGTGGCTCGATTCGAATTGAGCTCGGGTCAGATCGGTGAAATGAAAAGAGTAACGGTTTCCCACGGGCGCGGCGCGGATGGAGGTTGCCTGTATGCCACTCACGCATTGAACTTGACCAGCATGGTGCTCGAACAGTGCCAGGGTGCCTTCGGCGGCGCATTGGATCTGTACGGAACGCTGACCATGAATGGCGTCACGTTTCGCGACAACCGTGCCAGCGTCGGTGGGGCCATTCACGCCGGCGGCTGGAGTACCATCATCGCCAACGATGCCGAATTCTTGAACAACGAGGCCACGGTTTCTGGGGGCGCCGTGACTATTCGCGGTTTTCCGAACTCGGATGGCTCGGTCATGACGGCGACCTGGCGCAACGAGGGCAAGAGTAGTCGCTTCGTCGGCAACAGCGCCCCGTACGCAGGTGCCCTGTTCGTTTACGGCAATACGGCGCTCAACTTCTTTTCCTATCCGGCGACGGGGCTGCGCGCGGTCTTCGAAGACAATATTGCTGTTGGGGTAGGCGGCGCGGTACGTCAGTGGGGCAAGTCACTCACGCTGGAGAACGCGCTGTTCAAGCAGAACGCCGCGGCGAGCGGTGGCGCGATCCATGCGGATGCAGCACTGGTGCTGCGCGATGTGGAATTCGAGCAGAACTTCGCACAGGACGGTGTGGGTGGTGCGCTGTCCTTGCCCTACAATCCTGACTATCCGATCGCCAGCATCGACATCGACCGCGCCGCCTTCAACGGCAACGGCGCCCACCAGGGTGGTGGTGCCATCGCCAGCGAGTGTCAGGAAATGGCGCTGCGCAATGTCTCTTTCCACGGCAACAGCGTGGTCACTGGCCGGGGCGCGGCAGTGATGTCCAGCGGCAAGACCTTCATGGCCCACATGAGCAGTGCCGGACACGCCAGTGGAACCGCCACGTTCGCCCGCACCTTTCATACCTTCTGCGGGTCGCAGCCTTTCAGCTGGGCCAACAGCGTGGTGGGTGGCACCGACTCATGCTATTCACAATTCGGCGGACCGATTGGCAGCCATGGCGGCAACCATTTCGGTCCCGGCGCCTCGCAGTGCCAGGCACTGCAGGGCGGGCTGGACAAGCGGCATTCCAACTCCTCGGTGTTTGGCCTGAGCCTGGGCACCTACGGCGGGGTCATGGAGGTGCTGGGCTGGACTGCCGACGGCCAGTCGCGGCCGCAGGTGGACTTTGGTCACAGCGTGTATTGCAGCAGCCACGATATTCGCAACCTGCCGCGAGCAGGAGCTTGTGATTCCGGGGCGTTCGAGCAGCAGTAGATCGACGCCTGATACGCGAAATGTGGACACCTGCCATGCTCCCCGCAAGTCGCGGGGGATGGTGGGTGTCCACTTACCCTCCGCCTTGGTAGTGGTGCTGGCGATGATCGGCGTGTTCGGCGTGCTCGCCCACACGGTGCAGCAACGCAGTCGCGAGTACGGCCTGCGCATGGCGCTCGGCGCGCCGCCCTCGCAGGTGCTCTGGCTGGTCGGCAGTACCGTCGCACGCCTGCTCGCCGCGGGCACGGCAATTGGGCTTCTGACCGCCCTCGCCCTGGGCCGAATTCTCGACAGTCTGCTGTTCAACGTCCCCATCTTCGACCCGCTCACCCTCGCCGCCGTCGTCCTGCTGATAGCCGGCGCCGCCACTCTCGCCACCCTCGCACCGGCGCGACAGGCACTTCGGGTGAATCCGGCAGCGAGTCTGCGGGGGAGTTGAGGGGCGCGCGCGAAAGTCCGGGTTGAGGTTGTCCAGCGTCTCTTGCGTTCGCGACCGCCGCGGAGGCGAGAGGTTTCCGGCCTTGATGCTCGTCGGGCCAAGGGGCGCCGGTCATTCTCGGCGCGCGTCGCGGGTATCTGAGGATCGCGGGTGTCGACGTTCCCTGGCTGCCATGGCTTGCCTGTCGAGCTGTCCAGCCAAACGCTGAGGATGTTTTAGCCGACGTTGGTGTACCGGAAGGCGCTATGGTTCGCGAGCTTGTCGGGTAGGACTGAACGACCAGCGCATGGCGCGTTTCCGCGTCGTGGATGCCGCTGAATGCCGTCGCCCACACCACGGGCTGGTTGTCGACGCCGTCGGCACCGGCCCGGCAGCGACGTGCGCGGGAGCAGTCGCCATGCAGGCCAGCGCTGCGACGTGGAAAGGACGCATGGGGTACTCCGGAGTTCGTCGAAGTGACCGGCAGTCCAACAAGTCGCCGGCATCAGCCTCGTCCGCCAACCGCTTTTGAACCATGCGCAGCCATTCCGGCGGCGAGCTTCGGCCTCGAGTGCCGTCAAGCTCATGGGCCGAGGCGATGAGTTCGACGACCGCGTCGACCAGCGCTGCGGCCCCTGCCCCTTCACGGGTCAGCATCCACACTCGGGTTGCCGGCACCGCCAGCGGCCCGCGGTGGAGCCAGCGCCAACGGTCCGCGCCCAAACCGCAAAGCAGTGAAGGTGCCCCCGTTTCCCGGGTGTTTCCTTTCCGGTGGCATCCAGCGCGGACTTGCCCAAGTTGTTTCGATCAGTTCTCGAATCCGTCTCGGTACACGTCCTCGTTGAGGCAGCTTCCCGGCACCTGCACGTGGCTGATCTCGATCTCGTCGATCCACCAACCCTCCGCATCGCCTTCCTCGTCGGTGGAAAACAGGAAGCGGAGCTGGATATCTCCGCTGTAGGCCGACAGGTCGAAGTTGTACGCCGCCCAGTCCAGCGCCGTTCCGGTGAAGGCGAACTGTCCGTCGGAGAAGCCGCAAGCGTCGTTGCTCTGGTTCATGCTGCCCGGATAGCCGCCGTTCGGAGTGATGACCTGCCAGTTTTCGCCGCCATCGGTCGAGATCTGGACCAGTCCCGCATCAAAGCCGGTCTCGATCGCATAGCGGGTGACGAAGCTGAACTCGCTCGACTGGCCTGCCGTCAGGCTCAGCGCCGGGCTGGTCAGGCCAAGGCAGGCGTCTGGCCCGTAGGTCGAGAAATAGCTGCGTTGGCCGACGAAGGCGACATCGTCGACGATCTCCCAACCGACGTGGCGGACGGTGCCGACACCGAACAACTCGTCACCCAGCTCGGCACCCGAGCGGAACTCGCCGTCGCCAAGCGGGCCGTTGGCCGTGCCCGTCAGCACCACCTGATTGTCGTCCACACTGCCGTTGGTCTGATCGCGGCTGCGTACCCTGTAGCTGTACTGCTCACCAAAGTTGGCCGAGTGATCGGCGTAGCCTGCGGCAGCGATGTCATCGGCCAGCAGGGTCGCGCTGGGCGTATCGAAGGACAGCCCGTTGCTGCGCTCGACCCGATAGTCGACCGGTCCACTGCAGCGCGGCGTGGCCGCAGCCCAGTTCAGGTCGATCCGGCACATGCTGGTGCCGGCCGATTGCGCTGCGGCAATACCAGCGAACTGCGGCGGCGCGGTGCATTCGCCGGAAGTCTGCGCTGCGGCGCAACTGGAGTAGTCGGACACACACCGTCCGTTGGCAGAGCGCTGGCGAATCCGGTAACCATAGCTGACGGCGCCTGAGACGCTTGTATCGAGCAGCATGCTGGCGCCCAGGCCTTCGGCGATCAGCTGTTCGTTGCCACCGCAGCCATCGATGCTGCGGTAGACGTCGTAGCTGACGCCGGCCGGACCGTCGGCCCAGTCGAGCTGGATCTGGTTGTCACCCGCGGCGGTCGCGCTCAGCTCCATCGGCGGTGCCGGGCCGTCGCACAGATCCGGGAGAAGCACGAACAGGCCGGCCGAGATATCACTGACGATGACCGTACCGCTGAAGAAGTACGGGTACACGCTCCACGCACCATTGGTGCCGGCAGCATTGCTGGCGGGCTGCGTGTCGAAGAACGCCACCTCGCTCAGATTGCCATTGTCGATGTCCGCCAGATCGAGGATGCGCAGGCCGCTACGGTAGTTCGCCTCGAAAACGAAGTTGCCGTGCACATAGAGATTGTGGTCGCTGGACGCGACCTCGGCGGTGTAGGTCGAATGCAGCACGGGCTGGTCCAGATCGCTGACGTCAAACACATAGGTGCGCGTGTTGTGACCCACCTGGATCTCGTCGAGCTCGTCATTGACCAGGAAATAGCGACGGTCATCGGTCAGCCATCCCTGATGGGTGTAGCGCGACCCGGCGTAACCCGTGCGCGAGACCTGCACCGGGCTGGCCTTGTCGGTCACATCGACGATCGTCAAGGTATCCTCGTTCGAAGCCAGGCAGATCTCGCGGCCGGTGTAGTCGATGTCCGGGCCGTCGTAGGTGATGCACTGGGCGTCGTGGGTGTAGCCGTCGGCGCTGAAACAGCCGGCGAAGCTGGGCGCAAGCGGGGTGTTGATGTCGATCAGATGCAGGCCGGCATTGCAGGTCTGGCTACCCTGGAGCGAGCCGACGGCCATCGCAAAGCCACTGTCGACATCGATGACGATATTGTGGGCGCGGCCGAATCCAGCGTAGTGCGCGTCGACCGTGAAAGTCGCCGGCGGATTGACGACGTTGCGCAGCCGGCGCAGATCGAACACCTGCATGCCGTGGTTGCTCGCCTCGGACACGATGAACGCGTAGTAGCCGCGGGTCTTGATGTCGCGCCAGACCGAATTGCCGGTCTGGGTCGGCAGCCGGCCGAGCCGTATCGGAAATTCCGGGTCGGTAATGTCGACGAAGGCGGTGCCGTTGGTCAGACCCATCAGGGCGTATTCGCGCTGAGTGTCCGGATCGGTCCAGCCCCAGATGTCGTTGCCGCTGCCGCCGCCGAGTTGGGCATTGCTGATATGCGCCAACAGATCAACGTTCAGGCAGGGGTAGCCCTCAGCTACGCCTTCGACGCAGGGCGCGGCGTGCTTGGGCTGCGCAGGGCCCAGCGGTTTGTCGGCTGCCGCGGCACTCATGCCGAAGGCAAGGATGAGGCTGGTGAACATCAGGAATTCCCGGCGCGCAAGAGCAATGTGCTCAGAGTAGCGCAGAAGCGGCATCGAGTTGGCCCGCCAACCGGGAAAAACGCACCTTGCGGTGGCAGCCGGGTTGGCCGGGGCGAAGGCCGCGATGGGCGGTCAGAATGGAACGCTCATCGCGGCTCTCGCCGCTGCTACCGCAGGAATCGCAACCCGGGCAAGAGCGAACTGGAGCCGGACTTGTGCGTCATCATCCGGGGGGATACGCCGCCGATCCGTTGACAGGTAGCGAAGGGGGACGGTGACAGACCCCTTCCCTTCAGCTCAAGGAACAAAGTCTCCGTGAACGTTTTTATTGCCGAGCACCGGTCGCGCCCAGTCTGACTCTGTTCCCGTGGCCAATGGCCACCGCCCATGTGCGCCCGTTCCTTGACTAGCAGGCTTGCAGCACGTTAGATGGCACTTCTTCCCTGCCGTCCGGATTCTCTCAACATGAACCGTCTCACCCCGCTTCTGTTGCTTCTGTGCTCGACACTCCTTTTTGCCCAGGAGGTCCCCAAACCGGTCGTGGCCCCGTTCGCCATGGATCGTTTCGCCGCCCTGCCGGCGCCACAGCTGCAG
>CAZGKE010000130.1:0-9818 GCA_964526035.1 uncultured Gammaproteobacteria bacterium | reverse complement strand
CACGAGGACCTGCTGCCCTACCTGGTGCGGCGACTGCTGGAAAACGGCGCCAACACCAGTTTCGTCAACCGCATTTCCGACGATTCACTGGCGATCGCTGATCTGGTCGCCGACCCGGTCGACATCGTCAAGGCCTACGACAGCATCGCGCATCCGCGCATTCCGCTGCCGCGCAAGCTGTACGGTGAACATCGGCGCAACTCGGCCGGCTTCAACCTGGCCAGCGAAAACGAACTGCAGCGGCTGGCTGCTGCCATCGCGAATGCGCCGCCGGCGGTCGAGGCCGGGCCGCTGGTTCCGGGTGCGAAGACTTCGGGCGAAGCCATTGCAGTCCACGATCCCGCCCACCGTGGCGAGGTGGTCGGCCATTGGCGACCGGCCGACGCCGCCACGGTGGCCAGGGCCCTGGACAACGCTGCGGCCGCGCAGGCGGCCTGGGACGCCGTCGGCGGCGACAGGCGCGCCGACATGCTTGACCGCGCCGCCGATCTCATCGAGGCACACGCCGGCGAGCTGATCGGCCTGATGACGCGCGAGGCGGGCAAGACCGTGCCCGACGGCATAGCCGAGCTGCGCGAGGCTGCCGACTTCTGCCGCTACTACGCCGCCGAGGCGCGCGCCCTGTTCGCCGACCCCGACCTGCTGCCGGGACCCACCGGCG
Source organism: uncultured Gammaproteobacteria bacterium (assembly GCA_964526035.1). Classification (GTDB taxonomy): domain Bacteria; phylum Pseudomonadota; class Gammaproteobacteria; order Xanthomonadales; family BPKI01; genus DAOMOD01. Next base: position 9,157 of record CAZGKE010000130.1, on the reverse strand, counting down.
AGTCCAACCAACTGTTCATGCATGGGCGCGGAGTGTTCGTCTGCATCAGTCCGTGGAACTTCCCGCTGGCGATCTTCAGCGGCCAGGTAGCGGCGGCGCTGGTCACCGGAAACACGGTCATCGCCAAGCCCGCCGAGCAGACCAACCTGATCGGCCACCGCGCCGTGCGACTGCTGCACGAGGCTGGCGTGCCGCCGCAGGTGCTGCAGTTTCTGCCCGGCGACGGCGCCACCGTGGGTCGCGCGCTGACCGAGGATCCGCGCGTGGCAGGCGTCGCCTTCACCGGATCCACTGAAACCGCGCGCGCCATCAACCGTGCATTGGCGGCGCGCGACGCGCCGCTGGCGACCCTGATCGCCGAAACCGGCGGCCAGAACGCGATGATCGCCGACTCCTCCGCCCTGCCCGAGCAGCTGGTCAAGGACGTGGTGATGTCGGCTTTCGGGTCGGCCGGACAGCGCTGTTCGGCGGCGCGCATCCTGCTGATCCAGGCCGACGTCGCCGACCGGGTGATCGAGATGCTGGCCGGCGCCATGGACCAGCTCAAAGTCGGCGATCCCGGCCAGCTCTCCACCGACGTGGGTCCGGTGATCGACGAGGACGCGCTCAAGGTGCTCGAAGCGCACGCCGAGCGAATGAATGTCGAGGCCAGGCTGATCCGCCGCGTGGCGCTTCCTGCGGAATGCGCCGAAGGCTGCTACTTCGCTCCGGTCGCCTACGAAATCCAGAACCTGGCGCAGCTCAAGCGCGAGGTATTCGGCCCGGTGCTGCACGTGCTGCGCTACAGGGCGAAGGATCTCGACGCGGTGCTCGATGCCCTGAACGCCACCGGCTACGGGCTGACGCTCGGCGTGCACAGCCGCATCGACTCCACGGTGGAGAAGATCGCCATGCGCGTGCGCGCCGGCAATCGCTACGTCAACCGCAACATGATCGGCGCCGTGGTGGGCGTGCAGCCCTTCGGCGGTGAAGGCCTGTCCGGCACCGGCCCCAAGGCCGGCGGCCCGCACTACCTGCCGCGCATGTGCACCGAGCGTACCCTGACCATCAATACCACCGCCTCCGGCGGCAACGCCTCGCTGCTGACGCTCGGCGACTGATTCAACGTCTCGACGTCAGTCGGGGAAAGACGGCGCGCCGGTCTTCTTCTCGACCGGCTTCGGGTGCGTGCCCTTTTCAATCACCAGCATGCTGTCGTAGAAGTGCAGCGAATGCGTCGACTGGGTGAAGCTGGTGGCCGGGAAGCTGTGCGCATCGCGCGAGTGCCAGGCATTGAGCTGGTCGACCAGGCCCTTGGCCAGCTCGACGAAACTGAAAGGGTGCCGGTAGCCACCGCCGTACTCGCGCCAGTAGCTGGTGTGCATGTCCTCCACCAGGAACACGCCGTCGGCTTTCACGGCGTCGTAGATTTCCTCGAGCGTGACGATCTGCTGGGCCATCGTATGGCCGCCGTCGTCGATGACGATGTCGAAGGGCCCGTAGCGTGCCTTGAGATCGCGCATGAAGGCGCGATTGGCCTGGTCGCCGATCACGATCTCGACGCCCGGTTCTTCCAGCACCTTCACTCGCGGATTGATGTCGAGCCCGATGATGCGCGCATCCGCACCGAAGTAGTCGCGCCACATCTGCAGGGATCCGCCGTGGTACACCCCGATCTCGAGCACCGTGCAGGCACTCCCCCGGTACCGCTGGAAATGGCGATGGTAGACATCGAAATAGTGCAGCCACTTGTCCATCATTCGGCCAGGATTGCGCTCGAAGTACTCGCGCAGGGGGTTGGCGTGCTTCGCGGTATCCGTCATGGTTCTGCCTCCAGTGATCCGGCCGCGGATTCTGGCCCTTCCCGGCTCGGGCGCCAACCTTCGCGCAGGGAATCCGGCGGGATCGCTCCGCGACCCTGTAAACTCGCCGGCCTATGTATCTCGACTACTACGGGCTCAAGGATCCGCCCTTCTCGATCACCCCGGACCCGCGCTTCGTGTTTCTCTCAGAGCGCCACCGGGATGCGCTCGCGCACCTGCTCTACGGCATCGGCCAGGGCGGGTCGGGTGGCTTCGTGCAGCTCACCGGGGAAGTGGGGACCGGCAAGACCACCCTGTCACGCCTGCTGCTGGAGCAGCTTCCGGAAAACACCCGGGTGGCGCTGGTACTCAACCCTCGGCTTTCGCCCATCGAGCTGCTCGAGACCATCTGCGAGGAGCTGAAGCTCGATATCGAAGGCCGCCGCGGCAGTCTCAAGGGACTGGTCGACGCGCTCAATGTCTACCTGCTCGACGCCTATGCCCAGGGCCTGCGCGTGGTGCTGATCATCGACGAGGCGCAGAACCTGTCGGTGGAGGCGCTGGAACAGGTGCGCCTGTTGACCAATCTGGAAACCCCCACGCAGAAGCTGCTGCAGATCATCCTGCTGGGCCAGCCCGAGCTGCGCGAGCTGCTGGCGAAGGCCGAGCTGCGCCAGCTTTCGCAACGCGTCACCGCGCGCTACCACCTGACGCCGCTGACTTCCGACGAAACCGAATCCTACGTGCGTCACCGACTGCAGGTGGCGGGCATGAACCGCGTTCCTTTCACCCGGCTCGGCCTGCGCGCGCTGCACCGCCATTCCGGTGGCGTGCCCCGCCTCATCAACGTGATTGCCGAACGTGCGCTGCTGGCCGGCTATGCGCAGGAGCTGGAGACGCTCAACGAACGCGTGATCGACCAGGCAGCGGCGGAGGCGCTCGACCTCGGCAGTCGCCGCTTCACGCGTCCGCTGGTTGCCGCTGGCGCCGCGGTGCTGCTCGGCCTGGTGATCCTGTTCTTTGCCTTCAGCCCAAGCCCCGAGGCCGAGGTCGAGCCGCTTGCCGACATTCCGGAAGAAACCGCCGAGTCGGATTCGCCTTATCCCCTGCTCGACGACGATGCGCTTGCCGAGCGCATCGGCGAAAGCAGCGGGGACGAGACGGCGGCGGTCTGGACCCAGCTGTTGGCGCGCTGGCAGGTCCGCGCCGAGGAAGTGCGGGTGAGCGATGCTTCGCGCTGTCCGCCGGTGCTGGCCACCGGCATCTACTGTCTGCGCGTGGCGGGCAGTCTGACCAAGCTCCGCGCGCTGCGCCGGCCACTCCTGATGCGCCTGGTGGACGGCGAACAGGAGGCCTTCGTGCTGCTGCTCGGACTCGGCCAGGAGCGTGCCCGCCTCGATTTCGGCGGCGACGTGGTCGAGACGCCGCTGCGCACGCTGGAACGGGTATGGCTCGGCGAGTTCTTCGCCGTCTGGCGCGCGCCGGCGTTTCTTCCCCAGGTGATGCGCCGCGGCGACACCGGGCCCGGCGTCTCATGGCTGACCGAACGGCTGGCCGCACTCGACGAGCAGGTGGATGCGTCGCGCGCCGGTCCGCCCTATTTCGACGCCCAGATCGAAGAGCGCGTGCGGCGCTTCCAGCTGAACTACGGGCTCACGCCCGATGGCATCGTCGGCCCGGAAACCCTGCTGGCGCTCACCGCGTATCAGCGCGGCGGCCCGCGCCTCACCCGTCGCGTACCATAGCGCCGCCCATGTCCCTGATCCTCGAAGCCCTGAAGAAGTCCGAAGCCGAGCGCCTGCGCCGCCAGACGCCCGGCCTGATGACGCCCGCAACCAAATCGCGTCGGCGCCGGGTGTGGCCGTGGGTTGCGATGCTGATGCTGCTGTCAGTCACCCTGTTCGGCGGCTGGTGGCTGGGTCAGCGCAACGGCGACCAGGGTCCCGACAGCGCCGCGCTGTCGCCATCCCCTGCAATTCTGGCTGATGAATCCCGGTCAGCGCAGCCTGCGGATGCCCCGGCGCCAGCCGCAACGCGGCGGGAAACGCCAACGCTGGATCGGCCCGCAGTTGCGGAGCGCGTGCCTTATGGGCAACGTGCCCGCCCGCAGGAGGATCGGGAAAGCGCCGCCCTGGTGGCGCCGTCCGCGGATGACCCGCTGCTCGATCCCGACCTGGACGACGAAACCCGCGCAAGGCTCGCCGATGCCCTCGGCGCGCTCCCGGATCCACCGCCCACGCTGAGCGATGCCCCGCCGCAGCCTGCGCAGGATGCACCGCCGATCCCCACCGAAGCGGAGCCCGCACAGCCTGACGTTGCATCTACACCGACGGCGGATGAGGGGCCACCCAGCATCCACGAGCTGCCCTATACCCTGCGCCGCGACATTCCCGAAATCCGCATCAGCATGCTGGTGTACAGCGGCGATCAGGCTTCCCGGTTCGCGCTGGTCAATGGCGAACGCCGTATCGAGGGCGATGAAGTCGCCCCCGGTGTACGTCTGGTGGAAATCGGCGCTCAGACCCTGGAACTGGAGTTTCGCGGCCAGCACTTCCTGCTGCGTCAGGGATCGCGCTGAACCACGGAATGTTCGTCCACGTCGAAACGCGGGCACGCAGCCAGTTCCCCTGGTCCACCCTGCTGCTGGTGCTGGTCTCGGTATTGCTCTTCGTCCTGCTGACGATGGAGGCCGCAGACCAGCGACAGGCGCACATGGAACGCTGGGGCGCGGTTCCGGAAACGCTGTTCGCCGGCAGCGCCGATTTCGGCGCCTTCTGGCGCGACACGCGTCTGCTCAAGCTGTTCAGCGCGCTGTTCGTGCACGCCGACTGGCTGCATCTGCTGGGCAACCTGCTGTTCCTCATCCTGTTCGGCGTGGCCGCCGAGCGCACGCTCGGGCCGATCCGTTTCCTGGTGCTGTTCCTTGCCTGCGGCGCACTGTCCCTGCTGGCCGCGGCGCTGATCGTCGACAGCCCGGGGTTCGTCATCGTCGGCTCCAGCGGGGCGGTGTCGGCGGTGCTCGGCGCCTATCTGACGCTGTTTCCGCGCGCGCGCCTCGGTCTGGTGGTTCCGCTGGGCGTCTACCTCGAGTTCGTACGCGTGCCTGCCGCGCTGTTGATCGGCTTCTGGGCGCTGCTGCAGGTGCTGTTCAGCTACGTCGGCCCCGGCTTCGGCGCAGTGGCCTGGTCGGCGCACCTCGCCGGCTTCGTGCTCGGCGTGGTGTTTGCGCTGGCGTCGCGGCCGGCGGTGTTCCGGCGGCTGCGCGGTTGAATGATCGGGATTCGGGACCCGGGACCCGGGACCCGGGAAAAGCGTGGCGCGGGCCCAGCGTCTCGTCGACCAATCAGCGCGCGGCGGCCACGCTTTGCAAGATGGTCAAGGCGGCGATGACGGCGGCGTCCTCGGCGACGTCTATGCGCCCCGGCGGCGCCACCTTGTCCAGGCGCAGATCGGGCTTCAGGCCGCCCTCATCAATGGCACGACCGTTGGGTGTGTAGTAGCGCGCCGTAGTCAGCTTGATCGCGTGGCCGTTGTCCAGCGGCAGCACCGACTGCACCGAACCCTTGCCGAAGGTGGGCAGGCCGGCCACCCGACCGCGTCCGCTGTCCTGCAGCGCGGCGGCGAGGATTTCCGCAGCCGAAGCAGTGCCGCGATCAACCAGTACCACCACCGGAGCGCCGTCCAGCGCGTCCCCCGGGGTGGCGTCGAAACTGAGGTGGGTGTCGGCCAGCCGGCCGCGGATACTCACCAGCACGCCGGCTTCGATGAAAAGGTCGGCCACCTCGACCGCAGCATTCACCAGACCGCCGGGATTGCTGCGCAGGTCGATCAACAGCCCGGGGAGCGGCGCGTCGGCGCGCTGCTGCAGACGCTGCAGCTGGCGGCGGAAATCGCGCGCCGTGTCGGTCTGGAAAGTGCTGATGCGCATGTAGGCGTGGCCGGAGTTCAGCATCTCGCTGCGCACGCTGGCCACGCGGATGCGCTCGCGGCGCAGCTGCATCATCAGCAGCGCATCGTGACCCTCGCGCTGCAGCGTCAATCCGACACGCGATCCAGGGCGACCACGCAGTCTGGAGACCACCTCACGCAGCGGGGTACCCGTCGCGACCACAGCGCCGTCGATCGCCTGCAAAATGTCGCCGGCCACGATGCCCGCCTGCGCAGCGGGCGTATCGTCGATGGGCGCGACCACCTCGATGCGCCCATCCTCGCGCAGCTGCACCTCCATGCCGACACCGGCGTAGGCACCCCGGGTCTCTTCGGTGAGGTCGGACAGTTCCTGGGCGTCGAGGTACTCGCTGTGCGGGTCAAGCTCCTGCAGCATCCCGCGGATGGCTGCCCGCATCAGGCGTTCGCGGTCGAGCTCATCGACGTAGCCGCGCTCGACGGCGTTGAACACCGCAGAGAACTGGCGGATCTGTTCGATCGGCAGCGGCTGTACCGGCGGAGCGGCGGCGGCCGCGAGTGGAATCAGGGCAAGAATGGCGGTACGAAGCATGCGTCGAGTATACGGCGGCAGCGCACCGATCAGCGCCGCAGCCAGGGCTTCGGATCGACGGCGCGACCGGCCTGGCGCAGCTCGAAATACAGGGCCGGACGGTCGCGGCCGCCGCTTTGCCCGACGGTGGCGACCGCATCTCCTGGCGCCACCCATTCACCGGACTCCCGCAGCAGCGTCTCGTTGTGTCCATACAGGCTGAGAAAGCCGTCGCCATGATCGACGATCAGCAGCAGCCCGAATCCCGCCAGCCAGTCGGCAAACACGACCCGGCCGTGGCCGACTGCACGCACCTCGGCGCCCGCATCGCCGGCGATCACCATGCCGGTGCTGCCACGCCCTTCGCGACCCTGCGCGCCGAAGGCGGCAAGCACCGTGCCCTCGACCGGCCACGGCAGCCGCCCGCGGCGACTGGCGAAGGGTGCCGCTCCCTCGGCCGTCGCCGGAATGTCGGCGAAGATGTCGCGCAGCCGCGCCAACAGGGCCAGCAGTTCACGTTCGTCCCGACCCAACGCGGCGAGGCGCTGCTCCTGGCCATGCAGATCGGATTCGAGGGTGGCGCGACGCCGCTGCTGCTCGGCGCGATCAGCGGTCAGACGTTCGGCCTCGCTGGCCTGCGCCTCGCGAGTTGCCGCCACCTGGTCACGCTCGGCGGCGACCCGCAAGGTCAACGCCAACAAACCCGCCAGCTCCTCGCCGAGACTTCGCATGCGCGCCAGGCGACCCTCCTTGAGGTAGCGGTGGTAGGCCAGCGCACGACCGACGCTGTCCACGCGATCCTGCGAAAACAGCAGTCTCAGTGGCGCATGCTGGCCCAGCATGTAGGCTGATCGAAACAGCTTGGCGAGCGCATCGCGCTGGCTGGCCAGACCGCGCTCCATGCTCGCGCGTTCGTCCTCCAGCCTCGCCAGCTCCGCCTCGCTCGCCGCCACCGCTTCATCAAGCCGGCGCAGCTCGCGCGCACTCGCAGCCACCTGCAGGTCCTGGACGCGCAGGCCGTCCACCAGTTCGGCCAGTTGACCCTGCAGGCGCTTGCGCTCGGCGCCCACTTCGACCATGGCAGCGCGGACCTCGCTCAGTCGCGCCTGCGTCTGCGCTTCATCGTCTTGCTGCGCGTACACGGCGGACACGCACAGCAGCAGTCCGAGCGCGGCACCGATCGACCGCATCGGCTCAGTCGAACTCGACCAGGCTCCCGCCGCCCATCTCGGCGGGCTTGGGCAAGGCCATCAGCGCAAGCACGGTTGGCGCAAGGTCCTTGAGTGCCCCGCCCGGGAGAAGTCGCGCCGGCCGCCCCAGATAGACCAGCGGTACCGGCCCGCGCGTGTGGGCGGTATGCGGCTGCCCGGTGCTGTGGTCCTGCATCTGCTCCAGATTGCCATGGTCGGCGCTGACCAGCATCTCGCCGCCAGCCTGCTCGATGGCGATTCGCAAACGACCAAGGGTCTGGTCGACGACCTCGACCGCCTGCACCGCGGCGGCAAAGATTCCGGTGTGGCCCACCATATCGGGATTGGCGATGTTGCAGAGGATGAAGTCGTAACGGCCGCTGCCGATGGCCTCGACCAGCCGGTCGGTCACTTCCGGGCAGCTCATTTCCGGCTTGAGATCGTAGGTAGCCACTTTGGGTGAGGGCACCATGATGCGATCCTCGCCGGGAAACGGTTCCTCGCGGCCACCGTTGAAGAAGAAGGTGACGTGGGCGTACTTCTCGGTCTCGGCGATGCGCAGCTGGGTCAGACCCTGCGCCGAGAGAAACTCCGGCAGCGTGTTGGAAAGGGTCTGCGGACCGTAGGCCACGGTTGACGGCAGTTCGCTGCTGTATTCGGCAAGCGTGACGAAGCAAGCCGGGCGGATACGGCGCGCGCGCGCGAAGCCGTCGAAATCGGGCAGCAGAAAAGCCTGACTCAGTTCGCGTGCGCGATCGGCGCGGAAGTTCATGAACACCACGGCGTCGCCGTCCTCGACGCGACAGCCGCCGGCGACGACGGTCGGTTTGACGAATTCGTCGTTTTCGTCGCGGGCGTAGGCCGCATCGAGTGCAGCGAGCGCGCTGTCGGCGCTGAATTCGCCTTCGCCCTCGGTGATCACCCGCCATGCCTTCTCGACACGGTCCCAGCGCTTGTCGCGATCCATCGCCCAGTAGCGTCCGCAGACGCTGGCCACGCGCGCGTTGCCGAGCCGGTCGCATGTCGCCTGCAGCGCCTCGAGACTGGAACGCGCGCTGCGCGGAGGCGTGTCGCGGCCGTCGAGAAAGGCGTGCACCGCAACCCGCGGCACGCCTTCGGCTTTCGCCAGATCGAGCATGGCGAGGATGTGCTTCTCGTGGCTGTGCACGCCGCCAGGAGACAGCAGGCCCATGACGTGCAGGGTGCCGCTGCGCCGCGCCGCGCGACAGGCACCGAGCAGCGCCTCGTTGCGCTGGAACTCGCCGTCGACGATCGCCTTGTCGATCCGCGTCAGATCCTGGTAGACCACGCGGCCGGCTCCGATGTTCATGTGCCCGACCTCGGAGTTGCCCATCTGGTCGTCGGGTAGTCCGACATGCAGGCCGCCGGTTTCGACCAGGGTATGTGGGCAATCGCTCAGCAGGCGGTCCCAGTTCGGCGTGCGCGCATGGGCGATGGCATTGTGATCAGTCTCCTCGCGATGGCCCCAGCCATCGAGGATGAGGAGCAAGACGGGTTTGGGTCGGGGCACAGCGGATCCGAGATTGCGGGTGGGCGGGTCATTCTAGTTCAGGGCTTAGGGCTTAGGGCCTGGAGCGTGCAGCCTGGATGCAGCGCAGCGGAATCCGGGGTCCCGTCTCACCATGCCGCGCACGTCCCGGATTCCACTTCGTTCCATCCAGGCTACCTGCTGGAAATGCCCTTCATCG
>CAZGKE010000129.1:0-9867 GCA_964526035.1 uncultured Gammaproteobacteria bacterium | reverse complement strand
CCTCGATGAAGATGCGCATGCCGTCCTTGTCGGACTCGTCGCGCAGCTCGGAGATGCCCTCCAGCTTCTTTTCCTTCACCAGCTCGGCAATCTTTTCGATCAACCGGGCCTTGTTCACCTGGTAGGGCAGCTCGTGGACGATGATCGCTTCGCGGCCGCTGTCCGGGTCGGTCTCGATTTCGGTGCGCGCGCGAATCAGGATGCGCCCGCGGCCGGTCCGGTATGCCTGGACGATGCCCGCGGCGCCGTTGATGATGCCGCCGGTGGGGAAATCCGGGCCGGGCAGGAATTGCATCAGTTCATCGATGCCGAGTTCCGGGTTGTCGATCAGGGCGACGACGGCATCGATCACTTCGCCGAGGTTGTGCGGCGGAATATTGGTGGCCATGCCGACGGCAATACCGGCCGAGCCATTGACCAGCAGGTTCGGCACTCGCGCCGGCAGCACCTTGGGCTCGTGCTCGGACTCGTCGTAATTGGGCTGGAAGTCGACGGTGGCCTTGTCGATGTCGGCCAGCATCTCGTGCGCAAGGCGCGACATGCGGACTTCGGTGTAGCGCATGGCTGCAGGGGCGTCGCCGTCCACCGAGCCGAAGTTGCCCTGCCCATCGACCAGCATGTAGCGCAGCGAGAATGGCTGCGCCATGCGCACCAGGGTGTCGTACACCGCGGAATCGCCGTGCGGGTGGTATTTACCCACCACGTCACCGACCACGCGGGCGGACTTCTTGTAGGGCTTGTTCCAGTCGTTGCTCAGTTCGCTCATCGCGAACAGCACGCGGCGATGCACGGGTTTCAGTCCGTCACGGACATCGGGGAGGGCGCGTCCCACGATCACGCTCATGGCGTAATCGAGGTAGGACTGGCGCATCTCGTCCTCGATGTTGATACGGATGATTTCGCTGGCGGATTCGGCCATGAAAAGTCCTTGGAAATGCAACGGATCGGGGCGCAGGTCAAGTGAACCCTCGACGCTGGAACGAGAGTTGGGGGCTGACCAAGCGTAAGCCGCGAATTATAGCATTCGCGGGGGTAGGGGGACGCCGACAATCGCCACTTTGGTGTCGGGGAAGCAGACCCGGGCGCGCGAGGACTGGTTCAGGGGTTCCCCGGACCCACGTCGCCGAAAAGCGCCGCCATGCGTTCGGCGTCCGGGCGTTCGATCACGCCCTTCTCGGTCACGATGGCGTCGATCAATGCCGCCGGCGTGATGTCGAACACCGGGTTCCAGGCGCGCGCGCCCTCGGCGACCGTGCGTTGACCGCCGTATTCCATCATTTCCCGTGGATCGCGCAGTTCGATTTCAATGGACTGGCCCGATGCGGTGGCCATGTCGACTGTCGAGGAAGGCGCTACCACCATGAAACGCACGCCGTGGTGACGGGCGGTGATGGCTAGCTGGTAGGTGCCGATCTTGTTGGCGACATCGCCATTTGCGGCAATGCGGTCCGCGCCGACGACCACCCAGCCGATCCGACCCTGTGCCATCAGCCAGCTGGCCGCGCTGTCGGCGACCAGGGTGGCCGGTATCTCGTCCTGAAGGAGTTCCCAGATCGTCAGTCTCGCACCCTGCAGCCATGGGCGGGTCTCGCAGGCGTGCACTTCGACGATCTGCCCGCTGGCCCAGCCGTGGCGAATCACGCCCAGCGCGGTACCCGTGCCGGCGGTGGCCAGCGAGCCTGTATTGCAATGTGTGAGCACCGACGCGCCTTCACCGAGGAGCGACGCACCCAATTCTCCCATTCCCCTGTTGGCGGCAAGATCCTCCGCTTCGATGGCGCGCGCCTCGATCAGAAGCCCGCGGACATCTGCTCCCCTTTCGAGCGCCTTGTCCATGCGCTCCAGGGCCCAGAACAAGTTGACCGCGGTGGGTCTGGACTCGCGCAGGGCGCCAAAGGCGTCGGCCAGGGCGAGTCTCAAATCGGGGCCGGACAGGCTGCCGTGGCGGCGGGCATCGATCACCAGCGCGTAAGCTGCCGCGATGCCGATGGCGGGGGCGCCGCGCACCACCAGCGCGCGAATGGCCTGCGCCACCGACTCGGCGTTGTCGTATTCCAGCCACTCGGTGTGCAGCGGAAGAATTCGCTGGTCAAGGAGGTGCAGGCGTTCGCCGTCAAAGCGCAATGCGCGGACGCGATCGAACTTGTCGAGGTCTTTCATTGTCAAAGGCTGAGCTGTAATGAACCGCCAAGGATAACCGCTGTGCCACGGTGGGTGCCGAGCCTGATCGGACGCCGTGTTTGCCAAGCTTGCCCGGCAGCGAGACAATACGGCGGCTTCGCGTCAGTGTTCCCGGCTGGCCAGCTGGTACGACCCCTGCACATTACTGAAGATTCCCCGGAGAAAAGAATGAATGCAATTCTCAGCAAGTCGCTGACCGCCGCCATGTTGGCTGCCGGTCTGGCAACGGTTTCGGTCGCCTCCGCCCAGGCACCGCAGACCGAGAAGGAAAAAATCAGCTACATGGTCGGTATGGATGTCGGCGGCTCGCTGCAACAGATCAAGGACGAGATCGATGTCGAGGCGCTTTCGCGCGGTATCGCCGATGTGCTGGCCGGTGGCGAGCTCGCCATGACCAAGGAAGAAGCTCTCGCAGTCCGCGAGGCCTTCATGGCACGCCTGCAGGCCGAGCAGGCCACCAAGCAGAGTGAAGCTGCCACCAAGAACAAGGCGGAAGGCGAAGCATTCCTGGCCGCGAACAAGTCCAAGCCGGGTGTGACGACCACGGCGTCGGGTCTGCAGTACCAGGTGATTTCCGAAGGCTCGGGTCGCAAGCCCACCACGGCCGACGAGGTCACTGTCCATTACACCGGTACGTTGATCGACGGCACCAAGTTCGACAGCTCGCACGATCGTGGCCAGCCCGCCACCTTTGCGCTGAACGGCGTGATTCCCGGCTGGACCGAGGGGCTGCAGCTGATGTCGGAAGGCAGCAAGTACAAGCTGTTCATTCCCTCTGATCTGGCTTACGGCGAGGGCGGTACGCCGGGTCCGATCGGCCCCAATGCCACCCTGGTGTTCGAGGTCGAACTGATTTCGATCTCCGAATAAACCGCGTGCTTCCGCGTCCCCGGCCCTGACCGGGGAGACGGCAAGACTGGAGCGGCGCGCCCCCCTCGGGCGCGCCGCTTTTTTTTGTCGACCTCAAGGCGCATGACCGGGGTCACATGGTCGCACTACAATCGGCCGCTTTCCTGATCCGAGTGACGTCCTTCCATGCGCATCACCATCTTCGGAACCGGCTATGTAGGGCTGGTGACCGGCGCCTGCTTCGCCGATGTCGGCAATGATGTCGTTTGTGTCGATATCGACGCCGACAAGGTCGCCAGGCTCGAGGCCGGCGCGATTCCCATTTTCGAGCCCGGCCTCGAAGGCATGGTCACCGAGAACCGTCGTGCAGGGCGGCTGCGCTTCACGACGGACGCGGCGGCCGCCATCGATCACGGTGAAACCATATTCATTGCAGTGGGCACGCCGCCAGACGAGGACGGCAGCGCCGATCTGTCACATGTGCTGGCGGTGGCGCAAACCATCGGCAACCACATGGATAGCTATGTGGTGATCGTCGACAAGTCGACCGTCCCGGTGGGAACCGCCGATCGGGTTCGTGACACGGTGACTGCAACACTTGCCCGACGTGGAGTCGAAATGGCATTCGACGTGGTCTCCAACCCCGAATTTCTCAAGGAAGGCGCGGCGGTCAAGGATTTCATGCGCCCTGACCGCATCGTCATCGGCAGCTCATCGTCGCGGGCGATAGAGCGCATGCGCGCGCTGTATGCGCCTTTCAACCGCAACCATGACCGCATTGTCGAGATGGACGTACGCTCCGCCGAGCTGACCAAGTACGCTGCCAATGCCATGCTCGCCACCAAGATCAGCTTCATGAACGAAATGGCCAATATCGCCGAACGCGTCGGTGCCGACATCGAGATGGTGCGCATCGGCATCGGATCCGACATGCGCATAGGTTTCTCGTTCATCTACGCCGGTGCCGGCTACGGCGGATCCTGTTTTCCCAAGGACGTTCGCGCCCTCGATCACGCCGCTCGAGCGCATGGCTACGAACCGCGCATCCTCAGCTCGGTGGAGGCGGTGAACGCCGAACAGAAGGAACGCCTGTTTGCCATGATCCACCGCTATTTCGATGGCCGCCTGCAAGGTCGCACCCTGGCTGTCTGGGGCCTCGCCTTCAAGCCCGATACCGACGATATGCGTGAGGCGCCCAGCCGAGTTCTGATCGAACGCCTGTGGGAGGCTGGCGCACGGGTCCGCGTCTACGACCCGGAAGCCGGTGCGGCGGCATTGAGCATCTGGGGCGCGCGCGACGATCTGTGTGTCTGCGCCACCGCCGCTGAGGCGCTGGTCGGTGCCGACGCACTTGCCGTGGTCACCGAGTGGCGCGAGTTCTGGAGCCCGGATTTTGCCGCGATGGGAGAGGCCCTGTCCGGCCGCGCCGTGTTTGACGGTCGCAATATCTACGATCCGGCCACGGTCGAAGCCGCCGGGCTTGCCTATTACGGCATCGGGCGCGGACGCAGCGTAGCCTCGCCGTGACCCTTGAATCGCTGCAGGCACGCGTTGCCGAACTGGAGATGCGCGTTGCGTTCCAGGAGGATACGATTCAGGGTCTCAACGACGCGCTGTTGCAGCAGCACCATGTGCTGGAGCGCATGCAGCGCGCGCTGGACAGGCTCGATGCCGGAGTCGAGCGCGTACAGGCGTCGCTGGACGGCGATGCATCCCGCGAACCGCCCCCTCCGCACTACTGAGGCACGACATGGCAGATTCCCTTCGTGACCAGCTCCTTTCCCTGGGTCTGGCCAAGCCCAAGCCACCCACCGAGCGGCGCAGCAAGCCACCGCGCACAGCCACGAAAACTGTGCGCAAGAAGGGTGAAAGAGGTACGCCGCGCAGCCAGGACGCGCGCAGCCAGGAAGAGATGGACCTGGCCAGGGCCTACGCGATTCGCGCGCAGAAGGAAAAGCAGGAGCGCGCCGCGGCCGAGCGCGATGCCCAGGAACGGGCCCGCGAGCGCCGCGAGCGCAAGGCGAAACTGAATCTGCTGCTGCATGGCAAGACACTGAATGACGCGGCCGCGGAGGTGCAGCGCCATTTCGAGCACAAGGGACGCATCCGCCACCTCTACGTGACCCCCGAGCAGCTGCGCCGCCTCAACCTTGGCGAGCTCGGCATCGTGCAGGTGGCGGGACGCTACCTGCTGGTCGAGCGGGCAGTGCTGGAACAGGCGGTGGCGATCAGCGACGAGGCGCTGGTGCTGCTGGTCGATCCCGATGCACCTGCCGAAGACGATGTGCCCGCCGACCTGGTCTGGTAAGGACGGCCGGTTGCCCATGGAGCTCGATCTTGTTGTGGAAGGGGCCTCAGCCCCGACGCGCCACGCTCCGATCCACCCGAACCGTCGCGGCTGAGGCCGCTACAAGGTTGGCGCAGCGCCTGTCCTCAAGGCAGGATCACCGGCGTCGTGCCGAGTCCGGGGCCGTACACCACGGCGTTGCCCATGATCCGGCGCATCCCGAGCGCAGTGCCGCGAAATTCGGGCGTGGTGGCGAACAGGATCACCTGGCCACGCCCCATCGATTCGCGCGTCACCCAGGCCGTATTGGCGAGGCGTTCCTGGGCCTCGGGCCAGAGCAGACCACCCATGCGCAGCAGCAGCTTCTGCCCGGGCGGGAGTGCGGCCCAACCATAGGCGCGCCAGTCGCCCGCGTCGCGCCCGCCGGCTGCCTCAAAGCTGCCGAGGCGCAGCGGAGCCTCCACCGACCCGGCGGCCATCAGCGGCTGATCATTGCCGAACAGGACGGGCAACACGCCGTCGCAGCCGAAGGTCAGCCAGTGGCGATCGTCGCAGCGCGCGGCAACGAAGGCGCCACGCGGCATGAACAGCCGCCGCCACTGGTCGCGTGCTTCGCGCGCTGCGGCATCTTCGCGGTCGCTCTCTTCGAGCTGCGCCGGCCACGCCGAGGCAGTGCCGCTGATCGCCGCGTGACTCCACAGTTCATCGTTTACCTGCGCGGCCGACTGGTCGGCCAGCCATTCACGCGCCAGCCGCTCGCGATACGGGCCCGGCTCTTCCAGTGCAGCCGGCAGCGTGCGCGCCTGCAGCGGCCCATCGTTGACGGCGAGCTGGGCGGCGGCGCTGCCGCTGGCAATCAGCGTGCCGCCGGCTTCGATCCAGGGTTTCAGCGCCGCGATCACCGATTCGGGCAGCGGCCCCCCCCATCGGTCGGGCAGCACGATCACGTTGTAGCGACGCAGGTCGGTCTGCCCCAGGCGGCTCTCGCTGAGAATGGTCGGCGCCAGTCCCAGCGTCTGGTCGAGGTAATGCCACTGGAAGCCGAAGACGTTGGGATTGATGATGCTGCCCTGTCCGAGGATGGCCACGCGCGGCGCTTCCAGCAGGCCGAACTCGCCGCCGCCGAGGTCCGGAAGGTCGCCGGGACCTTGCCCGCTACCCAAGGCGACGATGCCCTGATGCAGATGCACGGCGACCTCGCCAAGCGCGGCGATCAACTGCGCCTCGTCCAGATGGCGGTGATCGCGGCGTGTCAGCACCAATGAGCCGCGCGGATGGCGGCGGCCGTCGAATTCGATCTCCTTCAATGCCACGCGCGGGCGCAGTCCACGCTTGAGAAGCTCGGCGGCGGCGCGCACCGCGCCATCGTCATGACCCGGGATCAGCCAGCCGACGCTCGAAGACGAAGGCACAACGGCATTCGCTTGCGCCGCGCCGCGAACGCGTTCGGCACCCTGCGGCAGTGCGGCCTGGACGGACAGCATCGGCAGGCCATAGAGCATGCCCAGGTTCCACGAGGTGACGTCATAGATGGTGCCGCGACCGTTGCGCAGCAGCTCCTCGCGTTCGCGCGTGAGGGAGTGATCGTCGATGCGGGGGTCGAACTCGAAAAGGTTGGCGACCAGACGGGCCAACGGTTGCCGGGCGTGCACCAGCAAGCTGCCGGCCGGCACTGTCGCGTCCTGGCGACGGCCGAGGGTGTCGGTGGCCGCACTCAGGCGCAGCTCCTGGGTGCTGCGGTGGACCTCGACGTTCTGAAGCTCCAGCAGGTCGAGCAGGGCCGCCTCGCGCGTCGGGTGCCGACCGGTGGGCACCACGAACATGCCGCGGGCATACGGTCCGTCGGCGGAGACCGCTGCGCGGCGGTCCGCCCAGAACGCTTCCAGCAGCTCGCTGCGGTAGCGGTCGAGCGACTGCAGGTTGTCCCAGGAGCTGGCAAGCTGGTGCGCTACCGCTTCCTGGTAGGTGAGCACGCGCTGGTTGGCCTGACGCACGCCGTGATCGGCGGCCCGCGCCTGTTCATAGAGGATGTTGACCGCGCCGCGCAGTCCGCCCCAGGCGTCCGAATAGCCGGGGTACCAGCCTTCATTCCATTCCCCCGAGTAGTAGACCCAGCCGCGACGGTCGAATGCCCGCGCCTGGTCCTGGGAGAAGCGCTCGAGGTACTCACGGAAGCGCGGCGAGTAGTGCGGATTGATCGGTGCACGCGGCGGCGAAAACAGGAAGGTGTCCTGCGAGCCCATCTCATGGGCGTCGACGAACAGAAGCGGATGCCAGCGACGCAGGAAGGCGATGCGTCCGCGGGTCTCCGGCTGGGTGCCGTAGATCCAGTCGCGGTTCATGTCGAACACGTAGTGGTTGCCGCGACCGAACGGCCAGTTGGCGAAGCGTCCGAGATGCTGGTCGTCGAACACCGGGCCGCTGTTGGCGAAGCCGCGCAGGTCGGCGACCGCACGGGCGCGGCCGTCTGGGTTCATCAGAGGATCGATGATGACGATGGTCCTGTCGAGCAGTGCAGCGACGCTTTCGTCCTGGCTGGCGATCAGGTGATAGACCAGCGCCAGTGCTGCATCGGCGCCCGACGTCTCGTTGCCATGGATGGAGTAGGCGAGGAAAGCCACCACCGGCGCCCGCGCGACGATTTCGCGGGCGCGCGCATCGTTGCCGCTGCGCGCGTCGGCCAGCTCGTCAAGCTCGTCCTGGATGGCATCCAGCTGCGCGATGTTGGCGGCGCTGGAGACGATGGCCATGCGCAGCGGTCGGCCCTGATGGGTCTGTCCGTAGGGCACCAGTCGCAGTCGATCGCTTTGCCCAGCCCAGGTGTGCAACGCTGCATCGATCTCTTCCGGCGTGGCCGCCTTTTGTCCCAGCGGGAATCCGAGCTGGGCGTCGAGAGTCGGAACCTTGGAGTCGTGCCGATGTTCGCCGAACACCTGGATCAGCGGCGAGACGGTAGTACCGGCGCTGGCAATGGCGGGGAGCAGGAGCAGCAGCGCTGCAAGGCGGAGCAGGTTCAAATGGGTCACCCGGAGCAGAGCAATCGACCGCGCATGGTCGCCCGAGCGCGCGCGGATGAAAAGGGGACAAAGGTCATGTCTACTCGGGATCGTAGTCGAGGTTCGCCGCCAGCCAGCGTTCGGCCTGTTGCAGCGCGACGCCGCGACGATCGGCGTAGTCCTCGACCTGGTCGCGGCCGATGCGGCCGACGACGAAGTACTGACTCCTGGGATGGGAGAAATAGAAGCCGCTCACTGCCGCCGTCGGGTACATCGCGAAATTCTCGGTGAGCTCGATTCCGGTGTGCTTCTCGGCTTCGAGCAGGTCGAAGAGGGTGCGCTTGGCGCTGTGATCGGGGCAGGCGGGGTAGCCGGGCGCCGGGCGGATGCCGCGGTAGCGTTCGCGGATCAGCGCTTCGTTGTCGAGATTCTCGTCCGCGGCATAGCCCCAGATTTCCTTGCGCACGCGCTGATGGATGCGCTCGGCCAGTGCCTCGGCGAGGCGGTCGGCCAGGGCCTTCAGCAGGATGGCGCTGTAGTCATCATGGTCCGCCTCGAAGCGCGCCACGTGGTCTTCGATGCCGTGTCCCGTAGTGACCGCAAAGCCGCCGATCCAGTCCTCGACCCCGCTGTCGGCCGGTGCCACGAAGTCCGCCAGACACAGGTTCGCCCTTTCGCCAGCGGGCTTGTCGGCTTGTTGGCGGAGGAAGTTGAGGCGATGGGGAGCGGTGAGCGGGGAGCGGGGAGCAGGGGAGAAGACCAGTACGTCGTCTCCGTCGGAATTTGCCGGCCACAGTCCCACCACCGCTTTCGCCGTCAGCCATTTCTCTTCGACGATCCTGCCGAGCATCGCCTGTGCGTCGGCGAACAGGTCGCGGGCCTGGGGGCCGACCACTTCGTCGTCGAGGATCTGCGGATAGCGGCCGGACAGCTCCCACGACTGGAAGAACGGCGTCCAGTCGATGCAGTCGATGAGCTCGGCCAGCGGGTAGTCGTCGAAGACGGTGAGCGCCGGGTGGTTCGGCGCCGGTGGCTGGTAATCGTTCCAGCCGCCGTCGAAGCGGTTGGCGCGCGCCTTGCCGAGGCCGATCAGGCGCTTGGCGTCGCCGCGGTCCTTGTGGCGTTCGCGGATGGCGGCATAGTCGCTCTCGTTGGCAGCGACGAAGGCCTGGCGCTTGTCGACGCTGATCAGCGACTGCACCACGCCGACCGCGCGCGAGGCGTCCTTCACCCACACCGTGGGCGAAGCGTAGTGCGGGGCAATCTTCAGCGCGGTGTGCGCGCGCGAGGTGGTGGCGCCGCCGATCAGCAGCGGCACCTCGAAGCCCTGGCGCTTCATTTCGCGGGCGACGTGGGACATTTCCTCGAGCGACGGCGTGATCAGGCCGGACAGGCCGATCAGGTCGACCTTCTCCTCGCGGGCGCGGTCGAGGATGGTCTGCGCCGGCACCATCACGCCGAGGTCGACCACGTCGAAGTTGTTGCAGGCCAGCACCACACCGACGATGTTCTTGCCGATGTCGTGCACGTCGCCCTTGACCGTGGCCATCAGGA
>CAZGKE010000128.1:0-9908 GCA_964526035.1 uncultured Gammaproteobacteria bacterium | reverse complement strand
GCGCAGGCCCGGATCGTTGACGTCCGGCGAGATCGAGGCGGTGCGGTTGGTCGGGCCCAGCACGCCCGCGACGAAGCGCGGCTGGCCGGTGGCCGCCGCCACCTCGTCGGCCACGGCGCGGGCCAGCCGGGCACCGGCCAGGTTCAGCTCGGCGACACAGCTCTCGAGGCCGTAGTCGGCCAGCGCCGGCGCGCTGGCATTGAAGGTGTTGGTCTCGAGCACATCGGCGCCAGCCTCGAGGAAGGCACGGTGGATGCCGCCGATGATGTCCGGACGGGTGATCGTGAGCAGGTCGTGGTTGCCCTTGAGGTCCTGGCGCGAGTCCGCGAAGCGCGTGCCGCGGTAATCCGCCTCACCCAGCCGGTGGGCCTGCACCATCGTGCCCATCGCCCCGTCGAGGATCACGATGCGCTCCGCGAGCAGTTTTTGCAGCGTCGCGAAGGCGGCGGCGACCCGCGCGGTGGTGGCCGTGGTCATGCGGCCGCCCCGGTCTCCGGCCGCAGGCCCAGCGCGCAGCAGATCGCAAAGGTGAGCTCCGCCCGGTTCAGCGTGTAGAAGTGGAACTCGTTGATGCCGTTGCGCCGCAGCTGCACCACCTGCTCGATGGCGAGGCTCGCGCCCAGCATGCGCTGGGTGTCCGGATCATCGTCCAGGCCCGCAAAGCGCTCGTGCAGCCAGTCGGGCACGATGGCGCCGGCGCGGCCCGCGAAATTCTCCATCTGCCGGAACTTCGCGATGGGCAGGATGCCCGGCACGATGGGTGCCGTGATACCCCGGGCGACGCAGCGGTCGCGGAAGCGCAGGAAGTTGTCGGTGTCGAAGAAGAACTGCGTGATGGCCCGGCTCGCACCCGCGTCCAGCTTGCGCTTCAGGTTGTCGAGGTCGAAGTCCGCACCGGGCGCTTCCGGGTGCACCTCCGGATAGGCGGCCACCGACAGGTCGAAGTCGCCGACGGCGCGCAACCCGGCCACCAGGTCGACCGCATAGGCATAACCATCGGGGTGGGGCTGGTAGCGGGTGGCCCCCTGCGGCGGGTCACCCCGCAAGGCGACGATGTGGCGGATGCCCTCCCGCTGGTAGGTGCGGGCAACCGCATCGATCTCGTCGCGGCTCGCGCCCACGCAGGTGAGATGGGGCGCGCTCACCAGGCCCGTCTCACGCACGATGCGGGACACCATCCGGTGCGTGCGGTCGCGGGTGGAGCCATCGGCACCGTAGGTGACGGACACAAAGCGCGGCCGCAGCGGCGCGAGCTTCTGCACCGCCTGCCACAGCGTTTCCTCCATGGCCGGCGACTTCGGCGGAAAGAATTCGAAGGACACGGCCACGGGCGGCCTGGCCCGCGGTGCGGTTTGCAGCTCAGCCATCGGTTCCCGTCCTTTCTACCGGCTGCTGGTCAGCCAGTGCTTCCCGTCTTGCCGCGTGAAACAGCGCGAGATCCGGTGCACGGCCCGGCAGCCACTGACGCCGGGTGACGACCAGCCCGAGCGCGCCGAGCTCGGCCGTAAGGGCTGCATCGCTGAGGCGCGCAGGCTTTTCCTGCGTGCGGGGCAGCACACGATCCCGCGGCAGCACATGATCAAAGACCAGCAGCTGGCCCCGGGCGGTCAGCACCCGGATCGCTTCGGCGAGGCGCGCGCTGCGGCTGCCAGCCGGCCCCAGGCTCGTGGTCAGCAGCACCAGGTCGAAGCTGCTGGCGGCAAAAGGCAGATCCTCGGGCGCGGCATTGCGCAGGCTCCAGTGCGCCTGGCCGGTGGCTTGGAGGCGGGCGCGTGCCAGCCTGCGCCGGTCGGCGGCCGTCTCGGTGCCAGTCACCCGCCCCGCCCTGGACAACAGCCAGCCCAGCAGCTCGCCGGATCCCGCGCCGATCTCCAGCGCGGCAGGCACCGGCGCGGGGCCAACGGCGGTCGCCAGCAGTTCCGTCAGCGTGTCCGTATCCGCCACTGCCCGCAGCTCCCGCGCCTTGCCGCCCTTCAGGGCGCGGCGCAGGGCGTCCGGTTCCCGGCGACGGCGGAGCGCGGCCAGCCGCCGACGGTCGGCGGCCAGCGTCGGGTCGGTCCCGGCCTGCAGCGCCGCAACCATCCCGGCCACACCCTCGGCCAGCGCGGGGTCCGTCCAGCGATAGAAGATCGAACGACCTTCCCGGAAGGACTCCAGCAGGCCGGCTTCCGCCAGCACCCGGAGATGCCGCGAGACCCGGGGCTGGCTCTGCTCGAGTACCGCCACCAGGTCGCCCACCGGGCTCTCCCCAGCCAGCAGCGCGGCCAGCAGGCGCAGGCGGCTGACTTCGGCCGTGGCGTTGAGCTGCCGGAGCGTGGCGTCCAGATCCATCTTCGGAAATATAAAGCTTGATTTATATATTGGCAAGAAAGACGCAGAGGGAAGCCGCCTGCCGGCTCCGGCCGCCCGGCTCAGACTGGAGCATGGGGAGAAAACGCTGCTATCAGCAGCGAAACGCCTCGATCAGGTGGGCAAAACTCAGGAAGCAGTAGGATCGGGCGTGGCCGGGTCGGCCTTGCCGATCCAGGTCCTGACCAGCGAGTAGGCCACGGCCAGGACGGTGGGCCCGATGAACAGCCCGATGATGCCCCAGGCAAAGAGCCCGCCCAACACGCCGATCAGGATCAGCGCAAAGGGCAGCTTCGCGCCGCGGCTGATCAGGTAGGGACGGACGATGTTGTCGACCCAGTTCACCAGCAGTCCGCCATAGACCAGCAGGAAGATCGCCGAACCGGTCTGGTCCTGCGTCCACAGCCAGATGGCCGCCGGCAGCCAGACGATGATCGTCGGCAACTGGATCAGGCAGAGCATGAAGGTGGCAAACCCCAGCAGCGGAATGCCGGGCAGGCCCGCGATCACATAGCCGATGGTGGCCACGCCGGACTGGATCACCGCGGTGCCCACCACCCCCAGCGACACGCTGCGCACCGTGTTGACCACGATGCCGATGATCCGCGCGCCCTCGCCGATATCGAGCCGTGACGCGATACGCTGGGCGACGTCCGCCGACCGGTCGGCCGTGACCAGCAGCACACCGGCCACGAGGATGGCCAGCAGGAATTCCAGGATTGCCAGCGCCAGGCTCGCCCCCTGGGCCAGTGCCCAGACCCCGGCCTCCTCGGCCGCGGGCAAGGCGCGGGACACCAGTCCCGACATGTCAGTAACCGCGCTCTGCCAGGTTTCGGCAATCAGCTCCCCGACCAGCGGCAGGGCCACGACCCACTCGGGCGGCACCGGGGCAATGCTCACGGTGAACCCACGGAGCATTTCGGACAGCTGCGGCACGGCCTGGCCGAGCGAACTGGTAAGCACGGCGAAGGGCATCACCAGGATCACGAACAGGGCCAGGCTGCACAGCGTGGCCGCGAGCACCGGCCGGTGACCCAGGCGCGTGGACAGCCAGCCAAAGGCCGGCCAGATGGTGATGGCAATGATCGCCGCCCAGGTGAGTGCCCCGACGAAGGGCAGGATGATCTGCAGGCAGGCAACGATCAGCAGGACAAGGGCTGCCAGCCGGGCAATGCGCTCGGTGGTCCAGTTCTGGGGATCGCGGATGGACGCTGGCATGGGCGTCTAGCCTAGCAGGACAGGCGGCCCGGTCAGCGGATGGATTGCCGGTTTCAGCGCGCGACCTGCGCTTCGGCCGGCATGGTCTCGCGCTTCAGCAGGTTGATCACCGCCGCCCGTTCCTCGGGCGTCCGGACCGGCCCGCTGGAGATGATCATCGAGGTGCCGGGCAGGAACTGGTCCGGGCCGGCGATATACGCGGCCAGGGTCTCCTCGTTCCAGACGAGCCCCTGGCGACCGGCCTCGGCCATGGCCGGGGAATAGTAGAAGTTCGGCACTGTGCCAGCCTGCTGGCCGAAGATCGCATACAGGTTCGGCCCCACCAGGTGCTTGCCGCCTTTCTCCACCGTGTGGCAGAAGCGGCACCACTTGTAGGTCACGTCCTGTACCTGGCGCTCGAAGTCGGTGGGGGCCGACACGCTCACGGTGGTCACCGGCGCCGGATGGGAGCTGACGCCTTCGGCGCCGGCCACCACCTCGCCCATCGGCCACGGCGTGACGCGGAACATCTGGTAAGGCCCGTACGCGCCGAGGCCCACCAGCAGCAGGACGCCGAGCCCGGTGGCCGTTCGCAACGCTGTACCCGGCAGGCTGCGGAACGGCGGGCGGTCCTGTCGCCGGGACGCAAGCCACCAGCCGAGGCCCCCGATCAGTGCGCTGATCAGCACCAGGCTGCCGACCGCAGTCACGCCGGGTTCCGGCGACGAGAAGGTGGCGAAGGCATAGACGGTAATGGCCATCGACGCCCAGACCTGGGCGCCGTAGCCCGGCGGGAAAGCCGCGAGCAGACCCACACCCCGGCGGAGCCACAGATACCCGCCGGTGATCAGGCTGGCGAGCGTGAGCAGCGTGACGCCGAAGCCCAGCGCAGAATGGAAATAGCCGAAGAACATCCAGCCCAGGTGGCTCTCAGCCACCAGCGGCGGCAGCGTCGCGAAGGGCCCGAGCCGCACCGTGAGGCCCTCGGTGAAGGCCTGGTTGAGGCCGAGCAGCGGCATCACCGCCAGCAGCCCATAGGTGGCCAGCGCCAGCTGGCTGGTGAAGGCATTGGCCGACGGCGGCAGCCCCGGATGCGCCGCCACCGGCCGCTGCCGGTACCACACCCACAGCCGCCACAGCACCACGACGAACAGCGTGAGGCCCAGCAGGTAGTGCCAGCTGCGCAGCTCCTCCCGCAGCAGCGAGGTCTTCTCCGTGCGCGGCATGCGCACCGCGAGCGTAGCCTGGGCGGTGTACAGGAGGGCGATCAGCCAGCCGAGGAACTTTGCCATGGGAGGTCCGGGTGGGGTGGGTCAGCGGGGGATGATAGCGGGAGCGGCGGGGGAAGCGGAGGGATTTCCAGTGCCCCGGTGGTCACTTCTACGTTTCCGGGGCTTGAGGGCTCCGCAACTGGTCATCGCTACCTGTATCTAAGGGCGATACACTCCACTCAGACGTTCTGAGCAACCACCGTCATGAGCCAGATGCACAACCCTCCCCACCCCGGCCAAATCCTCCGGGACACCGTCCTCGGGCCCGAAGGCGGCTTGACCGTCACCGAATTTGCGCGGCACCTGGGGGTGTCTCGGGTGGCCCTGTCGCGCGTCACCAACGGACGGGCCGCGGTCAGCGCCGAGCTGGCGATCCGGCTCGCTGCTGCGCTGGGCGGATCCGCAGAGAGCTGGCTGAGCCTGCAGGCCGCCTGGGATCTCTGGCAGGCCCGGAAAGCGCCGCGGCCGCGGATCCGGGCCATCCGCCGAGGCGCCGGCAAGCCAGCGGGATCACGCAGTGCCCCGTCCTGACCGGCGATCATCCTCGACTCTGAAGCTGGGCTTTGCCGCGACCCTCGCCCTGGCCAGCGGCTGCGGCAGCCTGCCGCCCGAGGCCGGTGCCGCTGGTGCCGAAGCCGGCTGGCGGTGCACAGCTGGCGTGGCCACGGCCTTCCGGGAGGATCCGGCAACCGGCCGCTGGAACACCGTGGTGATCCCCGTGACCGACCAGCGCTTCGTGGTGCGGCCGGCCGCGTCAGCCCGGCGCTGGGAGCTGATTCGCGAAGCGGGCGATCAGCCGGCCCTGCCCTGCATCGGCGATTTCGACACCGCGGGTGTGCTCCGCTGTGGGACCGGGGACCAGTTTTCGATGAACCGGAATAACCGGACCTTCATCAGTCATCTGTTCGGTGCGGGGAGCGCGGACGTGGCAGGGCTGGCGGCGGCGACGGTCAGCGGGAGCTGCGTGGGGTTGTAGGGACCCCGCGCTTAACGGTAATCGTCCTCCCGCTGATGTCGAGCAGCCAACACAGTCACCGTGTCCGGCGGCTCGATCTCCACCAGGATTACGTAGCCGGCTGAGCCGAACGGCACCAGCAGTTCCCGGTGGCGCGGCAGCTCCACCGACACTCTCCGGCACGACCACGGCGAGAACCGGAGCAGCCTGAGACCGCTGCGGATCGCCGCCAGCGCCCGTCGTGCGGCGGCGGGATCCTTCTCCAGCAGAAAATCATAAAGCCGCTCCAGGTCAGCCTGCGCCTCAATAGTGAAGCGAATCCGGTAGCGGGACACCGGCGGGTCAGCGTGCCACTCTGGCCGGAGCTTTCTTCAGCTTGGCGGACAGCCCATCCAGCACATCGTCGGCGCTTACGTAACGCCCGGTGCGCCGCGCTTTCTCGGCACTGTTCAGACCGCGCTGGACAAACGCCTGCTGGTCACGCCGCTGGGCAATGCTGGCCTGCAGGGACTCCAGCATGAACGCCGACAGGGTCTCACCCTCCTGAAGGACCGCTTCCGCTTCCCGGCGAAGCTCCGGCGAAACCCGCAGTGGGGGGATGGTGGTGGATTTCATGGCCGGGCTTTCTGTATTGCAGTTGCGATACATTTTGGGATGGTGGGGCAGGCTTGTCCAGAGTGGAATCGGCAGCTTTTGCGGATCAGGAGTGCGTTCATGGGGAGGGTCGGGGTTGCGTCATTCCACGCCGGCAGTTAGTACAGCGAAGTGGCCTTACGCTCAAGGTCGGTCGGGATCGTAGCTACCTCGATCCTCGGCAACCTCCGCTCGAGCCAATGGACGTTCCGTGCGGACGATCCGCGACCTGAAGTAATCCGCGGTTTCTCTGTCTGTGCAGTAGATGTAACAGCCCTTCATGCCACGGGTCATCAACGTTCTATATGTATTGCGGATGATTGAATCCGCCTTGGCCCGAGCGGAGTCCGGGTCGATCTTCAGGGCAGCCTTGTAGCCCTTGAGTGACTTGTCGTGTTTGGATCGCATCTCCGGTCGCGTTTGCAGGACCTCGTCACGCGCAATGAGATCTGGGCCGACAATTACGCCGATATAGTCAGCCTCAAGACCCTGGCAGGTATGGATGCACCCGATTTGCTTGACCGAGTACTTGGCAATCATCCAGAGAGGCGCCCGGTCAGCAAGGTTCCATTGCATCGCGAACCCGAACTCTGGGATCACCACGTCATGGACGTTCGGGTCCTTCTTGCTCTTCCAGTCCCAGCAATAACCCGCAACCATGCGCGCCCGATTTGCCGGCTTGTTACACGCTTCTATCAGGCTTCGTACTTCATTCGGCGAGTCTACGACTCTGAAGTCGTATTCCGCAGGGTCCAGCAGGGGGTTTGCCGTTGGTCGAATGCCGAGCACATCATCCAGCCAGGCGAGATATCCGTCCGACCCAGCGCATCTGAACTGGGATTCGAGTTGCAGGTGCGTAACTACGGCGTTTGCATTTCTCGCCCAGTCCTCGATTTCGGCCTTTCGTCCAATATCCAGCCAGGTAACGCGCTGATCTTCATCGATGAAGAAAACACTACAGCGTGCAGCATGGATGATTTCCTTGATCTGATTCTCGCCGAGGTTGCCGAACAAGCCACCCTTGGCATTTAATCGATGCGCCTCGTCGACCACCAACGCATCAAAAGTATCAACTGGCGTGTTGACGAAGGATCCTGAGCCAGTGAAAAGCGACGCGATCTGGGATTTACGGTAGCTACCAGAGAGTGTCTCCTCGAATACCGCCCGGGGAGCGCTGTTTTTGGTGACGTACTTTGTCAGTGTGCGCTTGGCCGTCAATGTGGCCAGCAGGTTGATTGCCACCACGGACTTCCCCGTCCCGGGACCGCCGTCCACGATGACGACTTGTTTCTGGCCGGTCGCAGCGGTAGCTGCCCGAGCCAGGATCGTCTCAAATACTACTTTCTGTTCGTCAATCAGCACGAACTCGCGCTTCCCCTCCAGCATGCCCAGTAAGGCATCCACGAGTCGCTTTGATGGCCGGATGCGACCGTTGTCGATCTCGACGATCAGATTGCCGCGATCTCCGCGGCACACGTGACGAGCGATATAGCTGCGCAGTCGCTCACGTTCCTCGGGTCCGGTGATGAAGAACGGAGCCTTTTCCACATACTCTGCATACGCGGGACCTTCCAAAGTGGTTGGGTTCTTGAAGTTGTGCAGGTACGCGCAAGGCTGGAGCGGTATGTCGCTGGTGTAGACCGCCTCGTTGAAATTGCGGAGCAGTTCGGCGTAGCTCCACGCTTGATAGGAGGGGTGGCTAGTCTCTACCTCTGCGCCACCCATGTACGTTTTCACGATTCCGTCAGATACGGTCGGCAGTGCGTACTCCCACTGTTTGAGCTCGATGATTACGAGATTTGCCTGATCGGCTTGATCGAGCCCAGAAAGCAGGAGATCAATCCGCTTTGCTGTTTGCGGTATCGTGTATTCGACCGCAAGGCCGCAGTCGTCCGGAATTGACTTGTCGTTCAAAACCTTCGCCATCGCGAACAGCGATTCCCTCCAGGCGCGCACCTGTGTAGGAGCAACCCGGCTTCCCGTCGCTTTCCGATACGCTTCCTGAATCACTGCCTCAATGTCGCGCTCGAATACGTCAGCTAGGAACCCGGCTTTTGTGGCGTGATAAATGATCACTGCGATTCTTCTAATCCGCGGCGGCCCAGAGCTGGGGTTCGAGACCTAGGGGAGCATTGGCAGCGGTCGTCGTGCGGGCGGCGCGCTTGGGGGGCATGGACACTGTTTTTCCGTTTTGTTGCCGGGCAGTGATACCAAGCCGGGGCGATGGGTGCAATGCGGAAGGCGGGTGCGGGCCGTTCCCTTGCGGGGCTATCCGGCTGAAATCTGCCGATTTGGGCCTAGAATAAGGGCCGCAACCGGCTCAGGATTGGCCCCATGCTGATCTCCACCTCCCGCCAGAAGCTCGTCAACGCGGTGGTGTACTTCGCGAAAAACACCCAGTACTGCGGCAAGGTAAAGCTCTTCAAGCTGCTGTACCTGCTCGATTTTGCCCATTTTCGCGAAACCGGGCGCAGCGTTACCGGCATGGACTATCGCGCCTGGAAGCTGGGTCCCGTACCCCAGCAGCTGGTCCAGGAATGGGACCAGCTGGAGAGCGACCTGGCCGCCGCCGTCGACATCCAGCCCTTCAAGGTGATCGACTACACGCGGGAACAGGTGATTGCCCGGGCCGAATTTGACGACAGCCAGTTCACGAAGCGGGAACTCGGTCTGATGGCCGACCTTGCCGCCCGCTTCCGCGAGGAACTCACGAAACCCCTGGTGAACTTCACTCATGCTGAACTCGGCCCCTGGCACAAGATCTGGGACGATGGCCGGGGGCAGTTTGAGCGTATCCCTTTCACGCTGGCGATCCCGGACGACGATCCGCATCGCGAAGCGATCCTGGAAGCAGCCCGGGAGTTTGAGGCCATAGCGGCGGCTGATTCCCGTCAGCACTGACGGCTACTGCAGCGGCCATGCCTGCCCTCGAGGTTGGAAAAATCTACCGCCACGCCGAGTTCTACCGCGACTCGGCCACCCAACAGTACAAACCCAAGTATCTGGTCGCCCTGGCTTACACGCCGGGCGGCGATATCGTCGCGCGACTGTTGACCAGTCGAGCGACTGGACGCCCTACCCACCCACCCTGTTTTCATGGAGCGCCCTATCCCGGTTACTTCCTGGGGGTGCTGGGCAAACCCCTCACCGCGAACTCCTGGGTCGATTTGCGGGGCTTTGATGATCTGGATAGCTCCGATGCCCGTAATCTCCTGCTCCGGGGGACACTCAGCCATGTAGGGGTTGTCCCGGCAAATCAGCTGCGGCCCCTACTGGACTGTGTCGCGCGAGCCCCGGATACCCGAGCCGCGCAGGAACGGGCCATCCGCGACCAGCTGGGTCAGTTGCAGGAAGCAGCAACCGGGATCGATTATCAGATCGATAGCAATCTCTAAGTTATTTCGACAGCGACTAACCATGGGCCAGACCTCCGCTATCGAATGGACCAACGCCACCTGGAACCCGGTGACGGGCTGTACCAAGGTCAGCCCCGGGTGCAAGCA
>CAZGKE010000127.1:0-9928 GCA_964526035.1 uncultured Gammaproteobacteria bacterium | reverse complement strand
TTCCATGGCCTAGGTGTGCGGCTCTTCGCTGGCGCTGATGGATGCCGGCGTTCCGATCAAGGCGCCGGTAGCCGGCATCGCCATGGGCCTGATCAAGGAAGGCGACGACTTCGCCGTGCTCTCCGACATCCTTGGCGACGAGGATCACCTCGGCGACATGGACTTCAAGGTGGCCGGCACCTCCGAGGGCATTTCCGCCCTGCAGATGGATATCAAGATCGACGGTATCACCGAGGAGATCATGAAGATCGCCCTCGCGCAGGCCCGCGACGGTCGTCTGCATATCCTCGGTGAAATGGCCAAGGTCATCGACTCGCCGCGCCAGGAGATGTCCGAGTTCGCGCCGCGTCTGCTTACCATCCGCATCCATCCGGACAAGATCCGCGACGTGATCGGCAAGGGTGGTGTGGTGATCCGTTCGATCACCGAGGAGACCGGTACCCAGATCGACATCCAGGACGACGGTACGGTCACCATCGCTTCGGTCAACCGCGAAGCTGCAGAAGCGGCGAAGAAGCGCATCGAGCTGATTACCGCCGACGTCGAGCCGGGCACCATCTACGAAGGCCGCGTGGCCAAGCTGATGGACTTCGGTGCGTTCGTCACCATTCTGCCCGGTCGCGATGGCCTGGTGCACGTCTCGCAGATCTCGAACGAGCGTGTCGACAAGGTCAGCGACAAGCTGAGCGAAGGCGACATGGTGCGGGTCAAGGTGCTGGAAGTGGACAAGCAGGGTCGCATCCGCCTGTCGATGAAGGCGGTGCTCGAAGACGAGCAGGAAAAGGCCAACGCCTGATCCACGCGATGATGGATTGCGAATGAAAGAAGAGGCGGGCGCGAGCCCGCCTTTTTCTTTGCCGTTTCGTTGTCGCGCAACAATACGGGTGCTAGCATCCGTGCACATTCCCACGACCGCGCTGCGGCGCGGTCGAAGTGCGTGAGTGGATTCACGCATCAACGAACTCGTGGAGGTTTCCAGGATGGCCGACAACAAGTCCGGCGCCGATCTGCTGGGCGACTGGCAGGCGCTTCAACAGCAATACTGGTCGTCGATGGGCGAAATGGCGCGTCAGCTCGGTGAGCAGTCCCAGGCCGCCGGGACCCCGGGCATGCCCAGCTGGCATGAAGGACTGGAAATCTGGTCGCGTGCTTTTCAGGGAGGCGGCACTGGTCAGGGCCAACTGATTGAGCGTGCCCTCGAGCATGGCAAGGCCTATCTGGACATGCTGCAGCGCATGGGTGGCATGGCCTCGCAACCTGTTGGGAAGGCGGGCCTGCAGGACTGGTCGGCGGCATTTTCCGATTTGATGAAGGGCTCGATGCCCGGTACCGGCGCATCGGGGTTCGACGCGCTGCAGAGCGCCACGATGCAGGGGTCTCGCGGCATCGAACAGATGATGGCCGACATGCAGCCCGTTCTGTCGCTGTTCCTCGGCGAAGCCAGGAGCCTGCTCGGCGTGCAGCCTTTTGGAATGGCGCGCGAACACCAGGAACGACAGCAGGCGTTGGCTGCGGCGATGCTCGACTATCAGCAGGCCAGTGCACGCCATCAGGGCCTCCTCGGCAAAGCACTGCAGCGCGGCATCGAGGTGTTCGAGGGGAAGCTCTCCGAGCGCAGCGAGCCCGGCCGCCACATCGATTCGCCGAAGGCACTGTATGACCTGTGGATCGACTGCGCGGAAGAGGGCTATGCCGAAGTCGCGCTCTCCGAAGCATTCCAGGATGCGTACGGCGCGCTGGTCAATACCCAGATGCGCGTGCGACAGCTGCTGCAACAGCAGATCGAGCGCCTTTGCACCAGCCTGGGCATGCCCACGCGGACCGAAGTCAACAGCGTGAATCGCAAACTCGTGGCTCTGAAGGGCGATTCCTCGGCGCTGCGCGAGCTGACTGCGGAAGTAGCGCGACTTCGCGCCCGGGTCGACGGCGAAACCGGAACGAAGGCGCGGTCTTCGTCCAGGTCGACCAAGGTGAAGCCCGCCGCGGCGAAGCGGGCTGCATCCATCAGGAAGCAGGCCAAACCCGTCCGCAAGAGCGCAGCGGGAGCATCTGCCAAACAGGCCGCCCGAAGTGGCAAGGCCGCTTCTCCGCCCACCGTTGCCAAGCGCGCCAGTGCAGCCCGCAAGCGCAAGACACAGAGGTAAGCATGGGACCGATTCGAATCACGCCGGATGTCGCCCTGCAGGAGGCGATGCGCTACAGCCAGAAGCTGGCCAGCGGGCTCAAGACGCTGCGCGACCTCGACCAGGTCGAGTTCGGAGCCACTGCCAAGGAAGCCGTGTACAGCGAAGACAAGCTGGTGCTGTATCGCTTCCAGCGCGACGGCAAGGCTTCGCGCAAGGTGCCGATCCTGATTGCCTACGCTCTGGTCAATCGGCCCTATATGGTCGATCTGCAGGCGGACCGGTCCCTGGTCCGCAACCTGCAGGCATTGGGCCACGAGGTGTACCTGATCGACTGGGGCTACCCCGATCTTGCCGACCGTTTCCTGAGCCTCGACGACTACATCAACGGCTATATCCATCGCTGTGTGGAGCGGGTCGCCGAGCTCCACGGGCTGGACGCCATCAACCTGCTGGGCATTTGCCAGGGCGGCACCTTCAGCCTCTGCTATACGGCGCTGAATCCGCAGCGCGTGAAGAACCTGATCACCATGGTCACGCCCGTGGATTTCCACACGCCGGACAACATGCTTTCGCTGTGGACGCGGAAGATGGATGTCGACCTGTTCGTCGAAACCCTGGGCAACGTTCCGGCGGACCTGATGAATTTCTGCTACCTGATGCTCAAGCCTTACCGCTTGAACGCTCAGAAGTATGTCGGGCTGGTCGATATCCTTGACAACAAGGAGGAGGTGGAGAATTTCCTGCGCATGGAAAAGTGGATATTCGATTCGCCGGACCAGGCGGGCGAGGCGTTTCGGCAGTTCATCAAGGACTTCTACCAGGGCAACAAGCTGGTCAGCGCGGAGGTGGAGATTGGCGGTCGCCGCGTTGATCTGGCGAGCATCGGTCAACCGGTGCTCAACATTTTTGCCGAACAGGACCACCTGGTGCCGCCGGACGCCTCCAGGGCGCTGAAGGGCGTGGTAGGCAGCGACGACTACAGCGAACTCGCCTTCCGCGGCGGTCATATCGGAATTTACGTGTCCGGTCGCGCCCAACGCGAGGTAGCGCCGGGTATCGACGCTTGGCTGAAATCGCGATCCAGCTGACGGGCCCCGTGCTGCGTCTCCCAGGCTCAGGGTTCTGATCCCCTGTGGGCTGACGCGGGTGCATACCGATCGCGCCATCTGCGCGGCCAGACGATCGATCGTAAATATATGAATTCATGAAAGTTGTCGGGGACACAGATGCCACGGCCCCGGGGGTAGTGCGCGGACGGATGCGAGCGGGGAGAGAGGACTTCACGTAAAAATGACGATCTAGGTCACGTTTTGACACTGAATGTCTGGACAGCGCCAAAAAAGTGGATACACTTGTGTCGTGTTCAGTTCCAGTGCCATAGGCCGTAAATAGGTTCGGGGGACCTGCATCAACGCGGATCAAGAGAGCGTGTCATGACTGTTGCGAAGCCTGCCCCACGTCAAACGCCGAAAAAGCTTCTGGCCAGCCTGGAAGCTCACGTTTGTGCTCAGCTTGACGCGCCTGTCAACCGGCTCTTCGAGGGCGTTGATGACGCGCTTTTCGATCTCGCTGATCGCTCCGCGCAGAACAACCAGGGTGACTTTTTCCAGGGCATGCGCGAAATCCGGCGCCGGCGCCAGCCGATGCATCAGGAGTTCCTGCGGCTGGTGCGACAGGGATTTGCCGATCTCGGTACAACACGGCCAAGTGAGCCGCGGCCAGATGCTTCTACCGAAGATGAACCGCGCGTTCACCTTGAGTTGATGAACGAATCCGACGTGGAAATCGGTGTGGCCACGGACGCCATGGTGAGCCGCATCGAGGGACAGCACAGCCAACCGCTCTGGGCGCTCCACCAGCGTTTCGGGCTCCTTGTGGGTGCGCGCGACCGCGTCAACAGCGCCAACAATCCGATGGGGCCGCGCCGCCTGTGCGCAGCGTTTGTCGAAGCCGCCGAAGTGCTCGATGTCTCCCTGGAAGTGCGGCTGATTGTCCTCAAGCTGTTCGAACGCCACGTGTTGCAGGCGCTTGAGGCGCTCATCGACCAGATCAACAATGCGCTGGCCAAGGCCGGCGTATTGGCGGAGATTCGTCACGAGTTTGTCCGCAGAGGCAAGGACGCGGCCCCTGCCGAGGCAGCCTCTGCCGAGGAGCTGGTGGAGCAGCGTCAGGTCTCCGCCGAACCTGGTCGGGCGCATGCCCGTGCCGAAACGCGCACCCGCATTCTGCAGGTCGTCGATGAGCTTCGCTCGCTGCTGTCCGCCCAGCGACAGAGCAGCCTGCGCCTTCCGCAGGGCTTGACGGAAACTGCCCTACCAGAGGTCAAGGACGAGGACCTGCTGGAGGCGCTGACCTACATGCAGCTCGACCTGAGCCGCCAGGCGCATGCGCCGCCCGAGCCGGGACCGCTGTCGACACCCTCGCTGAGGAGCGTGAAGGACAGCCTTCTGCGCAAAGTAGGTGGCATCGATGCAGCCGGCCTGAGGCTCGCCCGGCTTGGCGAGAGCGAAGATGCCCTCGACCTGGTCGGCATGGTTTTCGACTATGCGGTCCAGGATCGCAATTTGCCCGCGCCGATTCAGGCGTTGCTTGGTCGCCTGCAGATTCCCTATCTCAAGGTTGCCCTGCTCGATCGCGATTTCATCGCCAATCCAGACCACCCCGCCCGTCATCTTCTCGACCGCATGTCGGCCGCCTGCATCGGCTGGAGTGAAGAGTCCGACCGCGATCATCGACTCTACGACAAGGTGCAGGAAGTGGTTTCCACCATCCTGCAGGACTTCCACGACGATGTCGGTGTTTTTGATCGCCTGAGTGAACAGTTCACCGCCTTTCTCGACCAGAACCGCAAGCGTGCCGAGCTTGCCGAGCGTCGCGCAACGGAAACGGCACGTGGCCGTGAGAAACTGGAAACGGCGCAGCGCATGGCTGCCCGTGCACTGATCCGCCGTGTATCCGGAAAGCTCGTGCCGGAGCAGGTGCGCTGTCTGTTGACCGACCGCTGGTCCAACTATCTGGTTTTTGCCTATCTCCGCCATGGTCCGGATTCGGATGAGTGGAGGATGGCCGAAAGCTTCATTGAAAACGTGGTGCAGACGCTGCATCCGCCGGCGGATGAATCAGGGCGTGCGCGACTGCGCGGACTCAAGCCGGCGCTGGAATGGACGCTGCGCAAGGGGTTGGCCGCCACCGGCATGCACGAACAGGACATCGAGGCCGTATGGTGCGGCCTTGAGCAGATACTCGATCACCACCTCGGTGAGGTCGGCGATCGTCCGCGCGTGACCACGCTCCCCGATCAGCAGGCCGCCAATGACGAAGTGGCGGTCCGCTTCGCCGCCGGAGGTGCCGGTGAAGAGGTGGTGCTGGAGAACAAGGATATTGCCGTCGAGGATATCGATGAAGCCAGTGCAGACGACATGGATGATGTCGCCAAGCAGTGGATCGAAGTCGCGCGCCAGCTCAAGGCAGGTACCTGGTTCGAATTCCTCAGGGACGATGGCAGTCGTGAACGTGCCAAGCTCTTGTGGATCAGCACCATTCGCGCGCTCTATCTGTTCGTCAATCGCAATGGTCTGAAAGTTGCGGAGAAGACCGCCAGCGAACTGGCTGGGGAACTGCACAATGAACGCGCCGTGATACTGGAAGAGGCCGCGCTGGTCAATCGTGCCTTGGACGCGATCCTCACCCGTCTGCGCAAGCCGAAGGATGCCTCGCAGCTGGCGCCAGCAGGCGCGGGTCCGACTTCAGTCGACGCGATTCCAATCCGTCCGGTGTCATCGATCGGATCTGCTGCCTGACAAGGCCCGCGCCTGCCCTCGCGGCTTGGGGCGATGGCGTCCGGGCCCCTGGTCAATGCACGCATCTGCTGTGATAGTCTTCGCGCAGTCAATTTGAACGTGCTGTTTACTGCCACCCTTCGCCGAATCGTGGCGCAGTGCACAGGGAGATGATCCGGTGAGCGTTCTGCCACCCTTCGACGGTCCGTCGTCGGCCGCGCCCTCCGCGCAGCTGAACGCGCTGCCGGAGTTGGTGATGCGGCTACTTGATCCCGGACTCGACCGGACATTCGATTTCGCGGATGAAGCGCTTTTCGATCTTTCCTGCCATGCGGGAAATGATCACGGACAGCACCGATACTTCGAGGGGCTGCGGCAGCTTCGGCTGGCGCGCAAGGCGATCCACAAGCGTTTCAGGGAGCTCGTGATCGAGCGTTGGCGCGTGCAGACCGGGATGCGTGCCGCCGGCGCCCTGCAGACTTCATCGCCTGAGGGCATGGCCCTTGAGCTGATTTCTGAAGAGGAACTTGAACAGCGCCTCACCGTTGACGGCATCGTGGCGCGCAGCGAGGTCGCCATGGGGGCGGTGCTGCCGCGTCTGCAGATTGCCCTGAGCACGAGGTTGGGTCGCGGTCTGCACGCAGTGGACTGCGCAATCGGGCCGCGCGGGCTTTGTGAGGCCATACTGGGCGCGAGTGGAACGATCGATGTTTCGCTCACCGTACGTCTGGTCCTGCTTGAGTGCTTCGAGTCCCTGGTGATCTCGTTGCTGCCGGACATTTATCCGGATGTGATCAGGGTGCTGGCTGACGGCGTCGGTGCGGCGGCGAATGTCGAGGCGATTGCGCCGGCGCCGGGACGCGCAGCTTTGGACGCTTCCCGAGGGCGCGATGCTCCCCCATCGCAGCGGTCTGCAGGCGCCCTGAAAGCGCCCGCCGACCACGTTGAACCAGCAAAGCGGGTACATGCCGTCGACAGTCGCATCGCCGGTCGATCCGCAATCGAGGCAAGGAACGCAGGCGGGTTGAGGGCCGTCGCTTTGGGCGGATTCCATGCGCAACCGGAATCCGCAGGAACGCGGCTGGCCGGTGTTGACCGCGAAATCCCGGATCGCTCCTCGGCGCGCGCGATCATCGTCGCGGACGCAGTCCAGAAACTGTTCAAGGGTGCCGGCATGGCGCCGGACATGGCGCCGGAGCTGGAGGCCGCAGTGTATCGGCTGGAGGTGCCGATGGTTCGGGTTGCTTTGGCTCAGCCGCAGCTGCTCAAGGATCCAGAACACCCGGCGCGGCGCTTTCTGGCGCAGCTCGCGCGTTTCACCCGACGCTGGGGGCGACACCCGCCATCAGACGCAGCGCTGCTTGATCGTTTGGCTGGGGTTCACCGACTTGCCGACGGCGACGTGCGCGCACGCATTGCCTTTTTCGAGAACGAAGCCTTGTTCCTGGAGCGCGCCGCGGCCGACCAGCTTCGGCGCGTGCAGTTGACGGAGCAGCGCGCGCGTGAGGCCGAGACGGGCAAGGCGCGCCTGCGCGACGCTGAAGCCTTCGTGTCGCGGCTGCTCGACAGGTGGCCGGAACTCAAGCGGCTGCCGGCGCCCTTGGGCGACGTAACGCATAAACGCTGGCCTCGGTATCTGGTGTTGTTGCGCCTGCGCAAGGCCGAGGGCGGTGCCGAGTGGGATGAAGCGGTGGCGCTGCTTGACAGTCTCGCTGCGGCAGTAGAAGGGCGAGGTCCGCCGACCATCGATACCGCTGTACTGGCAAAAGGGCTGCTCGCCACCGGCGGGTACCTTGAGGATGTTGACCGGTGCGTCGACGCGCTGCGAGCGATGCGCGCAAGGGCACCGGCCCCGGCGCCCCGCAAAGTCGCCCGTGCGCCCGAGCCGGCAGCGATCGTCAAGGCGCCACCGAAGCTCGATGGTGAGGCGGCTGTGCTGGCGACTCTGCGCACCGGCCGCAGATTCAGCATCGCGCAGATGGACGGGCAGCGCTGCCAGATCAAGCTCTCCTGGATCGGCAAGCAGGGACGCCGCTATCTCTTCGTGGATCGTGCCGGTCAGAAGTTTGCCGAGCTGGATCTGGATGAAGTGCTGGCGATGTGTGCCGACGGCCGGATCGCGGCGTTGGACGACGACGGCGAAGTGACCGCAACGCGCACCGGTTAGGGAACCTGCCAGGTTTTCGCACGTCGCGCCGCGTCAACCGCGACGGCTGGTGTCTATCCTGCGCCCGTCCAGGCAGCGATAGCGACCCATGGCATCTGCCGTCAGGCAGGAATGCACAGGCAGGAACAACAGCGTATCGCCGGGCCGTGCACGATCAACGACCTCCGGGGGTGCATCGACAATGCCGTGCTCCTGCGACAGGGCAGTCAGGCGGATATCGGCGCGCAGCGCGCCCCAGCCGTCTTGCGTCGGTTCCACCCCGAGACCGAACACCCGACTCTGATCCATATCCATCCAGTCCTTGGAGAAGTGCACGGCGCCGCCATGCACCACCAGCTGGCCTCTGCTTTGATGGCGGGCAACCACCGGACAGGCCATTGCCACGGCGATGGCGTCGATGTCGCAGGCGCCGATCTGCCACTGGGAGAGGTCGTGAAAGACGAAGTTGCCGGGTCGGATCTCATCGACGCCGGGAAACGAATCCATCGTCGAGCAGGTCGGAGTGTCTCCGATAGAAATCTTTATATCATCTATAGTTGAGGACAAAAGCTCATGTACTTTATGCAGATGGTGCAGGCTCGACTCATGCACCGCCCTGATCGCTTCAGGTCCGCGCGCACGGTAGCTGTGCCCGGCATGGGCGAGAACACCGCGCAGGCGGAGGTCGCCGCGACGGACCAGTGCAGCGGCTGTCTCCAGCATCCCGGGAGCATCTTCTGGATCGAATCCGGTTCGTCTACTGCCCACGTCCACCTTCAGCCAGGCATCAGGCGGGGCGGCGAAGCGTACACCGTCGAGCGCCAGCGGGTCGGCCACGGCAATTCCGATACTCAGGCGTTGTGCCAGTGCGTCGATACGTCCATGCATGCCCGGATGGAAGGGGAAGGCGAGGGTGATGTCGTTCCAGCCGTCGTCGGCAAAGTATTCGGCCATCGACAGCGAGGACACGGTGATTGCATCGACCCCCGCCTGCCGGAACCAGCGCCCCACCTCCTTGCTCTGGTGCGTCTTGAAATGCGGTCGAAAGCGCACGCCCGCGCGGTTCGCACTCGCTGCCATTCGCTCGATGTTGCGCCTGGCGCGCGCCTCGTCCAGCAGCAGAACGGGTTCGGACAATGGGTCTGACAGCGTCAGGACTCCGCTGACTTCTCGCAGAGGAACAGCCGCATGGGCCAGGCGTTGCGCCACTCAGTGTCCTGAGAAACCACGCGGAAGCGGCCTTTCAGATGCGCCAGGACGCTGCGCGAATACTGATAGACGAGGAACTGCCCATTGCCGGCCAGCGCGTGTGCGGTTGCGTCGAGTACCCGGTTGCGGACGTCCTTTGGCATGGTGCTGAAAGGAATGCCGGATACGATCAGATCGGCGGCGCCGATGCCGGCATCATCCAGCGCGCCCTGCACGTGTTCGGCGGAGCCGTGCACCACCACCAGGCGGGGGTCGTCGATATGTCGGCGCATGAATTCGCAGAACTCGCCGTTCATTTCGATCACCACCAGGCGCGCGTCGGGATGCATGCGTCGCAGCAATGCGGTGGTGATGGTGCCGACGCCGGGACCGTATTCGACGACGCAGCGTACGCGCGCCCAATCGATGTCGCGCAGCAGGCGCCGGACCAGGAAGGGTGAGCTGGGTGCGAAAGTCCCGACCGTGAGCGGGTGGCGCAGGAAGTTGCGCGCGAACACCCCGAACTGACGCCATCGGAGAGCAGCGCCGCCCGGAGATTGGGTCGATGCGGTTCGCATACCCACACGGTGCCGGAATGACGGGCCGGGATCAAGCTCTTCATGTAGCGTGCGTCATGGTCGGGAGCCATTGCCGGGGGTAGACACGGGGCCGGATGGCTAGTGTGGTGT
>CAZGKE010000126.1:0-10123 GCA_964526035.1 uncultured Gammaproteobacteria bacterium | reverse complement strand
GAGCCGAATCCGCAGCGCGATTTCGGCAACCCAATTACGGAACACCACACTAGCCGCTTGTCCTGCAGCGTGTCGCCGTTTGTCTACGCAAGCTCCGGGATTTGGCACTCACGGCGCGTTGACAGTGGCGGTGTTTCGCTGGGTGGGTGGAGCGCTCACGATTCC
Organism: uncultured Gammaproteobacteria bacterium; assembly: GCA_964526035.1. Lineage (GTDB taxonomy): Bacteria > Pseudomonadota > Gammaproteobacteria > Xanthomonadales > BPKI01 > DAOMOD01. Next base: position 9,958 of record CAZGKE010000126.1, on the reverse strand, counting down.
TCGGATTGACGTGGCCGAATGACCTGTCCGAGCAATGGGTAGCCGCCAAAGATCCGAACGCACCCCCCGGAATGCCCGCAATGGAAGGTGAAGTACGATAGTCTGGTTGATCTGCCCCGTACGGGCTTGACGCATCCCATGAAGCTTGGGACGGAGGAGGAGAGCAGCATGTTGAATCTCAGAGCGATCCTGACGGGTCTGGCGATGGGGGCTGGGGCCATGTTTTTCGGGCAGGCCCTGGCAGGTCCGGGCTACTGGACAAGCAACGGCCCCAACGGCGGGGTCACTTACGAAGTTCAGTTCGATCCCACGACGCCCACGCGGATGTATGCCGGCACGCGTGGCGGTCTGTACCGGTCGTTCACCGGAGGGACCAGCTGGACGCGGGCCAACAACGGTCTTCCCGAAAGCGAGTTCGTCACCCGGGTGGCGCTGGATGGCGCTGCGCCGCTGACGCTGTATACCTTCGGATCCTCACGTCGGGTGTTCCGCAGCCTGGACGGCGGCGACAATTGGGCGCCAACCGGATTTGTCGGTCCTGAGGATTTTGGCATCCGCGCAATGAAGACGGTTCAAGGTGCGGCCGGCGAGCTTTTCATCATCCTTGCCGGTGACGAGGCGATCCCCGGATCGCGCCTCCTCAGGTCGAACGATGGCGGTGCGAGCTTCGCTGCCGTTGGCACCGGCATCGACGGCGTCAATCTGAATACGATTGACATCGACCCGGACGATCCCTTGCGCATCCTGGTGGGGGCGTCCTTTCAGCAGCGCTTGAGTACCGACCCCGTGCCTCCCTCGATTTTTTTGAGCACCGATGGCGGCGCCAACTTTGCGCCGGTCTTCACCTGGCCGATTGTTCCGACCGGAAGCGCGCCGATGGTGCTGCAGGTTGCCTTTGGTGCAGATGATCGCGTCTATGCGCTGGTACAGGGCACGCTGTACGCCAGCAATGACAGGGGAAGCACCTGGAGTGCGCCGCTGGCGGCGTCTGGAACCAACATGCTTCCCCATCCGGTCGATGCCGATACGGTTTACCTCGCCGACCAGACCGGGCTCATGATTTCCACGGATGGCGGCGCCAGTTCGATCCCGATCGGCTCCGGGCTGACCTCCAATCCCACCTATACCAGTTCCCTTGATGGTGTGACCCCGGCCCATGCCGAGGTGCTTTCGATCGTCGCCCATCCCGGTTTCCCGACGGCTGGGACGCCGCTCTGGGTTGCCACCCAAGGCGGCGGTCTGTTTCGCAGCAACGACCTCGGCGCCAACTGGAGCCGCCAGAACGTGGGGCTGTTGGCCAGCAATATTCGCGCCGTGGCGATCCACCCCAATCCGTCGACGGCCGACGCGGTGCTCGGCGCAAGCACGCACATCTTCGCAGGGTTCGCCGACGTCTTTCTCGATTCGCCTTCGCTGCATCGCAGTGAGGACTTCGGCAACACATGGATCGACACCAACAGCGGGCTGAGAGCGGCGCACCTGCGATCGCTGCTCATCGATCACACCACCGCCGGCTTGAGCGCTGCCGAAGTCTTCACAACCCATATCTATGCTTCCGGACGGGCATCGGTGGCCACCGGCTATCGCAACGGCGGCCTGTACAAGAGCACCGATGGCGGTCTTTCGTGGAGCGACATCGACACCGGCCTGCCAACGCGCGAGTTCGGTGGAGAGACCGCAGTGGACGTCGGCACCGTGCGCACACTGATGCTGGATCCGCGCTCCTGCGCCGCGCCGCCTCCGGATGGTTCCCCCTGTGATGGCCAGGCGGCAGGTGGGGCGCCATTGCAGCACCTGTACGCGACCGCAACCGGACATCCGAATTCCGACATGTTCGAATTGTCGTACAGCCACATGCTGATCCGCAGCGTCGATGCCGGCGCAAGCTGGGCCGATTTCGGCACGGGAACAGGATTTCCCGTCTCGGAAGTACGCCTGCTGACAGTCGGGGCTGACGAGTACCGCCTTATCGAACCCGTCACTCCCATCGGCATTGCCATGGTGCCCGACGACCCGGACACCATCTACCTGTCAACCTTCTTGGGCAACCTTGCCTGCACGGTGCGCACAGCGGGCAGCAGCGACCCGTTCGAGCCGTGTGCAGACGGCGTGCATGAGTCCGTCTCCGACCCGATCAGCGGCATTTTCAAGACCACCGACGGCGGCACCAGCTGGGTGAACGTAAGCAATGGACTGCCGCGATTTCCCGGCTTCAGCAATACGGTCGTTTCGCTGCTGACTCTGGCCATGCACCCGACCAATCCGGACATCCTGTGGACAACGGCGGTCGACCTGGTGACTTTCGACCCCGTACCCGGCGTCTACAAGACGGTGGACGGCGGGATGAACTGGTTCGAAGCGAACGAGGGTATCCCGCTGGGTACCGATATCCGCGCCTTGCTGGTCGATCCGGGCGATCCAAGCGTCCTGTATGCCGCGGGTTCCGGGCGCGCGGCCAATCCAGGCTCGGTGTTCAAGAGCGAAGACGGAGGCCTCACCTGGCGTTCGATCAGCGTCGGCCTGCCAGCCTCGTCTGCCACGTCCCTGGCGCTCGACCCGATCAATGCGACCATTCTGCACGCCGGCACCACCTCAGGCCTGTGGAGTATCCAGATGCTCCCGGATGCCGATGGCGACGGCGTCCCCGACGGCGTCGAAAACCTGGCACCCAACGGTGGCGATGGCAACAACGACGGCATTCCCGACGCCGTGCAGGGCGCCGTCGGATCGACTGTGGTGCTGTTCAACCGGAACGAGACGCAGAAGGGCGGTGGCGGCTTCACCACAGCAGAGCTGGTGGCGGGGACCGAGGGTACTTGCGCGCAGATCGTCGACGTGGAGGTGCAACTCGCCGCGCGCTATGGGCGGGATTTTCTGCAGGATGGCTTCCGCTTCCATCGCTATCCGCGCGACTTGATCCGCTTCGAGGCGCTCGACTGCGGGTCGGCAACGGTGGACCTGATCTTCCACAACGCCAGTTTTGCCGAGCAGGTGGGGTGGACCGCCCGTTTCTACGGTCCAGCCACGCCGGGCGACGACGACACCATCGCCTGGCACGACATCAGTGCGCGTGCGGAGCTGGTCTCGCCCACCACGTGGCGCATGTTCCTTGACGCCAACGCCTTCGGGAGCTACCGCCCGGAGGACGATCGCATCCTGTTCATCGGTGGCCCGGCCTGCGATGACTACCGCTTTATCGAGAACGGTTTCGAAAACGACCAGCCGCTGCAGCGGCCGAGCTGTCGAAACTGAAGTTCGTATCGTTCGCGGAGCCGAGACGGCTCCGCGAATGGCCGAGAACGCGAGCTCAGTGCGGCGTGTCGAGCACGCTGTCCGCGTCGTGCGACCTGCCGGCACGTTCGAGCACCTCGCGAACCCGTCGCGCCATCTCCTGGGTGCGCGGATCCTCGGCGCCGAATTGCGCGGCGATGCGCCGATAACTGTCGACGACCAGCGCTTCGGCTTCCTCGTGCCTACCCGCGATGCCCAGCGAGCGTCCGTAGTTCGAGCGGATGGCGGCGAGATGCCAGTGATCGGGCGGCAGGGCCGCTTCGGCACGCGCCGAGAGCGCCGCGAAGCCGTCGAGCGCGCGCTGCTGTTCACCGCGCTCGCGCAAAACGGAGAGATGATTGTTTTCCATGATCAGCGTCTCGGGATGATCGCGACCGTTGGCCTGACCATATAGGTCGGCGGCCTGCCCGAGCAGTACCTCTGCACGATCGAGATCGCCGCGATCGCGGGCAATGACTGCGAGGAACATCAGGGTTCGGATCGTTTCCGGATGGGTTTCGCCAAGAACGCGCCTCCTGAGTGAGTGCACATCCTGCATCTCGGCCTGGGCTTCCTCAAGGCGCTCCAGGTGGCGCAACGCCAGGCCCAGATTGGCGCGAATGGTCAATGTGTCGGCATGATTTTCGCCAATCACCTGCTGCATGCGTGGCAGCACGTTGCGGAACATCTCGACCGCCGCTTCTCGCTGGCCGGCGTTGTCAAGTGCGGTGGCCAGATGCGCCAGGTTGAAGATCGTGGAGGGATGCTCCGACCCCAGGACCTGCTCCGCCGTGACTGCAGCCTGGCGATAGCGCTGAATCGCCTGCTCGTAGTCGCCGCGACGAAGTGACAGGTTGGCGGTGCGGGTGAGCATTTCCAGGGTGATGGGGTGAGCCGGTCCAAGTCTCTGCCGCTCGCTCTCATGCGCAGCGGCGGCCAGCAATTCTGCTTCCTTCCATTCGCCGCGCATGCCGAGCAGGTCGGCCAGGGTGGAGCGGGCGCCGCTGGCTTCACGGCTTGCTTCTCCATTTGTTGCGATAGCGGCGTCAAGATGCTCGCGCGCCATGCCGATGGCTCGAACCAGTTCACCGCGCTGCGCGGCGACTTCCGCGAGGCTGCGGCGGGCCTCGGCGACGAGGTCTTCACGATCATCGAGTCCGTCGGCGCCACCAAGCAGAGGAAGAAGGCGTTGCAGCTCCCGATCGGCAGTCTCATAGTCGCCGAGACTCGCATTCACCAGCGCCAGTTCCAGGTCGGCAAGGAGACGGGGATGGGCGTCGGCTTCCAGCGTTGCCAGCGTCGCTGTTGCCGACTCGAGACGGCGCCTGGCATCGTCGAGGCGCCCCAGGCGCCGCAGCGTTCGCCCAAGAAGCGTCTCCACCTCGCCGCGCAACGTGGGGTCGGTCGCCAGGCTTTGTTCGATGCGCTGTGCGGCGTCGAGAAGTGCATCGACGACGCGGACGTTGCGTGCTTCCACGTTGCCGCCCTGCAGCTTCCACGGATCAGGCGCGGCGATCATGTCCTCGAGAAAGGCACGGGTGGCCAGCGCACGATCGCGCTGCTGCTCGGCGACCACCTGCGCCAGCTCGGCGCGACTGCGCTGGGCCTCGGCCTCCAGCGCCATCCAGGAAGTTCCGACAATACCCGCGACCAATGCCAGCGCCACCGAGGCAGTAGCGGCTGCCATCACCCGATGCCGCTGGACCAGCTTGCGCAGCCGGTAGATGCGGCTGGGAGGGCTGGCCAGAACCGGCTCGCCATTGATGTGGCGCTTGACGTCTGCCGCGAGCTCGGAGACCGAGGCATAGCGGCGGTCGCGATCATGCTCCAGCGCCTTCAGCGTGATCCAGTCGAGATCGCCCTGCAGCCGTCGGGCGAGGCTCTGCGGGTCGCCCGCCATGCGTCGCTTCCATTCGGTGTCGGCAAGGTGCGCGACCTCGAGAACGCGCTTGCTCGGCGGCGTGGTGACGCTGTCCATCAGGGCCCGCGCAAGGCCGACGTCGGTGGAGCGTGAGAGCACGTCCTCGGTGATTGGCGTCTCGTCGGTGAGCAGCTTGTACAGAACGCCACCCAGGGCGTAGACATCGGTGCGGGTGTCGATGGCCCCGGGCTCGCCCCGCGCCTGTTCCGGGCTCATGTAGGCCGGCGTGCCGATGGGCGTGCCGGTCCTCGTGCTGCCCGGGTCCAGGCGACCAAAGTCGTCCATGCCCTTGGCGATGCCGAAGTCGATGACCTTCACTACCTGTGTGCCGTGGTAGTCCGCCACCATGATGTTGCCAGGCTTCAGGTCACGGTGGATGACGCCCTTCTGGTGCGCATGCTGGACGCCCTCGCAGACCTGCAGGAACAGTTCCAGTCGGTGTTCGATATCGACGCCACGTCGATTGCAGAACTCGCTCAGGGGCACGCCCGGCACATACTCCATGGCGAAGTAGAGGCGGCCATCGTCGGCGCTGCCCACCTCGAGCACCTGGGCGATATTGGGGTGGTTCATGCGCGCCAGCAGGTCGCGCTCGGACTCGAAGCGCTGCAGCAGCTCGCCGGTTTCCATGCCCGCGTGAATCAGCTTCAGCGCGACCTGGCGGCGAATCGGTTCGAACTGGTCAGCGAGGTAGACCGCGCCCATGCCGCCTGCTCCGAGCATGGCGATGATGCGATAGGGACCGATGTCCCGGCCGATGAGCCCGACGCCTTGAGCGCCGGCCGGCGCGGGTGCAGGTGGCGGCGCCGCGTTGGCGGCCGGAGGCGTAGGCGGAGTTGCCGTGCCGTCGCCCGCTATTCGGGTCTCTTGGCTCCCTGGGTAGGGCCTGTCATCACCGGTCATGGATCCAGAGGATACACCGCGGATGGAATTGTCAGATGGCTTCAACGGCTATCATGCAGCCCATGGCCAGGCTCCTGCTCAATCTGCGGCACGTCCCCGACGATGAGGCCGATGAAGTCCGCACGCTGTTGGCAGACGCCGGCATCGATGTCTATGAAACACGTCCGAGTGCTTTCGGGATCTCGGCGGGTGCCATCTGGTTGAGCCATTCCGAAGATGAGGAGCGCGCGCGCGGGCTGCTCTCGGAGTATCAGGAGCAGCGGCGCGAAAGGGTGCGCCAGGAATTCGCCGAGGCGCAGCGCGAGGGCAGGGTGCCCGGTCTTTTCGAGGTGATGCGTCAGGATCCGATGCGTGCGCTTCTGGTGGTGGCCGGTGTGCTCCTGATGCTGGGATTGACCGCGCTGCCGGTGGTCCTTTTTCTGCGCTGAGGCCGGTTGCCCTCCGGTCGGCATTTCGGACGGCTGGTATGGCGCTCGCACTGCAGAGGCGTAGACTGTCCTTGAATCCTGAGCGTCGGGGGATGCGATGGAGAAGGCCAGCGATCCGGTGACTGCGACGTCCGGCTGGAAAGTACTGATCGTCGACGACGAGTCGGAGATTCACGACGTCACGCGCCTCGTGCTGGCCGGTTTCCGCTTCGAGGGGCGACCCCTCGAGTTCCTGTCGGCTTTCAGCGCCGCCCAGGCGCGCCGGGTGCTCGACGAGCACCCCGATGTCGCCGTCATGCTCCTCGATGTGGTGATGGAGTCCGATCAAGCGGGCCTCGATCTGGTGCGCGAAATCCGTCAGGTGCGCGGCAACCGCGATGTGCGCATCGTGTTGCGCACCGGTCAGCCGGGGCAGGCGCCCGAACATGAGGTGATTGCGGGCTACGACATCAACGACTACAAGGAAAAGACCGAACTCACGGCGCAGAAGCTGTCAACGACGATGTTCGCCGCACTGCGCGCGTGGCGGGACATTCGCATCATCGAGGCCAACAAGCGCGGATTGGAGCGGGTGGTGCAGGCGTCGGCACAGGTGTTCTCGCACCAGAAGACCCACGAGTTCGCGTCGGCGGTGCTGTCGCAGTTGACCGCGCTTCTGGACATGCGCGGCGGCGCGCTCTTCTGCAAGGTTCAGGGGCCCAAGGACGGAATGCCCGAACACTTTCCGGTGACCGCGGCCACCGGTCCCTACGAGCGCTTTCTGGATCGTTTTGCCGACGAGGGACTGCCCACGCCGGTGGTGGATTCGCTGCGCGAGGCATTCCAGCGCAAGCAGCATGTGTTTCGCGACGACCACTACGTGCTGCATTTCACCGACAGCAATCTCAGCGAGAGCCTGCTGTATGTCGCCGAGGTTTGGGACCTTTCGGAGCTCGATTATCAACTGGTCGAAGTGTTCTGTACCAACGTCTCGATCGCCTTCGAGAATCTGCATCTAAACCAGGAGATCTCAGAGGCGCAGGCGGAAACCATCTGCCTGCTTGCCGGCGCTGCGGAATCCCGGTCTCGGGAGACTGCCAACCACGTGCGACGGGTAGGCGAGCTGGCCGAGTTCTTTGCCACCGGCATGGGGCTGAGCGAGCAGGATGCCGAGCACTACCGGTTTGCTGCGCCGCTGCACGACATCGGCAAGATCGGCATTCCCGACGCCATCCTCAACAAGCCGGGTCCGCATACCCCCGAGGAAAGGGAGATCATGCGCCGGCACGCAGAGATCGGGCACCACCTGCTGCGAGATGCCAGGCGTCCGCTGCTCAGGCTGGCGGCTGAGATCGCGCTGACCCACCACGAGAACTGGGACGGATCGGGATATCCCAACGGTCTCGCCAATCACGCCATTCCGCTGTCGGGTCGAATCACCATGCTCGCCGATGTCTATGACGCACTGGGCAGTCGGCGCTGTTACAAGGAAGCGTGGCCGAGCGACCGTATCCGCGATTACATCCTCGAACAGCGCGGGATCAAGTTCGATCCGCGACTGGTCGAGCTGCTGATGGACAACTGGGACGTGGCGGAGCAGGTGCGCATGCGACTGCCGGACGAGTAGGTCGCGGGCCTCACGACGCGTGCATGCGTCGGTGCGTGGCGACTACGTGCGACCGTCATCGCGGGCGAGCTGCTCCATGGGTATGCGGATGTGGATGCAGATACCACGCCCGGGTTCGCTCTTGCACTCGATGGTGCCGTGCAGTGCCTGGGTCACCAGGTTGTAGACGATATGCATGCCCAAACCGGAGCCACCCTGGCCGCGGCGGGTGGTGAAGAACGGATCGAAGATGCGCCTTTGCGCTTCCGCGTCCATGCCGCGACCATTGTCGGTGTAGGTGATCACCAACGTGCTGTCCTGCGGTACGGCAACCAGCGCTATGGATCCCTCCTGGTCGGGCTCGAAGGCGTGGATGAGAGAGTTCATCACCAGGTTCACCACGATCTGGTAGAGCGCGCCCGGCAGCGTGGTCATCCGCAGCCCGGTCGGACAGTCCAGCTGCATGTCGATGCGGGTGCGCTTGACCGCCGGTCTCAGCGAGGTGAGGACTTCGTCGAGGTAGGTTGCCAGGTCGATTTCGCGACGCTCCTCGCTGCCCTGGTCGACCGCCACCTGCTTGAAGCTGCGCACCAGCTTGTCGGCGCGACGGAGATTGCGCAGGATCATGTCGACCGTGTCTTCGGACATGAGGCAAAAGGCCTGGATTTCATCGGGCTTGAGCGCGCCTGACTCAAACTTCTTGCCTAGTCGTCGCATTTCCCCCTGAAGGTGGGATGCCGCCGTCACCCCGATGCCGATGGGCGTGTTGATCTCGTGGGCCACGCCGGCCACCAGCCCGCCAAGCGCGGCCATCTTCTCCGATTCCACCAGATGTCGTTGCGCCAGGCGCAGGTCGGCGACCGTGCGCTGCAGGCGCTGGTTGGCATAGGTGAGATCGGCGGTCCGTTCGCTGACGCGCTGCTCCAGAGCCTGATTCAGAGCCTGAAGCTGCAGCTCGCTTCGTTTCAGGGCGTTGATGTCGCCAATGGTTCCGGCAATGCGCAGGGGCTTGCCGGCGGCATCGCGTTCGACCACGCGACCGCGACAGCGCAGCCAGCACCACCGGTCATTGACATCGCGCACCCTGTACGCGATCTCGAAGCTGTCCGATTGACCTGACAAGTGTTGCCTGAAAGCCTTGTCGAAGCGCGCCACGTCGTCTGGATGCAGCACCTTGCGAAGCGAGGAGGCCTTGGTGAGGCGTGAATCGCTTGAGGCGGCAATGTGGGGCAGGGGGTTCTCGCGCCGCAGTTCGTCGCGAGCAAGATCGATGTCCCAAAGCTCATCGCCGGTCCCCCACAGGGCAAGCTTGAGCCGCTCCTCGCTTTCCGACAGCGCCAGCCGGGCGCGTTCACGCTCGCGCCAGCGCCCGAAGAGCTGCAGGGCGAAGACAGCCAAGACGCCAGCGACGAGCAGCGCGTAGCCGAGATAGGCCAGCGGATGCTGCCAGGGCGAGCCGCCAATGGCGATGTCGAGCGCCGCCTCCGGGCCGGCCTTGCCGGCGACGATGGCGTGCATGCGGAACCGATAGTCCCCGGACGGCAGGTTGGTATACGCCGCAAAGCGACGCTGCCCGGGCGTCTCGATCCAGTCGTCATCCAGACCTTCGAGGCGGAATCGGTAGCTGACGCTTTCCGGCGCCGCAAACGCCAGCGCGGAGAACTCGACAAGCAGATCATTGGCAGGGTGGCCGAGCGCTATGTGGCCGCTGGAACGAGCCCGATCGGCAAACAGGAGCGGATCGGGATGCTCATCACGTGCGCCAAGGCTTGTCAGGCGGGTCACCACCACCGTTCCTGCAGGCGGGCGCACGGGAATCTGGTCCGGGTGGAACAGGGTCACGCCGCGCAG
>CAZGKE010000125.1:0-10129 GCA_964526035.1 uncultured Gammaproteobacteria bacterium | reverse complement strand
CACTACGTCGAGCCCGGCTGAGGGAGCAGCGCGCGCCACAACGGATGGATCGGCGTCCGCAGTAGGAGGGTTGTGAGAAATGCGGGCCAGGCCGCGCATCCTGATGGACGCCCATGAGGCGAGTCAACGGCCAGTCGCTTGGCGGACTGCGGAAGTGCAAGTCGGACCCACGAGAAGTTCCCGTGCAGCCGCGAGCGTGCAGCGATCGGCCTGATGTGATTGCCGCTGGGATGTACCCTCAAGGGTCCCAGCCACCACCGCGCACCAGGCGCACATGGTAGGTCTGGCTCGCCTGGTCCGGAATCACATCACCGTCGTCGAATGCCACCATCCAGACGCTACCGGCCGTACCGGGGTCGACCAGCTCGCCGTGCGGCGAGGCGCTGAAGAAAGCCAGCGGCGGGGTCTCCGGAAACGCGGCGACATTGATCGCCGGTGAGAAGCAGCGCACCTCGACGATCGACGCCAGTTCACTGCGGCTCGGTAGCCGCCAGTCGCCGAAGCCGCCGTGCTCGCTGGCAGCCGCGGCCTGCAGCGCCTGCGTCCAGTTGAACAGGCCCGCCTCGCCTACGCAGGAGACACCGTTCCACTGCTGTCCCAGCGCGCAGCGCATCCACTCCAGCCGCGTGGCCCGGTGCAGGACGATGCCCTCATCGATGGCCAGCGCCGAAGCAAGATCGAACTGCGCGGTCGGCGTACTGGACACCACGTCGGGATTCTCGTTGCCCGCCAGGCAGGCGCTGTCGGCCTGCGCCTTCCCGCCAGCGCCAAGCACGACCAACGCGAGCCAGCATGCGGCCTGACGGCGACTGAGGATGGGGAAGTTCGACGGCATGGTCAGGCTCCTCATGGCAGGGTGCGGACCAGCCGCACGCGATGACTGGCACTGGCTGGTTCGACCGCCACGCTGCCGTCGCCGAACAGCACCACCCAGGCGGCGCTGCCATCGCGTGCAAGCGGCGTGGCGCTCCAGAAGGCCGCGGCCGGGGTGGTCGGGAACAGACTGCTGTCGATGGCCGGGTCGAGGCTGCCATTGTCGATCAGCGTCATCAGCTCGCCGCGGGTCGGCAGACGCCAGATGTTGGCGCCGCACATGCCCTCGGCGTTGACCGCCTGCACGTACGCCAGGGTGTCGCAGGCGCTGCCCTGGCAGCTGCCACCGTCGGGCGTGCCCGGATGTCCGCCGTTGATCTCGACATCGGGCTCGAACCAGCTGTAGGTATGGCCGTGATGACGAAGGTCCGCCGGATCGTCGCGCTTGCGCTCCCACACCAGTCCGGTGACGTTGTCGACCACGCAGGCCCAGTCTTCGGCATCATCCGGCAGCGCACGTCCGTCGTCATCGAGCTTGGTGTAGTCGAAGCCGGCGCGGCCACTGCCGCGCTTGCCCAGCAGGTCCGCAGCCGCCAGCGCATCGCGTCCTGCCTCGGCGTCCTGACCGGGAAGGTCCGCCACCGGACAGGCGATGCCGTATCCCGCCGTGGTTCCATCGGCACAGACTCCGATGCCGGTGTCGTTGACCTGGCCGATGTAGCAGGCCGGTCCGGGCGGCGCCGGGAAGCCGTCCTCGAAGCCGTTCCAGAAGACGGTACAGCTGCCGATCGAGTAGGGCTCGGCCGGCGGCTCGCCCTGCACTTCAAGCAGCACGTCGTCGATGCGCACGCTGCCCGACTGGTCGGCGCCGGCGCCGATGAACGCCGCCACGAAGGTCAGCGAGGTGCCCGCAGCGATGCCATCCAGGGGAATGCGCACTTCGCCGTTCACGTACGTGGTGCCCGCGCCCAGCGACGGCGGAGCGCCTGCGGGTACGGCCCCGGCATTGATGCTGGACGTGGCGCCAGCGCGCCAGGCGAACGCGGCGTTGCCCGCGCCCGCGCGCATCACGTGCGCCTCGAAGGCTTCGGGTATGAAGCTGCCGCTCGAGCTGAACACCGGTTCCTGGACGATGCGGAAGCGCAGCGCCCGCAAGCCCTCCGGCGCCGCGAAGCTCTGCTGCAGCCCCACATAGAAGGCGCCGCGCTTGCTGAGCTGGGCGGCACCGGCGACGACCGTCACCTCGCCCGCCGGTGTAGCGTCGGCGGGCGAGGTCTGCACCTGCCAGCCGTCGAGGCCAGCGGCAAAGTTGCCGTTGGGCAGCGGTACGTCGATGATCGGTTGGCCCGCGGCCGTGGTCGATATCAGAAGCAAGCCCAGCAAAGCACTGCATCCATTCGCGTAAGGGAAGATCAGCATCGCCCTGCACCTCGACGTTTCAGACCTGAATGCGTTCATCAGCCACCCCCCGCGCCGGCAGCGCCCCCCGCTCCACAGGGGACGAATCCCCCGGCCGGGTCGGTCCAGTTGGGTTGCAGTGGTGCGATGGCGGCGCCGGCGCTGGCCGGCAGGCCCTGCAGTCCATTGGCAGCCTGGGTCAGTGCTGAGTCGACGAACTGGGCCCAGGGGCGGATCATGAACACGGTCGCGCTGACCGTGCAGACAATCATGGCGTATTCGATGGCTGCGGATTCTCCGCTGGGGTCGACCAGCACCAGAGGATTGTTCTCGGCATAGGCGTAATGCCACGGTGCGCGCGGGTCCTCGGAGACGAATCGTCCGATCGCCGGGTCGTAGACGCGCGCGCGGTAGAAGCCGAGACCGCCCGGCAGATCGAACTCGCGCCCGGTAAAGCGCACGGAGTCGTCAAGGGTGGGGGCAGGTCCGCTCACCTGGCGACCGAAGGGGTCGTAGCTGTAGCGTGCCAGCAACTGCCCGTCGTGATCGACCACATCGCGGACGCTGCCGACGTGGTCAGACAGCAGCCAGCGGATCTGGCCGTCGCGCTCCTCGGCCAGCGGACGATCGACGCTGCGCGTATGCAGGCGCCGCCAGACCGCGTTGCCGGCGTCATCCAGACCGACCGTGGCATTGGGACCGTCGTGTACGTAGTGACGCTGCACGCCGTCGCGCAGTGCCGAGATGCGCCACCCATTCATGGCGAAGCCGTAGTTCGCTTCCGAGATGGTCTGGCCCATGGCGTCGGCAAGACGCACCCCGCTTACCCGCGACCAGCGCTCGTGATCCAGGGTCAGGGTCTCGCCGCTCGGTCCGTGGACACGCGTCAGGAGATCTCCCATCGCGGAGTAGACATAGACATGGTCTCCAGCCGCAAGCAGGCGATGCCCGCCCTGGCCCTGTGCATACGACAGCTGCGCCGGCCCCGCTTGGCCCGGTCGACTCAGCCAGTTGCCGGCTGCATCCCAGTCCGCAACGCCGCTGATGGGCCCCAGCGCCGGTGGATGGCTGGATTCCACCAGCCAGCCGCGGCCGTCGAGCGTGTAGGCATGTGCGCCGTCAGCGTCGTCCATGCTGACGATCTGGAAGGCCGCGTTGCGGCTGTAGTCGAGCCGATGGATCACGCCGCCAGCGGCATTGCGATGTTCGATGAACTGCAGGGAGCCCGGGCAGCTCAGACAGCCGAAGCCGTACTCGGTGACCGGTCCCGGCTGCGTCGCGGCCAAGTCGGCATAACGACGCATCTGGATCGGCAACCCGGTGGCGCTGACATCGAAGTCGACCCGCTTCGGCAGCACGCCCGCGCCCTGCTGTCGGATCGACACCAGCTGGTTGACGCCGTTGTAGTGATGATCGGTGACGCCGCCAGCCGAATCGCGCACCTGCTCGACGTTGCCGCTGCCGTCGTAGTCGTATTCCACCCACCAGGGCGGTGCGCCGGCAGTCGAATGCTCGACGCGGCGCACGCGTCCGGTCGGCCAGTAGGTGTAGTCGAGCTGGCTGTCGCCGCTTTCCGCGCGCGTCTCCAGACCATTGCCGTTGTATTCCCAGGAAGCGACGGTGCCGACGCCGGGCCAGCGTTCCTCGATCAGTCGACCACCCTCGTCGTAGACGAACTCGCGTACGCTGCCATCGCGATTCTCGATGCGTGTGGCGTTGCCCAGGGCGTCGGACTGGATGCTCACCTCGCCGCCACCCGGGACCGTGACCCGGCTCAGCAGTCCGCGTCCGTCACGCTCGAACGACCAGGTCTGCCCAAGTGGATCGATGACGCCATTGCGCAGGCCGCGACTGTCGTAGCTGTAACGGGTCAGACCACCCAACGGATCTTCGACCTCGATCAGACGGCAGTCGTCGTCGAACTCGCGACGGTAGCAGTTGCCGAGACCGTCGCAGTGGCGGGTCCACTCGGCACGGCACGCAGCGTACTCGAAGCTCCAGGCTTCGCCGCCAGGCAGCACACGAAGGGTCTCGTTGCCATCGACGTCGAACTCGCTTCGGGTCAAGCCACCGTCGCCGTCGAGATACTCGAGTACGCGACCGTCATCGTCGTACAGCCACTGCTGCTCGAACCAGTTGTCGTCGTCATGCCAGTCGCGACGGACGGTCAGCAGCCCGCGGGCATCGTAGAACAGGTCGCTGCGGAAGCCGCGCGGGTCGAATATCGTCTGCACGCCGCCATCGGCGTCGAAACTGAACTGGCTGCATCCCTCCAGCGTGGTGATATTGCCGTCGGCCGGGCAATGCGCAATCAGGCGCCCATCAGCATCGAATACATGCCGGGCCAGCGGGTTGCCCAGAGGATCGAGCAATTCGGTGAGATGATGCGGGTGGTCCGGGTCGCCGTAGACGAAGGTCGAAACGTTGCCGGCCAGGTCCGTGGCGCTGACCAGATTGCCGGTGGCATCGTAGCCATACTGCAGTCGAGCGGCAGGCTCTCCCGGTTCTGCCGGCAGCAGGATTTCGATGATGCGGCCTGCTCCGTCCCGTACGTAGTCCACCGATGGCCCCCAACTGCTTTGCAGGCCGTCCGGCGTTACGTTGAGAACGCCGCCAAGCGCATCGCGAATCTCCAGCAGGCCGTCGACCTCGTCGATCAGGTAGACCACGCCCTCGATCGTTTCAAGTTCGTAGCGCGACGGGTTGTAGGGGATGATGAAGTCCGCGAAACCCGCGCCCAGGGACCAGACCACATCGGGCCAACCGACGGCGCGCAGTCTGTCGGTCACGCCGGGATCAGGCCTGAATCGGACTTCGTACTGAAACACGGCCGGGAAGGACTTCAGCCGCGGATCGAAGGTGAAGCCGACACGCTCGCCGTTGGGCTTGATCACATGGATCCGGGTCAGCGAGCTGAACGGCTCGGCGGCGAACAAGCCTCCGATTCCGCTGGCACCTGCCGGCGCATCAGCGGCCGAGTCAGAGACGCTGGCCGACAACAGCAGACCCCAGCCCGGTCCGAAATCGCCAGAGCTGCTGCCATGTTGCCCGGCATCGAGGCTGTCGTAGACCCGGCCGATCGCCAGTGGAATGCCGGCCACAGGCAGGGTGACATCGGCACTGGCAAACTTCACCCGCCCCGGCTTGAACCCCTCGCCCGAGTTCAGGCGGAAGCGAATGCCGCCGGTCTGCGCACCGTCGTTGCCGAGGATGTCGATGTAGTAGGTGCCCGGAGCCAGCCCGGTCGGATCGAACACCGCCACTTCGGCCTCGGTTACCGGCCCGCTGCCGCTGGCGAGAAGCTCGGCGTCACCGCCGGCCTCGCGGCTCAGCGACACGGTCCAGGTCAGGACCTCGGGCGTGTTGTCCTCGATCGAGACCACGATCGGCACCGGCAGGTTGTGCGCGGAATCAGGCAGCGGCGAGATCAGCGCGACCACCGGCGCCTCTTCGTCGTTGCAATCGGCCACCGTCAGAGTGGCGATGTCGCTTCCGACAAGTCCGCTGGGGTCGACTGCTTCTGCACTGGCCGCGAACAGGCCGGCCGCTGCCGGCGTCCACAGATGACAGCGTGCGGCATCGAGGGCACGCGCCTGGCCATCGATCACCAGACCGACCGAGCTCACACCGACGTTGTCGCTGGCCTCGACGCAGACGTTGACCGGCTCGGCACGACACGCCGGATCGCGCAGCATGCGGATGGACGCGACCGGCGCCTGATCGTCGACCAGCAATTCGAGACTGAAGGCGAACACTGCGCGACCACCCCAGCCATCGGTCACCTCCAGCTCGATCGGGTACGTGCCCGGTGCCGATCCGCTGGTGGCCCAGTGCAGCCAGCCCATGCTGGCGTGCAGGGTCATGCCGGGTGGGCCCTGGAGCAGGCGGAACTGCAGCGGGTCGCTGTCGGCATCGCTGGCCAGGATGCGGGTGCTGTAGAACTCGCCGACCCGCACCGAGGTTGGTGGATTGGCGCTGATCACCGGCGCCGAGTTGGCCGCGCGCAAGCGGATCACGAAGTCCTGGGTGGCGACCGCGCCATGCGGATCGCTGACCTGCAGGGTGACCGGCACCTCGGCCGGATGCGAAGCGTTCGGCACCCAGTCGATGACGCCGCTGACCGGATCGACGGTCATGCCTGCGGGCGACACCGGCAGCGACCAGACCAGAGCTTCGAACTCCGGGTCCACGGCTTCGGCGGCGTATGAGTACGGCACGCCCATGCGCGCGCTCGGCACCGGCGTGCTGACGATGTAGGGCGGCTGGTTCGGCAGGTTGGCAAGCACCTGCAAATCGAAGCGCTGGGTGGCTTCGAGCCCGCTGGAATCGATCGCGCGCAGCTCCACCACGTGTGGGCCCAGGTCGGCGCCGCCTGGCACCCAGCTGATCACACCGGCAGAAGCATCGAGCTGCATCGCCGCCGGTGCCTGCAGCAGACTGACCACCGGTGCATCGGTCTGGGAATAGGTCAGCGAGTACACATAGCGATACTGGACGCCGACTGCGGCAAAGGTCAGCGGCACGCTGCTGAATGCAGGCCCCGACGGTGCCCCGGCGGGCTCGCCGACATACAGGGTCCATGCCTGGCTGGCCTGGCCGCCGCGACCGTCATCGACCACCAGCACCAGACTGTGCTGGCCCGGCTGGGCCTGCGTCCAGCTCACCTGTCCGGAGAGCGGGTCGACCTGTGCGCCGGCTGGCGCAGCCTGCAGGCCAAAGCTCAGCGCATCACCGTCGAGATCCACCGCCACGGCGTCATAGATGTAGATCGCCCCGATCGGAACCTGTACCGGCGGCGTGGAGGTGAACACCGGCGGACTGTTGAAGCTCCCGTCCTCGACGCGCAGCGTGAAGCCCTGCCGCGCCGTTCCGCCGCGACCGTCCGAAGCCTGCAGCATGACTTCGAAGTTTCCGGTCTGCGCAGGCGTCCACGTCAACGCATCAGCCTGCAGATCCATGCCCGGCGGCGCCGCGAGCAGCGCGAGGCTGATCGGGTCGCCATTGCCGTCGGCCGTGGTGATCGCGTAGGTCCAGGGCTGACCCGGCGTGGCGCGCGTATTCGGAATGCTGGTGAAGTACGGCGACTGATTGACCGGAGCGAACCAGCGCGGTGTGAAATCGATCGACGCACGCTGCGGATTGGCAAGCGCCAATGCGCGCACGACAGACAGCGCGCCGCTGGCCAGCTGCTCGCCTTCGGGTACCACCACCACATAGGGCTCGCCCTGAGGGGTGAAGCCATCGGCGTTGAGCAGGCCGAGCGCCGCATCGGCGTCGCCACCGATCGCCATCAATACCGGCCCCGGCAAGGCGTCTCCGCCGTTGAGGGCCTGAAGATCGACCAGAAGTCGCTCATTGGCGAGATCGTGGGTCGTACCGGTGAAGCGCGCTTCCAGCAGAACCGAGGCGTCGCCCAGGCTGGACCATGGGTCCAGCGCACTGCCGCCGCCCGACAGCTCCACGGTGATTTCCGCCGATCCGCAGCGATCTCGAGCCGTCACGCTGAGCTGATTGGGACCCGATTCAAGTTCGACCACCGCAAAGAACGATCCCGAAGCGTCCAGTACGGCGTTCCGGTCATCGAGCAAGACCTCCAGCACCGGCTGCGCGGCATTGACAGGAATCACCCGACCGCCGATCACCAGCGGCACGCCTGCGGGCAGGACCGAACCTGACAGCGGCGACAGTTCGCCGAAACGTGGCGGGATGAGATTGCCGTCCTCGCTGGCGCAGCCCGGATCCCGATCCGGGGTCTGGGTGCGGTAGGTGTTGTGAAGCGCCCAGCTGTCCTCTTCGATGAACGGCACGCTCCAGTCGTTGTTGATGTTGGTGACGTGATAGTTGTGCTGGTTCCACAGCGGCCGGGAGTCGGCCCAGCGACCGACATGGCTGATCACGAAGATGCCTTCGCGACCGCCCAGCACGATGTCGGCAACACCATCGCCGTCCACGTCGCCCAGGGTCGGATACTCCATTACCGTGTCGGAGCCGACGTAAGGCTCGTTGAACAACCGCTTGCCGTCGCTGCCGCGAAGGATCAGCAGGCCGTCCTGCGAACCGTTCCAGATGATTTCCCAGGCGCCGTCGCCGGTCAGGTCCTGCGCCGCCACGCCGGACGCCGAACTGGTGGTGTCGCCGACGTTCTGGCTCCAGACCAGATTGCCTTGAGCGTCCACCACCATCAGCAGGTGACTCAGCACCACGAAGCCGGAGCTGATGGCCGAGGCGGTGACGATGTTCATCTGCCCGTCGCCGGTGACATCAGCGATGGTGACGGCACTGGGGCGGAAAAGGCTGGCCTGACCAGGGACGTAGCTCCACAGCAACGTGCCGTCCGCGCGGATCACTTCGACGACCGGCCCCCAGTTGATGATGATTTCCGGTTGTCCATCGCCCGTGAGATCGGCCACGGCCGGTGCGCCGAAGGCGCCGGTCCCGCTGGCCTGGTCGGGCTGGGTGTATTGCCAGACCTGCTGGCCACCGTTGGTGTAGTCGTACACCCTCAGGGTCCAACCCTGCGCGACCACGATGTCGAGCATGCCGTCGCCGGTGATGTCGGCCAGAACCGGCACCGTCGGCCAGCGGCCGATGGGTTCGCTCCACAGGGTATTGCCGTCGTGGTCGAGCACATGGAGCGCGTCTTCGGATGCGGCAATGACGATCTCCGGCTCCGGGCTCTGGTCGAGGTTGGCCAGGGCGGGTCCGCCCCAGCCGGTAGCCCCACCGGCATCCGTGGTGAAAGCCTTCACGTCGGGGTTGTGCCACAACGCGGTGCCGTCATGGGCGAAGGCAAACGTGCCGTTGGAGCCGCTGATGACGATCTCGGCATTGCCGTCGCCGGTCAGGTCGGCAAGCGCAGGCTCGGCGGCGACGCCCACCGCGTCCGTCGACCAGATCAGCGGCGATCCGCCGCCGGCATCCTGGCCGTCGCCACGGTAGACATAGAGCGTGCCGTTGGTTGACGGGGCCACCAGTTCAATCACGCCGTTGCTGTTCAGATCTCCGATGGCAATGCTGCTCATCAGGCCGACATTGAAGTAGTCAGGGTCGCTGCCCACCGCAGATGGCGCGGTGTCGTACCACTTCACTTCGGGCATGTAGCTGACCAGGGCGTCGGGATTGACTTCGAATGCGTCGATCCGCGAGGTCAGGCCAGCCAGGGCGGGCACGAACACCTGGACCGCATGCGCGCCTTCGCCCAGACCCGGGAAATGCAGCGCGAAGGGCTGGTTGCGGAACGGAGCTGGCGGCGACATGTCAAACACGCCCTGGTCGACGCCATCGATGACCACCTGCAGGCTGCTGCCCTCACGCTGGTAGCCGAGTACGGTCAGATCGGTGCCGGTGAAGTTGAACCATATGTTGTTGTTGGAGCTGGCAAACGGGTTCAGATACTCGCCATCGCGCGCATAGACATCGCTGGTCTTCCGCCACCACTGCTTGCGTGAGAAGTGCAGCAGGCCGCTCGCCTCGCTCTCCAACCTGGCGTCGTACCAGCCATCGTTGACGGCCTGTCCGTCCCAGACGTCCATGTAGTCGGGCGTCACCGTGCCGCTGACCACGACCACGTCCACCGAATGCGCACCAGGGGCCAGATCACCGAAGGTGACGTTCCTGACGCTGTTGACACCGCCGGAGGTGTCGAAGAGACCTCTTGAGGCGCCATCCACGAAGACTTCAACGGTGCCGCTGGTGACCGAACTGCGAAAACCGATGTTCAGCCAGCGGCCCTC
Source organism: uncultured Gammaproteobacteria bacterium (assembly GCA_964526035.1). Taxonomy (GTDB): domain Bacteria; phylum Pseudomonadota; class Gammaproteobacteria; order Xanthomonadales; family BPKI01; genus DAOMOD01. Next base: position 185 of record CAZGKE010000125.1, on the reverse strand, counting down.
GAAGTCCAGGCTCCACACGTCTCCCGCCGTGCTGCTGCTCAAGTTGTAGCTGGCGCTGTTCTGGACGCTGCTCTGCAAGGCCCAGCTTTGCGGCATGCGGCGGTAGGACTCGCCGTTGTAACGCATCGCCGGATGGTCTTCTTCATGACGCACGAACGGCACCGGCGCGGGAGGCTGATGGCCAG
>CAZGKE010000124.1:0-10215 GCA_964526035.1 uncultured Gammaproteobacteria bacterium | reverse complement strand
CGCCGATCCATCCGTTGTGGCGCGCGCTGCTCCCTCAGCCGGGCTCGACGTAGTGTCTACTACGCCTTCGCCCGTCCTCAGTCCGCTGCGCGCGCCACAACAGCGTCTCGACGCCCTCGCTACGGACGGTTGTGAGAAATGCGGGCCAACTCCAATCGGGATGGTTCGATGCATTCTTTCGGATTGCGTGCTTTGCCGCTGCTGTGCCTGTCCTGGGTCGCGCCACTGGCGGCAGTGCCGCCCTTCGTCACCAGCACGGAAACGGCACCGGTCGTCGCTACGTCACCAGCCGAAGATCCGGAGGCCTGGCTGTTGGCCTTCATCGACGTGGAAACTACCGGCCTGGTGCCTGGCTGGCACGAGATGATCGACATCGGCGTGGTCATGGCCGAACTCGACGGCGGCGAGCTCGAAGCGCTGCATCTGCGCATCCAACCGACTCACCCGGAGCGCCTGAGCGATGCTGCGCGACGGGTCAACGCCTTCGACGCAGACCGCTGGCGGGAGCTCGGCGCGGTCGATGCACAGGGCGCGGTGGATGAGCTGCGCAGTTTCCATCAACGCGTCGCAGGCAGGCGCCCGGTACTGTTCGTCGCCTTCAACAGCCAGTTCGATGCCGCCTTTCTCGATCACCTGTTTCGCCAGGTTGACGGCTCCTGGCGCGAGCTCTACCACTACTTCGTGCTCGACGTTCCGTCGATGGCGTGGTCCCGGGGGTTGCGTGGCCTCAGCGGTGCGGCGCTTGCAAAGGAGCTGGGTGTCGACGATGAGCCGCGCGTCGCTGAAGAGCACACCGGGCTGACCGGTGCCAGGTTCAACGCGAGCATCTATCGCGCCCTGGAAGCGCGCCGCGCTAGCGCGGCGGGCAGCGCGTCAAGGTGACCGAGTCGAGGCCCAGGGCCTGCATGCGGGCCTCATCGGCATTGCGCATGACCAGGGTGCTGTCGTCGACACTCACCACGATCAGCTCGTCCTTGCGGTTGCCACCGATGTCGACCGTAATGCGACTGCCGTCACGCGTGTAGCGACCGCTGGCCTTGATCTTCCACGTCCCTTCTTCAAGCATCAGTGCTTCATGCACTCCCGCGGCGGTATAGGTGAGCCGCGCCTCACGGCAGGATTCGGCGTCCATCGACCATTCGCCGATCAGCGCATCGGGCTGCGCGGCAAGCGACAGGGGGAGCAACAGTAGAATCAGAACACGCATGGTGCAGTCTCCTTTTGCTGTCGGTGCACTCTAGCAGACACCTCTGCGGTCCCGGCTTGGCTATGATCGGGACAACTGTGGTCGGCGTTCGGGGTGGTCATGCAGGAAACGAAGGCGCTCCCGGTGCGCGGGAGCGAAGAAGAGCGTGTGCTGTTCCTCGAACTTCAGCAGCGGCTGCCGACCCTGTTCCGGGAGGTATTCCGCGATCGGTCTGCGCCGCGAACCGTGGTCGTGGCGCCGGGCCTGAGTCTCGACCCCGAGGTGCTGGCCAAGGTGACCGGCGTGCGCCACTACGAGGAGCGCATGCTGAGCATGCTCATGCTGTTGCGCCTGCCCAATACGCGGGTGGTGTTCCTGACCAGCGAACCGGTGGCCCCGGTCATCATCGACTACTACCTCAGCCTGCTGTCCGGCGTGCCTGCCGGGCATGCGCGCAGCCGCCTCACCCTGCTTTCCGCGCATGATGCTTCGCCGGTACCGCTGGCGCGCAAGCTGCTGGACCGGCCGCGACTTCTGGCGCGGGTGCGTGCCGCCATCCAGGATCCGGTCACCGCGCATCTTTCGGTGTTCAATGCCACGGTCGAGGAGGTCAGCCTGTCGGTGGCGCTGGGTATACCGATGTACGCCTGCGATCCCGCTCTGATCTACTGGGGTGGCAAATCCGGAAGCCGCAAGGCGTTCCAAGCGGCCGATGTGCCGTATCCCGAAGGGGCCGGAGATCTCGCCGATCTGGACCAGGCCGCCGAAGCGCTGCACGCTCTTCTCGCGAACCAGCCGAAGCTGAGTCGCGCCGTGCTCAAGCTCGACCAGGGATTCTCCGGCGACGGCAATGCCATCGTCGACCTGTCGCGCTTCGATTCAGCGCCAGGCGCCGCCGCCCTTCGCGCGGCGCTGCCCGACCTGATCACGCCGGAAGCCGAGGGCATGTCGGTCGAGGCCTTCGCGGCGCTTTACCAGCGCCATGGTGGCGTCGTCGAAGCCTGGATCGAGGGACATCCAAAGCGTACGCCGTCGGTGCAGCTGCGCATCAATCCGCTGGGCGAGGTCGAGATGATCTCCACCCATGAACAGGTGATGGGAGGGCGCTCGGGACAGGTGTTCCAGGGCAGCACATTTCCCGCCGATCCGGCCTATGCCTGCGAGCTGCATGACATGGCGCGCCGCGTCGGTGAGGTGCTGCGCGACAAGGGCGTCATCGGTCGCTTCTCCATCGACTTCGTCAGCGTGCTGGAGAAGACAAGCTGGCGCCACTTCGCCATCGAGATCAACCTCAGAAAGGGCGGCACCACGCTGCCGTACCAGATGCTGCAGTACCTCACCGACGGGCAGTACGATGAAGAGAACGCGCGCTTCCTGACTCCGATGGGCCAGCCGCGCTGCTACTACGCCACCGACAACCTGGTGAACGCCGCGTACCGAAGCCTGGTGCCGCAGGACCTGATCGACATCCTCGTCGAGCGGCGCATGCATTTCGACGAAACCAGACAGCGTGGTCTGGTGTTCAACCTCATCGGCGCGCTGTCGGAGTTCGGCAAGCTGGGCATGGTGTGCATTGCCGACAGCCCGCCGGCGGCGCTCGCGCAGTTCCAGCAGGCGCGCGACCTGCTCGACCGGGAAGTGGGTGAGAAGGCGGAGTGAACCGCCGCACCGACAGTCCCCGGTTTCACAAGTACCCCAACAGAGATCCCGTCATGCCTCAGTTCCGCAGTTCCGCATTCCTGATGCTTCTTCTGGCGACATCCCTGGGTGCCGCCGTGCCCGGCTACTACCGCGATCCCGCGATTCGCGGCGACAGCCTGGTGTTCTCCGCCGAGGGAGACCTGTGGCTGGCTGCAGCCGACGGAGGCGTGGCGCGGCGCCTGACCACGCATCCGGCGCAGGAGACGCAGCCGGCGATTTCCGCGGACGGCCGCTGGCTGGGTTTCACCGCCAGCTACGATGGTTCCGTCGAAGCCTACGTGATGCCGCTGTCCGGTGGCACGCCGCGGCGGGTCAGCTTCGACGGTGGACCGGTGCGGGTACAGGGTTGGACCCCGGACGGCGAACTGCTCTACGCCGCGGCCACCCGCAGCGGCTCGCACTGGGTGCTGCGCGCAGTCGATCCCGAGAATCTCCGACGCCGCGAGCTGCCGCTGCTGGACGCGCACCAGGCGACGTTCGACGATGCCGGCAATATCTACTTCGTCCGTTTCGGACTGACGCTGACCAGCGACAATGCGCGCCATTATCGCGGCGGTGCAATGGCCCAGCTCTGGCGTTTCGCGCCCGACGGCGCGAGCGAGGCAGAGCGCATGGCTGGCGCGCATGAAGGCAACATCACCTCGCCCATGTGGTGGCGCGGTCAGCTGTACGCGATCAGCGACGCGACCGGCACGGCCAATCTGTGGCGGTTCGATGGCGATGGCCGCCAGGGGCAGCAGCTCACCGACCACCTGGACTTCGAAGTCCGCAGTGCCAGCATGGGCGACGGTTTCATCGTGTACCAGAGCGGTGCGGACATTCGTCGCTTCAGCATAGAATCCGGCGAGGACCGACTGCTTTCCTTGCATCTGGCCACGGATCGTGCCGGCGCGCGCGAGCGCTGGCTGCGCGAACCGCTGAAGTTCATCGAGTCGCTGAAGCTGGCGCCCGGCGGCGAGCGCGCGGTACTCACCGCGCGCGGCCAGGTGGCGCTGGCCGGCACCGGGGCGCTGCGACGTGTCGAAATCGCGGTGCCTCCTGCGAGCCGCGCGCGCGCAGCAGTGGCGAGTCCGGACGGTCGCAGCGTCTATGCCATCGTCGATCAGGCGGGCGAGCAGGAGATCTGGCGATTCCCCGCCGACGGCTCCGCGCCCGGCGAGCAGCTGACCCGCGATGGTGAAACCCAGCGTCTGCGCCTGGTGGTGTCTCCAGACGGTCGCTACCTGGCACACGATGACCGTCGCGGCGCGCTGTGGCTGCTCGATACCGGCAACCGCCGCAACCGCGCGATTGATGACTCCGGGGGCGATGGCTACAGCGACATCGCCTGGTCGGCCGACAGTCGCTACCTCGCGGTGTCGCGTCCGGCCAGCGCGCTGCGCCGTCCGCAGATCGTCCTCTACTCGCTGGCCGAGGAGCGAGCAGTGGTGCTTACCAGCGACCGCTACGAGAGCTTCGCTCCGGCCTTCAGCGCGGACGGCCGCTGGCTGTATTTTCTGTCCAACCGGAACTTCGAGCCTACGCCGGCCGCGCCCTGGGGCGACCGCAACTTCGGTCCGATGTTCGATCGGCGCACACGGATCTACGCGCTGGCCCTGCAGCCCGGCAACCGTTTCCCGCTGCTGCCGCGCGACGAGTTGACGCCCGACAAGCCACCTGGAGACGGTGACGTGCTGCCCGCCATCGAGTTGGACGGGCTTGCCGATCGGCTGTTCGAGGTGCCTGTCACTGCCGGCAACTTCCGCGCGCTGGCTGTGGCGAAGGATCGTCTGTACATGCTCGACCAGGAAGCGGCGCGCGGCAGCAAGGCCACGCTCAAGACCGTGGCCTTCGATACCGACAAGGCGAAACTTGAAACCTTCGTCGAGGGCGCGGCGCAGTTCGAACTGTCTGCCGACCGCAGCAAGCTGATGTACCGCAAGAGTGGCGATGAGGGCACCGTCCATATCGTGCCCGCGGGTGCCAAGGCACCGGACAAGCCGGAGGAGGCACAGGTTCGACTGGATGACTGGCGCCTTGCGGTGCGTCCGGCGCAGGAATGGCGACAGATGTTCTTCGACGCCTGGCGGATGCATCGCGACCACCTGTTCGACGCCGACATGCGTGGTCAGGACTGGCGGGCGATCCGAGATCGCTACGAGCCGCTGTTGCCCCGCATTGGCGACCGTGCGGAACTCGACGACCTGCTTGGCCAGATGGCGGCCGAACTCGGCGTGCTGCACTCGCAGGTGCGTGGGGGTGATTACCGGGAAGATGCCGAACGCGCCGAACCGGCGTTCCTCGGCGGCGAGTTCGAGCAGGTCGACGAGGGTGCGCGGATCGTCCACATTCATCAGGGCGATCCGGAACTGCCCGACAGGCGTGCGCCGCTGGCGGCCCCCGGTGTCGATCTGCGCGAAGGCGACATCATCGTCTCGGTCAATGGCCGACGCGTGGACGAGGTCGACGACATCGCCATGCTGCTGTCGCACCAGGCGGGGCAGCAGGTCCGTCTGGACTACCGCCGCGGCCGCGATGCCGGCAGCGTGGTGACCACGGCGGTGGATGCAGCGCGTGCCGGGACGCTGCGCTACAGCGACTGGGTGCAGGGGCGTCGCGCTGAAGTGGAGCGCGCTTCGGCCGGGCGCATCGGCTACCTGCACCTGCGCGCCATGGGACCGAACGACATCGCCGATTTCGCCCGCGAGTTCTACGCCAACATCGACCGCCAGGGCCTGATCGTCGACGTGCGCCGCAATCGCGGCGGCAATATCGACAGCTGGGTGATCGAGAAGCTGCTGCGCCGCGCCTGGAGCTTCTGGCAGGCGCCGCACCAGCCGCCGTTCTGGAACATGCAGCAGACCTTCCGCGGCCATCTGGTGGTGCTCGTCGATCCCTTGACCTACTCCGATGGCGAAACCTTTGCTGCAGGCGTCAAGGCGCTTGAGCTGGCACCGCTGATCGGTGCGCGTACGGCGGGCGCGGGCGTCTGGCTCAGCGACAACAACCGCCTCGCCGACCGCGGGATGATGCGCGTCGCCGAATGGGGTCAATTCGATGCCGAGGGCCGCTGGATGATCGAGGGCGTCGGCGTGGAGCCGGACATCGAGATCGAGAACCCGCCGCACGCGAGCTGGCGCGGCGAGGACGCACAGCTGGTGAGAGCGATCGCCGAACTTGAGCGGCGCCTGCGCGAGGCACCGGTCACGCAGCCGCCGGCGGCGCCGATTCCGCCCCGAGCGGCCCGACCATCTGCAGCGCAGAGTCCGCCGACCCCTGCTTCCATCCGGTGAATGGGCGGCCAGCGATTGACAAGTCTGCACGAGTTCCGGCAAATGGCACACATGGACTCCCCATGGATCGATCAGCGGGCTGCGCGCCGGCATATTGCCCCCATTTCAGGTGGACGGTCAGCGATGGCTGTCCTGCTGCTGGCGTTTGGCGTCACAAGCTCGACGGCCCACGCCAACTCCGCCGGATCCCCGATCTGCGAGGTGCACAGCCTGCCACTGGTGGAGATGAGCAAGACACTCGCGACACCACCGCCGGACGGCTGGTACCTCGAGACGGCGCGCCCCGTCTACTTCAGCGGCGAGCCGCTGCGAATCCGTCTGCGTCATGCCGATCCCGACCTGCAGGTTCGCGGGATGCTGCTCTGGGCCAAGTCGAGTCCCAGCGCAGGGGCAGGGCACTTCGAACTTCCGGGGAACGGCAGATGGCAGTACATGCCGGGGTCGTCGAACTGCGGAGAGTGGGCCATCTCACACACTGACGGCATCGCCAAGTCGCAGTCGCTGCTTCAGTTCGACTGGAACGGTGGGCAAAGTCCAACCGCGGTCCTGCGTGCCTTCCTCATCGAAGAGTGCGGTGAGCCGGAAGGCTTGTGCCGCGACCAGCAGGGATTGACCGAATTGCTGGTGCTGGAACGGGGCATTTTTCGCGGCACATTCGAAAGCTGAGCAGCGCGGTTCGGCGCGTCCGTCGGGCGAATCGCGCCGTCCAGTGACGCCAGGCTTGCAAACCCGACTAATTGTGTCAAAGTGTGATAAAACGTCGGGTCGGGGAGAGCGTCATGCTCACAACGGGGATAGGAATGTCACGTAACATTCTGATACTTCTTTCTTTATTCGTCTTCGCCCCGGCTTGGGCATCAAAGCACATTTTCGAAAGCGGATTCGATCACCCAGCCGAAGGTCCGTTCAGCCGAACCGAAGCGGCCCGCTTCCTGACCCAGGCGACCTTCGGTCCGAAGCTCGAGGAAATCGAGCGCTTGTCGCGCATCGGCTACAACGCCTGGTTCGCCGAGCAGCTGTCCGAGCCCCTGTCGCGTCAGCTCCCGTTTCTCGATCAGCTGTTGATCGAAGGCGTCGAGGGCGTCTGGCAGGACAAGCGCCAGGAAATCTGGTGGCAGAACGTCTTGAACGGTGACGACCAGCTGCGCCAGCGCATGGCCTTCGCGCTCTCGCAGATCCTGGTGATCTCCGACCAGAACGGATCCCTGGAAGGGAACCCGACCACGATGGCGCACTTCTACGACATGCTCGGGGAGCATGCCTTCGGCAACTATCGCGACCTTCTGGAAGACGTGACCCTGCATCCCTCGATGGGCCACTACCTGTCGATGTTCAAGAACCGCAAGCCGGACGACGCGCTGAACATCCGTCCCGACGAGAACTACGCGCGCGAGATCATGCAGCTGTTTTCGGTGGGTCTTGTCCAGCTCAACCCGGACGGAACGCCGATCGATGGTGATCCGGGCACCCCGGGCGTGCAGCCCGTACCGAGCTACAACCAGCAGACCATCAGCGGCTTCGCCCACGTCTTCACCGGCTGGAACTACTCCACCTGCACCCCGCCCTCGCATCCGGAATCGCATTCCAGCTTCAACTGGTGGGACTGGGTGTGGTGCGGTTCCGGCCCTTCCGGACAGGACTGGCGACTGCACGCGGGCTGGCGCACTCCGCTTCTGCCCTGGGGCGAGGGCACTGCGCACGGCGACATCTATCACGCCAGCGCGAGCGTCAAGCAGCTGCTGGACTATCCCGGCGTTGCCCTGCCGGGCGGCGTACTTCAGGCCGGCGGCACGGCGCGCGGCAACCTTGGCGTTGCGCTCGACAACCTCTTTCATCACCCCAATGTCGGACCCTTCATCGGGCGGCTGCTGATACAGAGGCTGACCTCGAGCAACCCGTCGCCTGCCTACGTGGCGCGCGTCGCGGCCGCGTTCGACGACAACGGGCAGGGCGTGCGCGGAGATCTCGCTGCCGTGGCACGCGCCATCCTGATGGACCCGGAGGCGCGCAATCCGTCGCTGGCCGGGGATCATGCCGGCAAGCTGCGCGAGCCACTGCTGCGTCAGACGCAGCTGTGGCGCGCGCTCGACGCACGCAGCATCGACGGGCGCATCCGAGAGGGCTGGCCGGAGTGGTATGGCGCACAGGCCGTGCAGCGCTCGCCCTCGGTGTTCAACTTCTTCCTCCCCGATTACAAGCTCCCCGGCGAAGTGGCGCAGCTCGGGCTGTTCTCTCCCGAGTTCCAGATCACCACCGATACCTATATCACGCGGCTGACCAACTTCCTGGCGGGACGCATCCATTGGGCGTGGTGGGGCAACCCGGGACTTGGTGATTGGGATCCCCTGCAGATCAATCTGAACCGCGAACTCTTGCTGGCGGAGCATCCGGAGCGCTTGATCGAGCGCCTGAGCCTGCTGTTCATGGCGCGTCAGATGTCGCCAGACATGTTCGACCTGCTGGTCGATCATGTCGCCGACATCCGACAGAACAACACGGGATCGTCGTGGCAGCGCGTGCGCGTGCAGGACGCGCTGTGGCTGATCCTGACGTCGCCCGAATACGTGGTGGAGAAGTGACATGAGCAGAATGCATCGACGCGATTTCCTCCGCCGCTCGCTGTGCACGCTGGCGGGCAGCGCCGCTTTCGGCAGCATGTTCGGCAAGCTCAGTCTGGCCCAGGCCGCCGCGGGCGGCGGCGGGCGCACCCTGCTTGGCGGTGACTACCGTGCCCTGGTCTGCCTGTACATGTACGGCGGCAACGACTGCTTCAACATGATCGTGCCGCGCGACAGTGGCTACGCCGAGTACCAGGCGACGCGCACCAACCTGTCAGTTCCGCAGGGCGATCTGCTGCCGCTGAATGCTGATGCCGGCCCGCTCAATGGTGGCCTGTTCGGTCTGCATCCCTCAATGCCGGGCGTACAGCAGCTGTTCCACGACGGGCGTGCTGCGGTAATCGCCAACGTGGGTCCGTTGGTGCGTCCAGTCAACAAGGCCCTGTACGACCAGCCCGGCACCCTGCTGCCTGCGCAGCTGTTCTCGCACTCCGACCAGACCGTGCTCTGGCAGACGCCGCGTGCGGATGCCAGTAATCGCACCGGCTGGGGCGGACGGCTGGCCGACATCTTCTCGGCCAGCAACATCAATCAGGTGCTGTCGATGAACGTGTCGCTGAGCGGCGACAACGTGTTTCAGGCAGGCGAGGAAGTGGCGCCTTACTTCATGTCGGCCGATGGCGTGGAAGAGATTGACGCCATCCGCACTGACCTGCCCAACTGCGGACCCAGCGGGCACTGGAACCGGCGTCGCTGTCTCACCTTCAACGGGCTGCTCGACATGCAGCACCAGCATCCCTTCGTGCGCGCGTTTGCCGACAAGACGCGGCGTGCGATCGCGACTTCCGCCGAGGTATCAGCGGCGCTGACCCTGTATCCCGAGAACGACATCATGTTCCGGCCGTTCTGGGACGCCTTCGGTCTGGCCTGGAATCCGGACAATCTGGTGCCGCTGCCGCGGCTGGCCAGCCAGCTGCTGATGATCGCGCGCATGATGCGGGCACGAAACGACCTGCAGATGACCCGGCAGCTGTTCTTTGCCGGCTTCGGTGGCTTTGACACCCACGACTACCAACTAGACGATCACGGACCGCTGCTGTGGGATCTTTCGCAGTCGGTCCTGGCCTTCTACCAGGTGCTTGACGCGATGGGCCTGGGGAGCAGCGTCACCACCTTCACCGGCTCCGAGTTCGGTCGCACGCTCACCAACAATGGCGACGGCACCGACCACGGCTGGGGTGGCCACCATCTGGTGTTCGGCGACGCGGTGATCGGTCGGCGCATCTACGGGCGCATGCCGAATCTCGCCATCAACAACAACCCCGACAACGCCGGCTGGGGCCAGATCATTCCGACGCTCTCGGTGGACCAGTACGCAGCGACGCTGGCACGCTGGTATGGCCTTGCCAACGCGGACCGTGACGACATCTTCCCGAACCTGGTGCACATGAACGGACCGATCCTCTCGATCGAGGGACCTGACCTGGGTTTCATGCAG
>CAZGKE010000123.1:0-10495 GCA_964526035.1 uncultured Gammaproteobacteria bacterium | reverse complement strand
ACCCGCTGGGGCATTCTCGCCATCGTTGGTCTGGCTGCGCTCAGCATCGGGCAGTCGCTGCGGGTAGCCGGCACGCTGAAGGGTGATTCCAGCGGCTGGCTGCTGATGGTCTGGCCGAACTTCAGTGCCGCGTTCGCAATCACCTTCGTGTGGCTGTCGTGGTGGCTGGAAACCCGGCCGGATGCTGCCGACGATCCGGCGCTCGAACGCCGCGGCATGCATGTCGGACTGGTCGTCAGCGGTCTCGGTCTCGCTGCCTGGGAAGTCACCCAGATCTGGCTCCCCAAGGCCCGTTTCGATCCCTGGGACCTGGTCGCCACCGCCGTCGGGCTCCTGCTCGCCTGGCTGGTGTTCCTTGGGCTGTCGCGTCGCGATTGATCGGGACGGGGTACCCGGCGTCATCGCTTTTCCGGAAATCTTGATCTACACTCGGGCCGCTGTTGTTGCACGGTCACACGTACCTTGTGGCTTGATGCTGCGCCGATCTCCGATCCGCTCCATCGTTCCAGCGCGTCTCCATGCACACCAGTAAACCGCGCCGCGGCGCAGGCCTGGCGCATGTCGAGTCAAACCTGTGGAGTGCTGCACCATGTCCGATCGCGAGACCGGCACCGTCAAGTGGTTCAACGAGAGCAAGGGCTTCGGGTTCATCACCCGTGAGAGCGGCCCAGACGTGTTCGTCCATTTCCGTGCCATCACCGGCTCGGGTTTCCGCACCCTGGCAGAGGGCCAGAAGGTCACCTTCAAGGTGGTCGACGGCCAGAAGGGTCCGCAGGCCGAGGATGTGTCGGCCGCCTGAGCGGAGCGCATGATTCAACATTGAGGCGCCGGAGGAATCCGGCGCCTTTTTTGTGGCACGCGCTTCCCGTCGCAGGATTGACGCGGGCGTTGCCTTCCGATTCCCGGGCGCGGGATTCCGCTGGCCCACCCGCGGGACTTGGAGACTCTGCGGTTGCGGTCAACGCCAGGAGTGGTGCGGACTCCGGGTCGCATCCTGTGTTGGCACGCTTCTGGCAGCAGGGGAGGGTATTCCTCCAGGGAGCACCCGAGATGCCGATTCGCCTTGCACATGCACTTACGTGTTTCACCATCCTGCTGTTTGCCGCCTGTGGCAGTGCGGCGCAGGCAGCGACCTTCGTCGTGACCACCACCGCCGATTCGGGCGCCGGAAGTCTGCGCGCGGCCATCGAGTCGGCCAATGCCACGGCCGGACCGGATACCATCGTGTTCCAGGTCAGCGGGACCATCACCCTGGCCAGCGCCTTGCCGATCCTCGCCGAATCGCTGGTCGTCGAAGGGCCGGGCGCCGACCAGCTGGTGATCAACGCCAACGAGGACCAGCGGCACTTTCGCCTCGGCGGCGTGGCGGGAAGCCAGTACGAGATCCGCGATCTCACCCTGCGCAACGGCCGCCAGGAGTCGGGGGGCTCGATTCTGGTGATCTCCAACGCCTCGCTGACGGTGCGTCGATGCATCATCGAGGATTCCACATCGGAAACCGCGGGCGGTGCCATTTCAGCGTTCGGACCGTTGCGGCTGATCGATTCCATCGTCCGTGGCAACACGGCGGTGTTCGGCGGTGGCGTGAGCGTCGAGGGTCCCGGACACGAGATCACCGGCACCACTTTCCTGCTCAATTTCGCCGAACAGGGTGGTGCCGTCTACGTGACGGCCGGTGCAGAACTGGGTATCGAGAACGTCACCTTCACCAACAACTTTGCGCAGAATGACCTGGGTTCTGGATTCGGGGGCGGGCTGGCCGTCAGCGGTGGCCTGGTGGCCGTTTCGCACAGCACGTTCACCGGCAACATTGCCGACATCGGTGGCGGTATCTCTCGAACTGGAGGCGCCTTCACCACGGTCGCCAACAACATCCTTGCCGACAACACGACATGGACCGAGGCGCCCTCCAACTGCAACGCCGACCTTCCCGATGACCTGGGCAATCTGTCTTCGGATTTCACCTGCTTCCTGTTCGGCGATTCCGATCTGCAGGGCGTCGATCCGCTGCTCGATGCGCTGGCCGACAATGGCGGTCCAACGCCGACGCAGCTGCCGAGGCCCGGCAGTCCGGCCATCGACAGTGCGGTCAACGGCTTCTGCGCCGCGCGTGACCAGCGCGGTCGCGACCGTCCCGAATCCGGCGGTGTGCAGTGCGATCGGGGCTCGGTGGAGGTCTATCCGCTGGAGGACCATCTGCGCCTGGTGTTTGCGGACGGCTTCGAGGGCTGAGCGGCTGCTCGCCCGGTCCGGCAGTGCCTATGCAGGTTAAGGATCGGCTGGGCGGTAGTCCATGCGTGCAAGCTGCATCACGAAACAGTCGTCACTGCCGAATTGCCGCTGCTCAAGAAAACGGAAGCCAAGGCGCTCATAGAAGCGCAGTGCGCGACTGTTGCTGGCCAACGGATCGATCAGGACCGCCATCACGTTCGGGTCGGCAAAACAGCGCGCAAGCGCGAGGTGCATGATGCGGGTCCCGAAGCCCTTGCCCAGGTACGCGGCATCACCGATCCAGATGTCGATGGCGCGCAGGTGATCACCCACGTCGCCCCAGTAGTGGGTTTCCTCGCGTGCCGGATCGATGATCTGCACGAAGCCGATGCGCTTGCCATCGACTTCCGCGATGAGCTGTTCGCGCCAGTCGGGACTCCTGGTGAGTTCGATTTCCCAATCCCAATCGTCGTTGGGGTCGGCATTGATGACGTGAGGCTCCTCGTCCCAGCGACGCAGCAGATGCAGGTCGGCGAGGGTGGCCGGGCGCAGACGCATTCGCTACACGGTCCCGAGGTGTTCGACAGTCCGCGCGTTGCGCAGGTTGCCGGTGTTCAGCGTGGCGGCAGGTTCGAACAGCAGTACCTGCACTTCCCGCTCAGCGACAGGCAGGTGCTCGACGCCGCGCGGCACGATCAGGAATTCGCCCTCGTTGATCTCGATGTCGCGATCGCGAAGCCGCATCAACAGGGTGCCGCTGATCACCAGGAACATCTCGTCTTCATGTTCATGGCGATGCCACACGAATTCGCCCTTGAGCTTCGCCAGCCTGACATGCTGGCCGTTCAGCTCTCCGGCAACGCGCGGACTCCAGTGCTCGTCGATGCGGGAAAAGCATTCGGCGATGTTGACCTTGTGCATGGGTGGGGCTCCCGGGACTGCAGGACTCATTCGTTGCGCCGCGGCCAGAACGCGCCGAGGTGTTGGGCCACGATGCCCTCGGGCACCGATTGCGGCTGCAGCAGCCCGTACTCCACTGGCCAATCCTTGCGCGGCAGGCGGAAACTGCCGAACAGCATGTCGATCAGCGGCAGATGAATGGCAAAGTTGGCGTGGCTGTAGGCAGGATCGCGGGCGTGGTGCCAGTGATGGTAGCGTGGCAGCACCAACATGTACTCCAGCAAACCGGCGCGCAGATTGATGTTGGCGTGGGCCAGCACCGCCTGCAGTCCGGCCAGGATCACGTAGGCGTTCAGGGCCTCGCCGGAAAATCCCAGCGCCAGCAGCGGCGCCAGCACCAGGGCACGGGTTGCGAGGATGTCGAGCAGGTGCAGGCGCGAGCCGGCCAGCCAGTCCATGTGCTGCACTGAATGATGAACGGCATGGAAGCGCCACAGCAGCGGCACGCCGTGGAAGGCGCGGTGCACCAGTACCTGCACCAGGTCGGCCACCAGCACGGCCAACGGAAACTGCAGCCACAGCGGCAGACCGAGAATCTGCGCCTGCAGGGCAGGCCAGATGGCGACCCCGGCCAGCGATGCTGCCCAGCTGGTCACCGCGATGAGGATGAACTGCACTCCGGCATGGCTGACGAAAAAGTAGGCGAGATCGGTGCGCCACTCTGGACGCAGCACGGCCTGGTCGCGACGGCGAAAGGCGCGCTCCAGCGGCACGAAAAGAATGGCCGAGAACAGCAGCGACAGCACGAACCAATCCAGAGCCAGCGACCAGGGCGTCTGCTCGATTTCCTCGAAACGGACTTCACTCCCGCCCGCCGCCACGGCCAGTGATGCGGCGACGATGCCGGCCAGCGCCAGTCGACGCGCGCCCCCGATCAGCAGGGACAGCAGGCCCGTGGCGAATGCGGCGACCAGGCCGCCGCGGAGCAGGTTCCGCGCGAGGTCCTCGGTGTAGATGTCGCGCGCCATCTGGCTGGTAAGCAGATGCGGGTAATGGAAACAGGCGACGGCAATCAGCGCCAGCACGCCAAGAAACGCGGCACAGGCGGCCAGCGCGATGGAGCAGCGGCGAAGGGTTGGCGTGGGCATGCGTGGAAAGGATGGCACAGGTCGGGCAGGCGTGGCAGCGCCGTGCGGCCGGCTTTCTACTTCCAGTGGAGATCGCCGCGAACGATGGTCTGGACGCGGCCGCCGACCCAGACATTGTCATCCTCGGCGATGGCCAGATGGATGGCCGCATCGTGCCCGATTTCGCGGCCCTGGCTGACGCGGAAGCAGCGTTCATCGGCGCTTCCGTACTCAGCGAGATAGGCTGCGACAAGGCCATTGGCGGCACCGGACGCCGGGTCCTCGGCAATACCGACACCGGCCGGGAACGCGCGCACTACCAGATCGAAATCGCCGCTGTGGCTGCGCGCGAACAGGGTCAGCCCAAGACTGTCGGTGGCGTGCGCCAGCGCAGCAATGGCCAGGTGGTCGGGGTGCCAGCCGCGCAGTGCTTTCTCGTCGGCGATTTCGGCCACCCACCAGCGTCGCCCGCCTTCGACGAAAGCCGGCGGCAGCGCACCCATCGGAAGTCCACGCAGCAGCGCGGTCAACCCCGGTTCCGCGTCCAGCCCGCGCTTGATCACCTTCGCCCGCGGCGCCTGGATGAAGATGCGTCTTTCGACGCCGCTGCCTTCGATCCGCAATGGCAGTACGCCGGCGTCGCAGTCCTGCGCCAGGCCGTGGCGCTCGTTGACCAGCCCGAGTTCCAATGCGGCGTGCGCGGTACCGATGCTTGGATGTCCGGCAAAGGGAATTTCGCGTTTGGGCGTAAAGATGCGCAGCCGGTAGTTGGTGTCCTCCATGCGCGCCGGCAGGAGGAACGTGGTTTCCACCAGGTTGGTCCAGGCCGCGAAACGCTGCATGGTCTCCGTGGACCAGGATGTGGCGCCGTGCACCACGCCCAGAGGGTTGCCGCCGCCGAGACTGGCAGGGAACACATCGAGCTGCAGGAAGGTCAGCGCGCTCATCGTTCGCTCCTTTCCGAACGTAGTTGGGCGAGCCAGCGATCGCCTTCCTGCATCATGGCGCGGAAGGCATCGTCGTTGCCGGCGTCGACAGCATCGCACAGGCGGTTCAGCGCCTTGCGAAGCGCCGCACGGGCCTCGCTGCCGTGCGGATTCAGGCGCTGGATTTCGAAGTACAGATCGGGATTCTCGGCCGCGACATCCCCGGCGATGGCGAGCTGGCGGTCGAAAGTGGTGCTGGAAATGGCGTACAGCTGCACCGCTTCCTGATGGCTGTCGGCCAACGCCGAGAAGAAGGCGATGTTCAGCGCGTGCGACAGACCGAGCACATAGGCCATCAGGCGATCGTGCGTGTCCAACGGCATTTCCACGACCGCCGCCATGGTGGCCTGGAACAGCTCCCGGGCCAGCGCGTTGGCCGGCTCGCTGCCGAGGTCGACGAATACCACGTGACGACCCGCCAGCAGGTTGGACGAGGGGCCGAACAGGGGATGCAGCGAGGCCACCGCAACGCCGGCGCTCGACAGCGCGCGCAGTGACGCGGCCAGCGGCGCTTTGATCGAGCCGATCTCCAGGACCACCCCGGCGGGTTTCACTGCGGCAAGTTGCAGAAGGATGCTGGCGCTGGCGCGCAGCGGCGCGGCAACCACCACCAGTTCGACGTCGCTCACGCAGGACCTCCAGTCCTCGACAAGCGGAAAGCCCTCGGGGCTGCCCGCGGGGTCGCAGACGCTGACGTTCCAGTCCTGGGCCTGCAGGAAGCGGGCGAACCAGCGACCCATGCGGCCGCCGCCGCCGATCAGCAGAGCACGTCGGCCCGCGCCACCGGCGTCGGCACTGAGGCGATCCTGCTCCTGACTGGTCAGCGAGGCTTCGATCAGCTGCATCAGCAGGGATTGCGCCAGCTGCGGAGCGATACCGTGCTGCAAGGCATTGGCGGCGGCGCGCTCCAATACTTCGCGTTCGCGCGCGTAGTCGCGAAGCTGGCGGCCCTGGCTCTGCTTGAAGCGGCCGATCGCGGCGACGATACGCTGCCGCTCGGCGGCCTTGGCGACCAGTTCGGCGTCGACCTGGTCAAGGTCGGCGCGCAGGGACTTCAGGTCTTCCACGGGCGATCCGGGGTGGCTGCGGCATTGCAGCATTCCACACCGCGGGGCAGGGTGGAAGAGGGTGGGGCACTCTCGGAAGTCTTGTGTCGCATCGCAGCATGGTGTCCACTGGAGCGCATGACGCGACTGGTCATCAAACTCGGTTCCTCGACCGTGACCGCCGGCGGTGCGGCGCCCGACCGCGCGCGGCTGGCAGCACTGGCCGACGAGGTGATGGGGCTGCGCGGCGACGGCCACGCGGTGACCCTGGTCAGTTCCGGCGCAGTGGCCTGCGGACGGGCCATGCTGGGGCTGTCCGGCAACGCCGCCAGCGTTACGGAAAAACAGCAGCTCGCGGCGGTCGGTCAGCCCGGACTGATGGCCATGTGGCAGCAGCTGTTCGCCGAGCGCGGCGCTTTCGCCGCGCAGATCCTGCTGACCCGCGCCGACCTCGAGCGGCGTCGCGGCTATCTCAATGCGCGCAATACGCTGCTGGGACTGATCGAGCGCGGTATCGTGCCGGTGGTCAACGAGAACGATACCGTGGCCACCGAGGAAATCCGTCTCGGCGACAACGACACGCTGTCGGCGCGCGTTGCCGGCCTGGTCGAGGCCGATCTGCTGGTGATGCTCACTGACCGCGAGGGCATTTTCGACCGCGATCCGGCACAGCATGCCGATGCGCGGCTGATCGAGGAGGTGGAGTCGGGCGCCATTCCCGATCGTCTACGAAACGCGGTGGCCGGTGTTTCCGGATCGCTTGGCACCGGCGGCATGGCGACCAAGCTGAAGGCTGCCGAGCTTGCCCGGCGAGCCGGCTGCACGGTGGTGATCTGCAACGGCGCCGAACCCGGGCTGGTGCGCCGGATCGTCGGCGGCGAGCGCATCGGCACGCGCTTCCATGCCGAGGGTGGCCGTGTGCAGGCGCGAAAGCGTTACCTGCTGTCGCTGGGGCAGCTTGAGGCGGCGCTGGTGGTCGACGCCGGTGCTGCCAAGGCTCTGCATTCGGGCCGCAGCCTGCTGACGGTCGGTTTGCGCGGCGTCCAGGCGCGCTTCCATCGCGGCGATCCGGTGCGCGTGGTCGATCCCGGCGGCGTTGAAATCGGTCGCGGTCTGGTCAACTACGATGCGGGCGACCTGCGCCGTCTGTGCGGCCAGCGTTCGGCTGCCATCGAAGCGCTGCTCGGCTATCACTACGGCGACGAAGCCATCCACCGCAACAATCTGGTGCTGCTGTGAAGGACGTTGGCAACAACCCGGTGGCGGTCCAGGCGCGCGCCGCGCGCGATGCCTGGCCGACCCTTGCGCGCAGTTCGACGGATCTACGTCGCGACCTGCTGCTGATACTGGCCGAGCGCATCGAAGCGAGCCAGTCACTCATCCTCGATGCCAACCAGATCGATGTGGAGGCGGGCAGGGCGGACGGGCTTGACGCAGCCCTGATTGATCGCCTGCGCCTTGATGACACACGTCTGGCCGGTGTCGTCGCTGACCTGCGCGGCGTCGCCGACTTGCCCGATCCGCTGGCGGAGCGGTATGGCCAGCGAACCCTCGAAAACGGCCTGCACATTGCGCGCCAGCGGGTGCCGCTGGGGGTGCTGGGGGTGATCTACGAGGCGCGGCCCAACGTCACCATCGACGTCGCCGGGCTGGCCCTCAAATCCGGCAACGCGGTGCTGCTGCGCGGCGGTCGCGAGACCTTGAACAGCAACCGGACATTGGTCGCCTGCGTGCACCAGGCGCTGCGATCGTCATCGTTACCCGTCGACGTGGTGCAGTTCATCGACCGCCAGGACCGCGCGTCGGTACTGGAACTGCTGGACTGCGCAGGCAGCGTCGACCTGATCATCCCGCGTGGCGGCCAGGCACTGCAGAAGCTTTGCCTGGAGAAGAGCCGCATTCCGGTCGTGACAGGCGGCATCGGCATCTGTCACCTGTACGTCGATCCGGCCGTCGATCTCGAGCGCGCGCTGCCGCTGATCGAGAACGCCAAGGTGCAACGCCCCACCGTGTGCAACGCACTCGACACGCTGCTGGTTCACGAGCAGATTGCCGCATCCGTGCTGCCGCGGGTGGTAAAGCGCCTCGGCGGTGAGGGTGTGAGCTTTCGCGCCGAGCCTCGCGCCCTGGCACTCGTCGAGGGAATGGCCGGTGTGCACCCTGCGATCAGCGAAGACTTCGACACCGAGTGGCTCTCGCTGATACTGGGTTTGAAGGTGGTCGACGACATGGACGAGGCGATTGCCCATATCGGCCGTCACGGCACCGGTCATTCCGACGGCATACTCAGTGACGACGCGGGTGCCGTGGCCCGCTTTCTCGCAGAAGTCGACTCTGCCGCCGTCTACGCCAACGCCAGTACCCGCTTCACCGACGGCGCGCAGTTCGGGCTGGGCGCCGAGGTGGCGGTATCGACGCAGCGCGTCCAGGCGCGCGGGCCGATGGGTCTGGTCGAACTCACGACATACAAGTGGGTGGTGCAGGGCGACTATCACGTGCGGCCTTGAGCCAGGCGATGGCGCCCTCGGCGGCAACGATTCCGCTGGCCATGCAGGCGTTCAAGAGGTAGCCGCCGGTAGGCGCTTCCCAGTCCAGCATCTCACCCGCGCAGAACACGCCGGGCCGGCGAACCAGCATCAGCGCGTCATCAAGTTCGTCGAATGCCACTCCGCCGGCGCTGCTGATCGCTTCATCGAGGGGGCGGGGCCGCAACAGCCTGAGGGGCAGACGCTTGATATGCGCCGCCAGTGCGCCGGCGTCCAGCTTGGCGCAGTCGGCGGCCAGCTCGCGCAGCAGGGCGGCCCGGGTTCCGACGATGCCGGCGCGACGACGCAGCCATTCGCTGAAGCTGCGGCTGCCGCGGGGCGCTGCCAAGGACTTGTACAGCGCATCAATGTCACGACCCGGCGCCAGGTCCAGGTACACTGTCGTGCCTCCGTTCACGGCGATGGCGTCGCGCAGATCGGCCGAGGCGGCGTACACGAGACTGCCTTCGATCCCGTGGCGGGTGATGATGAACTCGCCCTGGCGCTGCCGCTCCACGCCGTCTGGTCCCATCCAGATCAGCTCCACCGGCTTGACCGGGCGGCCAGCGTGGTGTTCGACCAGCCACGGCGACCAGGCGCTCTCGAATCCGACATTGCTTGGCAGTAGTTCGCGCACATCCACACCATGGGCGCGCAGAGTGGGTACCCAACGGCCATCCGAGCCGAGCTTCGCCCAACTGCCGCCGCCGAGCGCCAAAACGACGGCATCGGCAAGCACTTCGAGCGGACCGTCCGGCGAGTCGAAGCACAGCGCATTGTCTGCGCTCCATCCCTGCCAGCGATGGTTCATGTGCAGGCGCACGCCCTGGCCGCGCAGTCGCCGCACCCAGCCGCGCAGCAGAGGCGCCGCCTTCAGATCCGTCGGGAAGACACGTCCCGAACTGCCGGTCATGGTGTCCACGCCGAGATCCTGGCACCAGACGCGCAGGGCCCCGGGCGGAAAGCGATCGAGCCATCGCGACACCTTGCCGGCGCGGCCGGCATAGCGGGTGGTGAAGCGGGCCAGCGGCTCGCTGTGCGTCAGATTGAGGCCGCCCTTGCCGGCAATCAGGATCTTCCGACCCGGCGATCCCATGCGGTCGTAGAGGTCGACCGTGAATCCTGCCGCGCGGGCGACTTCGGCTGCCATCAGTCCTGCCGGCCCCCCGCCAATGATGGCCAGCCTTTGCGGCAAATTGTCCGGCTGCTGAACGGGCATCAGGGAATGTTCGCACTTTTCCAATTCCCGGCGTATGATGGCGATGCTGTGTGTTTGCCAAGGTCACAGTGAACCGTGACCCGATGCGGTAGATCCAAAGATCCGCTCCATCTTCACCTCGCTTTCTCCTTGCAACCTCAGTACTACAGCCGGCACTCCACATGGCGTCCGGCGTTTCAACATCAATCAGTTTCAAGGAGTCAAAGCATCATGTCCGACCGTCAGACCGGTACCGTCAAGTGGTTCAACGAAGCCAAGGGCTTCGGTTTCATTACTCCCGAGAGCGGTCCCGACCTGTTCGTGCACTTCCGTTCAATCGTCGGCACGGGTTTCAAGACCCTGGCCGAGGGCCAGCGCGTGACCTTCAAGGCCGTGCAAGGTCAGAAGGGAATGCAGGCAGACGACGTGCAGCCCCAGTAAGGGTCAGCACCCAGGTCGCCAAGAAGCCCCGGGCAGCAATGTCCGGGGCTTTTTCTTTGTG
>CAZGKE010000122.1:0-10579 GCA_964526035.1 uncultured Gammaproteobacteria bacterium | reverse complement strand
CGCTCGGTCAGCGAAACCGAGGCGGTCGGCCCCCAGGTGCCGGCCGGGTAGGCCTTGGGCGCAGCGCCGGCATGCCGCCAGCCATCGAAAATCGCATCCACCCACTGCCAGGCACACTCCACCTCGTCGCGGCGCACGAACAATGTGCCGTTGCCCTCGATGGCATCCAGGTACAGACGCTCGTAGGCCAGCCGCCGACGGTGATGGGAAAACTCCTCGTGCAGGTCGAGATCAAGCGCCACCTGCGACAGGCGCAGGCCGTTGCGATCAAGTCCCGGGGTCTTGCTCATCAGCATCAGCTCGATGCGCTCGTCGGGCTGCAGGCGGATCACCAGCGCATTGGGTTCGACGTTGGCCCCGGTGTTGGCAAAGATCGAATGCGGCACGGCGCGGAACTGCAGGTAGATCTCGGTGCAGCGACGCGGCATCCGCTTGCCGGTGCGCAGATAGAAGGGCACGCCCGACCAGCGCCAATTGTCGATATGCGCACGCAGGGCGACGAAGGTCTCGGTGCGACTGGCCCGACCCAGCTCGTCGACATAGCCCGACACGGCCTTGCCGTCGACGGCGCCGGCGGTGTACTGGCCCGGCACGCTGTGTCCGGCCACCTCGGCACGGCCGATCGGGCGCAGCGAGCGCAGCACCTTGATCTTCTCGTTGCGCACCGCGCTGGGATCGAACTGCGAGGGCGGCTCCATGGCGGCCAGGCTGAGCAGCTGCAGCAGATGGTTCTGCAGCATGTCGCGCATCGCGCCGGACTCGTCGTAGTAGTCACCGCGTCCTTCAACGCCGACCGTTTCGGCGACCGTGATCTGCACCTGCTCGATGTGCCGGGCGTTCCACAGCGGCTCGAACAGGGCATTGCCGAAGCGCAGTGCGAGCAGATTCTGCACGCCTTCCTTGCCGAGGTAGTGATCGACCCGGAACACGCGCTCCTCGGCAAAGACGTGCGCCACCGCATCGTTGATGGCGATCGAGCTGGCCAGATCCCTGCCTATCGGCTTCTCGAGCAGCACCCGCACGCCCGGGTCCGCCAGCCTGGCGTTGGACAGTGCGTCGCAGATGGGGCCGTAGAAGCGCGGCGCGGTGGAGAGGTGACAGAGCACGTCGCCGTCGCGCAGCTCGCCGATGTGTTCGGCGAGCCTGGCCATGGCGGTCGCATCGTCGACCTGGGCGGAGTGAAAGTCGATGCGCTGCAGCATGCTGCGCAGCGATTCGGCATCTCGATCGCCGTCCGGCACGTGGCGCTCGATGGCTTCGGCGACCTGCCGGCGAAAGCCGTCGCTGTCGAGTTCGCTGCGTGCGCTTCCGAGTATGCGGAAGCGACCGTGCAGCAGGCCTTCCCGATGCAGGCCATACAGCGAGGGCAGCAGCATGCGCTGGGCGAGGTCGCCGGTCGCACCGAAAAGGACGAGGAGAGAGGCGGGCTGGGTCACGTAGGAATGCGGGCTTCGGGCGGCTGCAGGGCGGACAGTCCATTTGTGCCGATGGGGGTCATCGGGCAAACAGTACACCGTGTGCCGGCAGCCTGAGTCGGCCATTCTCGATTGCGCCCTGGGTCAGGCCATGTCCGTCGAGCGGCGCGACTGCAGCGACTCCGGCAAGCGCAATGTCGACCGGCTCGCCGGAGAGGTTGAATGCGGCCAGCAGGCGCTCGCCGTTGCGGGCGCGCTCAAAGGCCAGAACCGGCTCCGGCGTGTCGAGGAAGTGGATGTCACCCCAGCGCAGCGCGGGCTGTTCACGGCGCCAGCGCATGAAGCGTCGGAATGCGTTGAGCGTGGAATCCGGGTCTTCCTGCTGACGCGCCACCGAGCGCATGCGGTGTTCGGCCGGTACCGGCAGCCACGGCACGCCGTTGGTGAAGCCGGCCTGCGGACCATCATTCCATGGCAGCGGCGTGCGGCAGCCGTCGCGACCGGCGAAGTTCGGCCAGAAGGCGATGCCGTACGGATCGCGCAGCGCTTCGAAGGGCAGTTCGGCCTCCGTCAGCCCCAATTCTTCACCCTGGTACACGCACACCGAGCCGCGCAGCGAGCAGAGCATGGCGGTCAACTGGTTGGCAAGCTGCGGCGACGGGTTTGAACCACCCCAGCGGCTCAGCACGCGCTCGACGTCGTGGTTGGAAATGGCCCAGCACGGCCAGCCGCGACCAAGCGCATTTTCGAGCCGCTGCACCGTCTGGCGGATATACGCCGCGGAGCAGTCGTCGCTGAGCAGTTCGAAGCTGTAGCCCATGTGCAGCCTGCCGGGCGCGGTGTATTCGGCCATGGTCTCCAGCGAATCTTCCGACGAGATTTCGCCGAGCGCCGCCGTGCCGGGGTAGCCGTCCATCAGCGCGCGCAGTTCTTCAAGCAGCGCCACGTTTTCCGGCTGGGTGTTGTTGAAGTAGTGGTACTGGAATGCATACGGGTTGTCGGCACGGAAGCCGCGACCGACGCGCAGCGCCTTCGGCTTCGGCGGATTGTCGCGCAGGCTGCGGTCGTGGAAACAGAAGTTGATGGCGTCCAGGCGCAGGCCATCGACGCCGCGATCCAGCCAGAACTTCACGTTGTCGAGCGCTGCCGCGCGGACCTCCGGATTGTGGAAATTGAGATCGGGCTGGCTGGAAAGAAAATTGTGCAGGTAGTACTGGCCGCGCCGCGGTTCCCACTTCCAGGCCACGCCGCCGAAGATCGACAGCCAGTTGTTGGGCGGGCTGCCGTCATCCTTCGCATCCGCCCAGACGTACCAGTCGGCCCTGGGGTTGTCACGGCTGCTGCGGCTTTCCCGAAACCATGCATGTTCGACCGATGTGTGGCTCAGCACCTGGTCGATCATCACCTTGAGGCTGAGCGCGTGGGCGCGTTCCAGCAACCGGTCGAAGTCATCGAGGGTGCCGAACAAGGGATCGACATCCCGATAGTCGGCAATGTCGTAGCCGAAATCGGCCATCGGCGAGCGGAAGAACGGCGCAATCCACACCGCGTCCACGCCGAGGCCCGCCACATAATCGAGGCGCTCGAGAATGCCCGGCAGGTCACCGACCCCGTCGCCGTCGGTGTCGAGGAAGCTGCGCGGATAGATCTGGTAGATGACGCCTCCGCGCCACCATGGTGACTCACTCATCGAAACTCTCTTCCCCGGCAGGTGAAGCCTGCCTCGACAGCTTAGCCACTGCCGCCCCGATGCTTGTCCCACCTGCATACGTATTCATGGCAAATGCGCGATCCATGGAGGTTTTTCAGGGTTAGGTTGCATCCCGAATGAATGCCTGTGGGGGGCAGTGATGAGCGCCTATGGCGTGCAGATGGGGATCTTTCTCGGCTTGACCCTGCTGGTCGCGGTGACCACGTATTGGCGCTGTCTTCGCGCCGAGCGTTCGCCGGACGCGGCGCGCGAGTACTTCCTGGCCGGCGGCAAGCTGTCGTGGCCGTTCATTGCCGGCTCTCTGCTGCTGACCAACATCAGCGCCGAGCAGATCGTCGGCATGAACGGCGCGCAGCAATTCCTGGTGGCATGGTGGGAGTTCGGCGCTGCCGCCGGCCTGCTGGTGCTCGCCTGGGTGCTGGTGCCGCTCTACTACAAGCACAACTGCACCACCACCACGGAACTGCTGGAACGCCGCTCCGGTGACGCTGGCGTGCGCACCGCGGTGTCCTTGCTGTTCCTGCTCGGCTACTTCTTCATCCTGCTGCCGGTGGTGCTCTATACCGGTTCGGTGTTCATGAAGGCGATGTTCGATCTGCAGCTTCCGATCGTGGTGATCGCCGCCCTGTTCGCCGCGGCCGGCCTCGCCTACGCCGCCTTCGGAGGGCTGCGTGCGATCGCAATCTCCGACACCTTCAACGGCATCGGCCTGCTGGTGATCGGCACGCTGGTGACGGTGTTCGCCCTGAACGCCATCGGCTGGGATCTGTCCGGCGTGCCGACCGAGCGCCTCACGCTGTGGGGCGATTCCGACTCCGACATCCCCTGGCACACCCTGCTCACCGGCATGCTGTTCATTCACATCTTCTACTGGGGCACCAACATGGTGATCGTGCAGCGCACGCTGGCGGCGAAGTCGGTGCGCGAGGCGCAGAAGGGCATCTATGTGGCGGTCGGCTTCAAGCTGGTGATTCCCTTCATCGTGGTGCTGCCCGGCATCGTCGCCTACAAGCTTTATGGCGGCATCGGCGATGTCGCCTACGGGCGTCTGGTGGGCGACGTGCTGCCGCCGTGGCTGTCGGGTGCCTTTGCCGCGGTGATTGCCGGAGCGGTGCTGTCGAGCTTCAATTCCTGCCTCAACTCGGCGTCCGCGCTGTACACCTGCGATATCCACCTGAAGTACTTCAACCCTCATGCCAATGTGCGACGCGTGGGTCAGATGGTGGCGGTGGTGGCGGCCTGCACTGCGGTGGCCATGGTGCCGATGTTCCAGCACGCACGCAGCATCATCGACCTGCTGCAGCGCCTCAACGGGCTGTACTCGATGCCGGTTCTTGCCGCATTCCTGGCCGCGGTGCTGATGGCGGGTGTTCGGGGGGCCGCGATCAAGGCGGGACTCGGCTTCGGCGTGTTGATGTATGCAGGCTTCACCTTCGTGTGGTCGCCGCTGCACTACATCCACCTGATGTTCATCACCCTGGCTTCATCGCTGGCAGTGATCTGGCTGGTAGATCGGGCGCTGGCAAGGCCGGGTACAGCTGCGATCGGGGCGCGGGCATGAGTGTGAAAGCGATGCGACCTGACTCCGCTTGGAATGCAGGAGGGGATTCAGGCTTGACTCACATCGGAGCGGACGGGTCGGGGCTGAGGACCCTCCGCCAGGGTGCTGTCTGGTGCCTCCTCGGCATGTTCTGCATCTTGAATCCTGCAGCGGCTGCTTCGCTGCGGGATTGCGACATGGAGGGCCATTTCAGGATCCTGCATGCCGACAGCCGCGACTACGATGCCCGCGCCTTCTGGCTGGATGGCCGTACGCTGAGTTGGCCAGGCAAGTCGGGTAACGGTCGCTTCCGTCTGCATCATGCCGCCCAGGGCGGAATCATTGCGCAGTCGGGCGGTGTCGTGTCTGGTTCGCAAGGTACGCTCGATCTGTCTGGCTTCAGCGGCGACCTCCCCGATGTCACGGCCGCACGCTTCGCCTGGATCGGCGCCGGCGTCACCCTCGCCGTGCCCGCAGCCGCACCGATGCGCGAGCTGCACCGGGGTCAGCTGCTGCTGGTGCAGGAGGATGCGCAGGGCAGGGTGCTTGACGCCACCCGCGTCCAGCTGGCCGGTGCCCTCGATGAGCTTTACGCAGCGGCGGGCGACGTCGACGATCTCGGCGCGCATGTCGTCCCGGCGCGGACCCTGTTCAAGGTCTGGGCGCCGACCGCGACCCACGTGGCCCTGTGCCTGTATCCGGATGGGCTCGCGGCGGCCAGCGCGCTGCTGCCTGCCAAGTACGACGACCGCAGCGGTGTCTGGATGAGCAGCGAGCGCGGCGACCTGCACGGGCGCTACGCCGCCTGGCTGGTCGACGTCTACGTGCCAGGCACCGGCCTGGTGCGCAACCGCGTCACCGACCCCTACTCGCTCAGCCTCACCACCAACTCCAGGCGCACCTGGATCGGCGATCTCGATCGCGAGGAACTGAAGCCGCAGGACTGGGACGTTCGCCCCAAGCAGCTCGATGCCGTCACCGACATGGCGATCTACGAACTGCACGTGCGCGACTTCTCGATCAACGATGCCAGCGTGCGCGAAGCATGGCGCGGCAAGTACCTCGCCTTCGCCGAACCCGACTCGCACGGCATGCGCCACCTGCGCGCACTGGCCGAGGCCGGGATCACCGACGTGCACATGCTGCCGGTGTTCGACATCGCCACCATCCCGGAGAGCGGCTGCGTGACGCCGTCGATCCCGCCAGCGGCGCCGGACAGCGAATCGCAGCAGGCGGCCGTGGCCGCGGTCAAGGACAGCGACTGCTTCAACTGGGGCTATGATCCCTTCCACTTCACCGCGCCGGAGGGCAGCTACGCCACCGATCCCGGCGATGGTGCGGTGCGCGTGCTGGAGTTCCGAGAAATGGTGCAGGCGCTGCATGCGGCTGGCCTGCGCATCGGCATGGACGTGGTCTACAACCACACCAGCACATCCGGTCAGTACGAGCGCTCGGTGCTCGATCGCATCGTGCCGGGCTACTACCAGCGCTACGACGCGCAGGGCGGCATCGAAACCTCCACCTGCTGCGACAACACTGCCACCGAGAACATGATGATGGCCAAGCTGATGATCGAATCGGCAGTCGTCTGGGTGCGCGACTATCGCATCGATTCCTTCCGCTTCGACCTGATGGGCCACCAGCCGCGCGAGGCGATGCTGCGTCTTCAGGCGGCGGTGAACGAGGCCGCCGGGCGCCATGTCGAACTGCTCGGCGAGGGCTGGAACTTCGGCGAGGTGATGGACGGCGCACGCTTCGTGCAGGCCTCGCAGCTGTCCTTGAACGACACCGGCATCGCCACCTTCAGCGACCGTGCGCGCGATGCCGTACGCGGCGGCGGCTGTTGTGACGGCGGCGCCGACCTGGTCCGGATGCAGGGCTGGCTGAACGGCATGCACTACGCGCCGAACGCCCTGGGCCACGGCGCGCACGGTCGCGAGGACCTCAAGCGTACCGCCGACATGGTGCGCGTTGGCCTGGCCGGTTCCCTGCGTGACTACGTGATGCGCGACCATCTGGACCGCGATGTGCGCCTGGAGCATATCGACTACGCCGGCGGTCAGCCGGCGGGCTACGTCAGCCAGCCCGGCGAGGTGGTGAACTATGTCGAGAATCACGACAACCCGACCCTGTTCGACATCAACGCCCTGCGTCTGCCGAACGACACCTCGCGCGAGGACCGCGCGCGGGTGCAGGTCCTGGGGCTGGCGATCGTCGCCTTCAGCCAGGGCATCGCCTACTTCCATGCCGGCGGCGAGATCCTGCGCAGCAAGTCGCTGGACCGCAACAGCTACGATTCCGGCGACTGGTTCAACCGCCTCGACTGGACGCTCCGGGACAACCGCTTCGGAACGGGCTTGCCGCCGGCCTGGGACAACGGACCGAACTGGCCGTGGATGCGACCGCTGCTGGCCTACGGCGGGATCAAGCCCGAGCCTGCGCAGATCGTC
The DNA here is from genome assembly GCA_964526035.1 of uncultured Gammaproteobacteria bacterium. Classification (GTDB taxonomy): domain Bacteria; phylum Pseudomonadota; class Gammaproteobacteria; order Xanthomonadales; family BPKI01; genus DAOMOD01. The sequence continues at coordinate 3,463 of CAZGKE010000122.1, read as the reverse complement.
TGGACCCGCGACGCCTTTCTCGACCTGCTGCGGATCCGCGCCAGCTCCTCGCTGTTTCGCCTGCGCACGGCCGACGATGTACGTGCGCGATTGAGCCTGCCGAACACCGGTGCACAGCAGGAGCCTACCGTTCTGGTCGGCTACGTCGATGGCGAAGGCTACCCGGGCGCCAGCTTCCGCGAGGTGATGTATTTCATCAACGCTGACGTACGGTCGCACGAACTTCGCATCGACGGGCAGGAGGAGCGCGACTGGGTGCTGCATCCGGTGCATGCGGCTGCGGGTGCCGCCGACCGCCGTGCTGCCGCGGAGGCGCGCTACGATGCCAGCGAAGGCCGTTTCAACATTCCACCAAGAACCGCCGTGGTGTTCGTAGTGCCCCTGTAGGTGCCCACCCGTGGGCGACCGCGCGGCGCGGCGTACGAAGCGGTCGCCCACGGGTGGGCTCCTGCAGGGAATCGGAACCGGGATCGAGGTCCATGCAATGAACGACAATCGCATCAAGAAGGTGGTCATCGTCGGCGGCGGCACCGCCGGCTGGATGTCGGCCGCGGTGCTGGCCAGGCTGTTCGAGGGGCAGCTCGAGATTCGCCTGGTCGAATCCGAAGAGATCGGCATCGTCGGCGTCGGCGAGGCCACCATCCCCCAGATCCGCAACTACAACGGTACGCTCGGCATCGACGAGAACGAGTTCATGCGCGAGACCAAGGGCAGCTTCAAGCTCGGTATCGAGTTCGTCGACTGGCGGAAGAAGGGACACGCCTACCACCACGCCTTCGGGGGCATCGGCGGCCGCGACCTTGGCCTGGTGCCGTTCCATCACTACTGGCTGCGCGCGCACCTGGCCGGCAAGGCGCCGGAGATCGGTGCCTATACCTTCAACGCGATCGCCGCGCGACAGAACCGCTTCCTGCGCGCTGCCGACGTCGAAAACTCGCCGCTCAGCAGCGTCGCCTACGCCTACCATTTCGACGCCAGCCTGTATGCCCGCTTCCTGCGCGGCTACAGCGAGCAGCGTGGCGTGACCCGCATCGAGGGCAAGGTGGTCGATACCGTGCTGCGCGCCGAAGACGGCTTCGTCGAAGCGGTGGTGATGGCCGATGGCCGCCGCATCGAAGGCGAGCTGTTCATCGACTGCTCCGGGTTCCGCGGCCTGCTGATCGAGCAGGCGCTGAAGACCGGCTACGACGACTGGAGCCACTGGCTGCCCTGCAACCGCGCGCTGGCCGTGCCCTGCGCCTCGGCCGGCGAACTCACGCCGTACACGCGCTCCACCGCGCGCAGCGCCGGCTGGCAATGGCGCATTCCGCTGCAGCACCGCATCGGCAACGGCTACGTCTACTGCAGCGATCACATCAGCGACGACGAGGCCGCCGCGACCCTGCTCGGCAACCTCGACGGGGAAGCGCTGGCGGATCCGCGCCCCCTGCGCTTCGTCACCGGAAAACGCCGGAAGTTCTGGAACCGCAACGTGGTGGCGGTGGGGCTGGCATCGGGCTTCATGGAGCCGCTGGAGTCGACCAGCATCCACTTCATCCAGTCGAGTCTGTCCAAGCTGGTCGCCTTCTTTCCAGATCGCCGTTTCGATCCGGTCGAAATCGATGAGTACAACCGCATGGTGCAGTTCGAGTTCGAGCGCGCCCGCGATTTCCTGATCCTGCACTACAAGGCCACCGAGCGCGACGACTCGCCGTTCTGGGACGACTGCCGGAACATGGCGATCCCCGACACCCTGCAGCAGAAGATCGACCTGTTCCGCAGCAGCGCCCGCGTGCACCGCGAGCACGAGGAGCTGTTCGTCGAGGTGTCCTGGGCGATGGTGATGCTGGGGCAGGGCATTCTGCCGCAGAGCTACCACCCGATGGCCGACCTCATTCCCGAGGACGAGCTGCACAGGTTTCTCGAAGGCGTGCGCGGCGTGCTGGAGCGCTCGGCCGCAGCCATGCCCAGCCATGCCGACTATCTGGCGCGCTACTGCTCAGCGGCGAAGGCGGCGTGATTCGCTCTTTTTCCTTCCTGGCTCCTTCCCCTGCGTGCGGGGGAAGGTTGGGATGGGGGTCGGCCTCTGCTCGGTCCGACCACACTGCTTCTGCGCTCCAAACCGCCCCCTCCCCAACCCTCCCCCGCAAGCGGAGGAGGGAGGCAAGCCAAAGGGTTCCCTGATGTCCATGCGCTTTCCGGTCCTGCTTCTGGTCCTAGTCGCCTTCTCAGCCCATGCCGATCCGGTCGCCCGCATCGACTCGCCGGGCAAGGTGCTCGGCGTCGAACTGCATCTGGTCGAGGGCCGTCTCGACTACCGCGTTAGCCGCTTCGGCGATCCGCTGATCGGAGCTTCGCGCCTGGGCTTCCTGGTGCGCGGCGCCGAAAAGATCGAGCGCAATCTGAGCTTCGTCGAGGCCGTCACGGACAGCGTCGACGAAGTCTGGGAACAGCCCTGGGGCGAGCGCCGCTTCTCGCGCAACCACTATCACGAACTGCGCGCACGCTTCGTGGAGTCCATCGGCGCCAGGCGCAGGTTCGATGTGGTGTTCCGCGTCTACGACGACGGCCTCGGCTTCCGCTACGAGTTCCCGCCGCAGGACGGCATGGCGGAGCTTGTCATCGACGATGAGCTCACCGAGTTCAACCTGCTGCCGGCCGCCACCGCCTGGTGGATTCCGGCCGGAGAATGGAACCGCTACGAGTACCTGTACAAGCGCACGCCGCTGGTCGAGATCGGCACGGCGCACACGCCGATGACCGTGCGCACCGCCGACGGCCTGCATATCGCCTTCCACGAAGCCGCTCTGGTCGACTATGCGGCGATGTGGCTGCGCCGCATCGAAGGCCAGCGTCTGCGCGCGCAGCTCGCGCCTGGTTCCGGGGGCTACAGCGTACGCCGCGCGCTGCCCTTCCACACGCCCTGGCGCACGCTGCAGATCGCGGATTCGGCGGGCGCACTGTACGAGTCCGACCTGATCCTCAATCTCAACGAGCCCAACGCGCTGAGTGATGTGGCCTTCGTGAAACCCTCGAAGTATGTGGGCATCTGGTGGTCACTGCACCTCGACACAGAGACCTGGGCCACCGGCGCCAAGCACGGCGCCACCACGAAGAATGCGAAACGCTACATCGACTTCGCGGCCGAGCACGGCTTCCGTGGACTGCTGGTCGAGGGCTGGAATCCGGGCTGGGACGGGCAGTGGTTCGGCAACGGCTGGGACTTCGACTTCACCCGTCCCACCGCCGACTTCGACCTCGAAGCGATCGCCGCCTACGGCCGCGAGAAGGGCGTGCACCTCTCCGGCCACCACGAAACCGGCTGCGCGGTGAGTCATTACGAGCGCCAACTGGAAGACGCCTTCGCGCTGTACGCGCGCCTCGGCGTCGATTCGGTGAAGACCGGCTATGTCTGCGATGCCGGCCAGATCGAGCGTCAAGACGAGTCGGGCGGTCCGGTGCTGCGCGAATGGCACGACGGCCA
>CAZGKE010000121.1:0-10589 GCA_964526035.1 uncultured Gammaproteobacteria bacterium | reverse complement strand
ATGGCCAAAGAAAAATTCCAGCGCACCAAGCCGCACGTGAACGTGGGGACGATTGGTCACGTGGATCACGGCAAGACGACGCTGACGGCGGCGCTGACGAAGGTTGGCGCGGAGCGGTTTGGCGGCGAGTTCAAGGCGTATGACGCGATCGACGCGGCTCCCGAGGAGCGCGCACGCGGCATCACGATTGCGACGGCGCACGTGGAATACGAATCGCCGAACCGTCACTACGCGCACGTGGACTGCCCGGGACACGCCGACTACGTGAAGAACATGATCACCGGTGCGGCGCAGATGGACGGCGCAATCCTGGTGTGTTCGGCGGCGGACGGCCCGATGCCGCAGACGCGCGAGCACATCCTGCTGGCCCGCCAGGTGGGCGTGCCGTACATCGTGGTCTACCTGAACAAGGCGGACATGGTGGACGACGCCGAACTGCTGGAGCTGGTGGAGATGGAGGTTCGCGAGCTTCTGTCGAAGTACGACTTCCCGGGCGACGACACGCCGATCATCAAGGGATCGGCGCTGAAGGCGCTGGAAGGCGACGAGAGCGAGATTGGCATACCGTCGATCGTGGCGCTGGTGGAGGCGCTGGACAGCTACATCCCGCAGCCTGAGCGCGACATCGACAAGCCGTTCCTGATGCCGGTCGAGGACGTGTTCTCGATTTCGGGACGTGGCACGGTGGTGACCGGACGCGTGGAGCGCGGCGTGATCAAGGTGGGTGAGGAAGTCGAGATCGTGGGCATCCGCCCGACGGTGAAGACCACCTGCACCGGCGTCGAGATGTTCCGCAAGCTGCTCGACCAGGGCCAGGCGGGCGACAACGTGGGCGTGCTGCTGCGCGGCACCAAGCGCGACGATGTGGAGCGCGGCCAGGTGCTGTGCAAGCCGGGTTCGATCAACCCGCACACCAAGTTCGAGGCCGAGGTGTATGTGCTGTCGAAGGAAGAGGGCGGTCGTCACACCCCGTTCTTCAAGGGCTACCGCCCGCAGTTCTACTTCCGCACCACGGACGTGACCGGCAACTGCGAGCTTCCAGAAGGCGTGGAGATGGTGATGCCGGGCGACAACGTGAAGATGGTGGTGACGCTGATCGCGCCGATCGCCATGGAAGACGGCCTGCGCTTTGCCATCCGCGAGGGCGGTCGTACCGTCGGCGCCGGCGTGGTGGCCAAGGTCATCGAGTAAGAAGTACACCCCAGACGCACCCCGTCCAGGCGGGGTGCAGACCGGCAAACGGGGCGGACCGGAGACGGTCCGCCGTACGTGTTTTCAGAGGAACGGAACGCCAGTAGCTCAATTGGCAGAGCAGCGGTCTCCAAAACCGCAGGTTGGGGGTTCGAGTCCCTCCTGGCGTGCCATCTTGACCAAAGACAAATGAGTACCAAAGTCGAACAATCCAATGGTGGTTCCGCCGCCGACCTCGGCAAGCTTCTGGTCGCCGCGGCGATCCTCGCGGCCGGCCTGGCGGGCTTCTTCTATTACGAGGATGTCGCCACCGGCATCCGCTGGGTCGGATTGCTTGCCGTGGCAGCCGTTGCCGCCGCCATCGCAGCCTTTACGGCGCGGGGCCGCGCCGCCCGGGAGTTCATCTCGGAGTCCAACTTCGAGCTGCGCAAGGTGGTCTGGCCGACGCGCCAGGAAACCCTGCAGACCACCTTGGTGATCCTTGTCGTCGTGGTCATCATCAGCATCATTCTGTGGTTCATCGACATGTTCCTGGCATGGTCGGTGCGCAGCATGATCGGCAGCTAGAGGACAGCAGGATGACCAAACGCTGGTACGTCGTACACGCCTACTCCGGGTTCGAGAACCAGGTGTCGCGTTCGCTCAAGGAGCGGATTGCGCGCGCCGGGATGGAGGATCGATTCGGCGATGTGCTGGTGCCGACCGAGGAAGTCGTGGAGATGCGCGGTGGCCAGAAGCGCAAGAGCGAGCGCAAGTTCTTTCCTGGCTATGTCCTGGTACAGATCGAGACCAGCCAGGAAGGTCGCGCCAGCCGCATCGACGACGAGAGCTGGCACCTGGTCAAGGAAACGCCCAAGGTCATGGGTTTCATCGGTGGCACAGCGGACCGTCCTATGCCGATTGCCGACAAGGAAGCCGACGTCATCCTGCGCCGCGTGCAGGAAGGCGTGGACAAGCCCAAGCCGAAGGTGCTGTTCGAGCCGGGTGAACTGGTGCGTGTGACCGACGGCCCGTTCAACGATTTCAACGGCACGGTCGAGGAAGTGAATTACGACAAGAGCCGCCTGCGTGTGGCGGTATCGATCTTCGGGCGTTCAACGCCCGTGGAACTGGAGTTTTCGCAGGTCGAGAAAGCATAAGAGCCGGGACCGAGTCCCGAACTGCAACCCAACGGAGGAGTCCCGCAGCCCAAGGCGTGCAGACGTTCGAACTCCGGGAGTAGAGTGAAATGGCAAAGAAAGTCGCAGGCTACATCAAGCTGCAAATCAAGGCGGGCCAGGCCAACCCGAGTCCGCCGGTTGGTCCGGCGCTGGGTCAGCGTGGCGTGAACATCATGGAGTTCTGCAAGGCCTTCAATGCGGCCACGCAGAAGCTCGAGCCGGGTCTGCCCACGCCGGTGGTGATCACCGTCTACTCGGATCGCAGCTTCACCTTCATCACCAAGACGGCGCCGGCCAGTGTGCTGTTGAAGAAGGCCGCCGGTATCGCTTCGGGTTCAAAGCGGCCAAATACCGAGAAGGTGGGCAAGGTCACTCGTGCCCAGCTCGAGGATATTGCCAAGGCCAAGGAGCCTGACCTTACGGCGGCCGATCTCGACGCCGCGGTGCGCACCATTGCCGGTAGCGCCCGCAGCATGGGTCTTGTGGTGGAGGGCTGAAGCCATGGCAAAGATGACGAAGCGATTCAAGGCTATGAACGGACTGGTCGAGCCGGGCAAGCAGTACCCGATCGACGAGGCACTGAAGATTCTCAAGAGCAACAGCAAGGTGAAGTTCGCCGAGTCAGTGGACGTCGCCGTGCGTCTCGGGGTTGACCCGAAGAAGTCAGACCAGCAGGTGCGTGGCTCCACCGTGCTCCCGGCCGGCACCGGCAAGTCGGTGCGGGTGGCGGTGTTTTGCCCGCCGGGCGAAAAAGCGGAGCAGGCGCTGGCCGCTGGCGCAGACGTGGTCGGGATGGACGAGCTGGCCGAAAAGATGCAGGGCGGCGACCTCAACTATGACGTGGTGATCGCCACGCCCGATGCCATGCGCGTGGTCGGCAAGCTGGGTCAGCTGCTCGGTCCGCGCGGGCTGATGCCGAACCCCAAGGTGGGCACGGTCAGCGCCAATCCGGCGGAGGCGGTCAACAACGCCAAGGCGGGCCAGGTGCGCTACCGCACTGACAAGGGCGGAATCATTCATTGCACTATCGGCAAGGTGGGTTTCGAGATCGACGCGTTGAAGGGCAACCTGAACGCGCTCCTGCAGGATCTCATCAAGGCCAAGCCCTCGCAGGCCAAGGGCCATTTTCTGCAGAAGATCTCGGTGTCAACCACCATGGGCCTCGGCATCGCCGTCGAACAGTCGAGTCTGGACACCAAATAGAAAACAACTATGCAGGCGCCCCGGCCAGAAGCCGGAGCGCCCGGATTTTGAGGGCCTCCCACGGGCAGTCTGCCGTGGAAGCCGTCAAAGACCGCAGGCGACATCGAGCGACCGGACGGACGCCGCAGGGAGGCGACCAGGCAATGGAAAAGCGTCCGTGCTGCCGCAAGACGTCTTAATTCATTTCGATGAACCTGCGTAGATGGTGATGCCCGCTCAAGGTTTGCTTGAAACGGCCACCAACGGCGACTCGATGGAAGGGTCGACCGCAACGGAAAGGACCGCGACGGCTTTGCCGCCGCCGCGGAATGTCTAGTTTGGAGAAATGCAATGCCGCTCAATCTCGAGCAGAAGAAAGAGGTCGTTGCCGAACTCGCGAATGTGGCCACCAAGGCGCAGTCGCTGGTGGCTGCCGAGTACGCAGGAGTCACGGTCGAAAAAATGACCGAGCTTCGCGCCAAGGCCAGGCAATCCGGGGTCTACCTGAAGGTAGCGAAGAACACCCTGGTGCGCCGTGCAATTGCGGATACCGACTATCAGTGCGTCCATGACGCTCTGACCGGTCCGTTGCTGTACGCCTTCTCGGAAGAGGACCCGGGAGCAGCTGCGCGACTGATCAAGGACTTTGCCAAGGGCAATCAGCAGATCAAGACCAGGCTTGTCGCCATGGGCGGCCGGATGTATCCGGGTACCGACCTTGACAAGCTGGCCAATCTGCCGACCCGTGACCAGGCCATTGCCATGCTGATGGGCGTCATGCAGGCGCCGATCGTCAAGCTGGCACGCACCCTGGCTGAACCCGCCGCCATGGTGGCGCGCGTGGTGGCCGCAGTCCGCGATCAGAAGGCTGCCTGACAGCCGCATCCGTTTCGCAACGAGTCGTTTCATTCAACCGTTTCAAGAGGTAGTTCATCATGGCCGTTTCCAAAGAAGAGATCCTCGAGTCCATCGCCAGCATGTCCCTCATCGACATCACCGATCTGGTGAAGTTGATGGAAGACAAGTTCGGGGTGTCCGCTGCCGCCCCGATGGCTGTGGCCGCTGCCGCTCCTGCGGGCGCTGCTGCTGCTGTCGAGGAACAGACCGAGTTCAACGTGATCCTGGCTTCTGCAGGCGCGAACAAGGTCAACGCGATCAAGGCGGTCCGCGCCATCACCGGTCTGGGCCTGAAAGAGGCCAAGGATCTGGTGGAGTCCGCGCCCGCTGCTGTCAAGGAAGCCGTCAGCAAGGACGAGGCCGCGAAGTTCAAGAAAGAGCTGGAAGACGCTGGCGCCACTGTCGAGGTCAAGTAATCGACACGTTGCGTCGCTGCCCTTACAGCGACATGGCAAGCCTGGGGGTGCGAACCCCCGGGCTTTGCTTGCTGGAGAAGCGTTGATCGGTCAGAGGTAGGCGTGACATCAAGTCGCGGACGACCTTTGACCCATCAGCACTTTCATCACCCGAACCACGGCGCGGCCTGCCCGCCCGTCGTGAACATGAGCGAGGCGGTACACCCATGACGTACTCCTTCACAGAGAAGAAGCGAATCCGCAAGGATTTCGGCAAGCGGCCCTCGATCCTCGAGGTACCGTATCTTCTGTCCATCCAGGTCGATTCCTACAGGTCCTTCCTGCAGGAAAACAAGACGCCCGACGAGCGTTTCGACCAGGGACTTCACGCGGCCCTGAAATCGGTGTTTCCGATCACCAGCTATTCCGGCAGCGCCGCCCTTGAATACGTCAGCTATCGGCTCGGTGAGCCGCCCTTCGACGTGCGCGAGTGCACCTCGCGCGGGATGAGCTACGGCGCCCCGCTACGGGTGCTGGTTCGCCTCGTGATCTACGACAAGGAGACCGGCAACAAGGCGGTCAAGTACGTGAAGGAACAGGAAGTGTACATGGGCGAACTTCCGCTCATGACCGACAGCGGGACCTTCATCGTCAACGGCACCGAGCGCGTCATTGTCTCCCAGCTGCATCGCTCACCGGGCGTGTTCTTCGATCACGACCGCGGCAAGACCCACAGCTCGGGCAAGCTGCTGTACTCGGCGCGTGTCATTCCCTACCGCGGATCCTGGCTCGACTTCGAGTTCGATCCCAAGGACAGCATGTTCACGCGCATTGACCGTCGCCGCAAACTTCCGGTGACCGTGCTGTTGCGGGCGCTGGGCTATGACAACCAGCAAATTCTCGATATCTTCTTCGAGACCAACCAGTTCCGTCTCCTCAAGAAAGGTGGCGCCGAACTCGAGCTGGTGCCGGAGCGCCTGCGCGGCGAGACCGTCAATTTCGACATCGCGCTCGGCGATGAGGTACTTGTCGAGGCCGGAAAGCGCATCGCCCAGCGTCACGTGCGCAGGCTCGAACAGGCGGGCATCACCCAGTTGGAGGTGCCGGACGAGTACCTGCTGGGACGCATCATGGCTCACGATGTGGTGGACGAGTCGAGCGGCGAGCTGCTGGCGGCCGCCAACGAAGAAATCAACGACGCTCACCTGGAAGCCTTCCGCAAGGCCGGCATCGAGGACGTAGGCACACTGTTCGTCAACGACCTGGACCGCGGTCCATACATTTCCAACACGCTGCGCATCGATTCCACGCGCACGCAGATGGATGCGCTTTACGAGATCTACCGGATGATGCGTCCGGGCGAGCCGCCCACCAAGGACGCTGCCGTCAACCTGTTCCACAACCTGTTCTTCTCGCCCGATCGCTACGATCTTTCTGCGGTGGGGCGAATGAAGTTCAACCGCCGCGTCGGTCGACGCGAGGTCATCGGCCCCGGCGTTCTCTATGATCACCAGTACTTCAGCGAGCGTGGCGACGACTTCGCCAAGGCCTTGGTCGAAGAGCGCGGCGAAGGCTCGGATATCCTCGACGCGTTGACCACCCTGGTCGAGATCCGCAATGGCAAGGGCACGGTGGACGACATCGACCACCTCGGTAACCGTCGAGTGCGCTCGGTCGGAGAAATGGCGGAGAACGTGTTCCGTATCGGTCTGGTGCGCGTCGAACGCGCGGTCAGGGAGCGGCTTTCGCTGGCTGAGTCCGAGGGGCTGACACCCCAGGAGTTGATCAACGCGAAACCTGTGGCCGCCGCGATCAAGGAGTTCTTTGGCTCCTCGCAGCTCAGCCAGTTCATGGATCAGGTCAACCCGTTGTCCGAGGTGACTCACAAGCGACGCGTTTCGGCGCTGGGTCCGGGTGGATTGACGCGCGAGCGTGCCGGATTCGAAGTGCGCGACGTGCATCCGACTCACTACGGTCGCGTCTGCACCATTGAAACCCCTGAGGGCCCGAACATTGGTCTGATCAACTCGCTGGCCTGCTACGCCCGAACCAATAGGTACGGCTTCCTCGAGACGCCGTATCGTCGCGTGCTGGACGGCAAGGTCACCGATGACGTCGATTATCTGTCGGCCATCGAGGAAGGTGAGTTTGTCATTGCGCAGGCCAACTCGGCGCTCAGTGAAGCCGGGGCGCTGACCGACCACTTCGTGTCCTGCCGATATCAGGGCGAATCGATGCTGAAGCCGCCTGCCGACGTCCAGTACATGGACGTGTCGGCCATGCAGACGGTATCCGTGGCCGCCGCGCTCGTTCCGTTCCTGGAACACAACGATGCCAACCGCGCCCTGATGGGTTCCAACATGCAGCGCCAGGCAGTCCCGACACTGCGCGCCGAGCCACCGCTGGTCGGCACCGGAATCGAGCGCGTGGTCGCGATCGATTCAGGAGTGAACAGCGTGGCGCGCCGCGGCGGAGTCATCGACCAGGTTGATGCCGGACGCATTGTGGTGCGCGCCCACGAGGAAGAAGTCGGAAGCGATGACGCAGGGGTCGATATCTACACCCTGACCAAGTACCAGCGCTCCAACCAGAACACATGCATGAACCAACGTCCGCTGGTCACTGTGGGTGATCGCGTGGCCAAGGGCGACGTGCTGGCCGATGGACCGTCGACTGATCTCGGCGAGCTGGCCCTGGGCCAGAACATGCTGGTCGCCTTCATGCCGTGGAACGGCTTCAACTTCGAGGATTCAATCCTTATCTCGGAGCGCGTGGTCCAGGAGGATCGCTACACCACGATTCACATCGAGGAGCTGACCTGCATCGCCCGCGATACCAAGCTTGGCCCGGAGGAGATCAGCGCCGACATTCCGAACGTGTCGGAACAGGCGCTGGCGCGTCTCGACGAGTCCGGCGTGGTCTATGTCGGTGCCGAGGTCCAGGCGGGAGACATCATGGTCGGCAAGGTGACGCCGAAGGGCGAGAGCCAGTTGACCCCCGAGGAAAAGCTGCTGCGCGCCATCTTTGGCGAGAAGGCGTCGGACGTGAAGGACAGCTCCCTGCGCGTGCCGCCGGGCATGGATGGCACCGTCATCGACGTGCAGGTCTTCACCCGCGACGGCATCGAGAAGGACAAGCGTGCGAAGCTCATCGAAGAGATCGAGATCAAGCGCATCAAGAAGGATTTCGACGACCAGTTCCGCATCCTCGAGGGCGCAATCTTCTCGCGTCTTCGTTCAGGCCTTGTCGGGCGTGTCGCCAACGGCGGACCGCAGGGACTGAAGAAGGGCGCCGAAATCAGCGATGACTATCTCGACCAGCTGAAGAAGGACGAATGGTTCGCCATTCGCATGAAGGACGAGGAACTGGCAGAGCTGGTGGAGCGCGCGCAGGAGCAGGTTGCCCGCCACAAGGCGGAGTTCGAAAAGCGCTTCAAGGACAAGGTGGTCAAGATCAGCGCTGGCGACGACCTTGCGCCCGGCGTACTGAAGATGGTGAAGGTCTACCTGGCAGTGAAGCGTCGGCTGCAGCCCGGCGACAAGATGGCCGGACGCCACGGCAACAAGGGCGTCATCTCCACCATCGTGCCGGTCGAGGACATGCCTTTCATGGCTGACGGTACGCCGGTGGATATCGTGCTGAATCCTCTCGGTGTGCCCTCGCGCATGAACATCGGCCAGATCCTGGAGACCCATCTGGGCTGGGCTGCAAAGCACATCGGCAAGAAGATTGGCCGGATGCTTGAGGCCAACGAAAAGACCGTTGCGGTGCGCAAGTTCCTTGACGAGATCTACAACCACGACAGCGACGATCACGGCGAGCGCGTCAAGCTCAAGTCGTTCAGCGACGGCGAGATCCTCGAGCTTGCCCGCAACCTGCAGCGCGGTGTGCCGATGGCGACCCCGGTGTTCGATGGCGCCAGCGAGGTCGAGATCAAATCGATGCTGAAGATCGCCGGGCTGCCGTCGTCGGGACAGACGACGCTGTATGACGGACGCACTGGCGATTCCTTCGATCGGCCGGTCACCGTGGGCTACATGTACATGCTCAAGCTAAATCACCTGGTCGACGACAAGATGCACGCCCGCTCCACTGGGCCGTACTCCCTGGTCACCCAGCAGCCGCTGGGCGGAAAGGCGCAGTTCGGCGGACAGCGTTTCGGAGAAATGGAGGTCTGGGCACTGGAAGCCTACGGCGCCGCCTACACGCTGCAGGAAATGCTCACGGTCAAGTCCGACGACGTCGGCGGCCGCAATCAGATGTACAAGAACATCGTCGACGGCAACCATGAAATGGTGGCTGGCATGCCGGAATCCTTCAACGTGTTGGTGAAGGAAATCCGCTCGCTGGCCATCAACATGGAGCTGGAGCAGGACTGACCGGTCAGAGGCCTATCTCATGAAAGAACTACTTAATCTCTTCAACCGGCAGCCGCAGGCAGTCGACTTCGATGCAATCCGCATCGGGCTCGCCTCCCCGGATCTGATCCGTTCGTGGTCCTTCGGCGAAGTCAAGAAGCCGGAAACGATCAACTACCGCACCTTCAAGCCCGAGCGCGACGGCTTGTTCTGCGCCGCCATCTTTGGCCCCACCAAGGATTACGAGTGCCTGTGCGGCAAGTACAAGCGCATGAAGCATCGCGGCGTGGTCTGCGAGAAATGTGGCACCGAGGTGACCCTGACCAAGGTGCGCCGTGAGCGCATGGGCCATATCGAACTGGCCAGCCCGGTGGCGCACATCTGGTTCCTCAAGTCCTTGCCTTCGCGCATCGGACTGATGCTGGACATGACCCTGCGTGATATCGAGCGCATTCTCTATTTCGAGGCCTACGTGGTCATCGATTCGGGACTTACCGACCTCAACCGCGGGCAGATGCTGAACGAGGACGAGTATCTGACTGCAGTGGAGGAGCATGGCGACGGTTTCGACGCGCGCATGGGTGCCGAGGCTGTCAACGAGTTGCTGAAGTCGATCGATCTCAATGCCGAGCTGATCAAGCTGCGCGAGGAGATCGCGGCGACCAATTCCGAAACCAAGCTGAAGCGGCTCTCCAAGCGCATCAAGCTGGTAGAGAGCTTCATCGAATCCGGAAATCGTCCGGAATGGATGGTGATGACGGTGCTGCCGGTGCTGCCGCCGGATCTGCGTCCGCTGGTGCCCCTGGACGGCGGCCGCTTCGCAACCTCTGATCTCAATGATCTTTACCGTCGCGTCATCAACCGCAACAACCGCCTGAAGCGTCTGCTTGAGCTCAACGCCCCGGATATCATCGTGCGCAACGAAAAGCGCATGCTGCAGGAGTCGGTGGATGCATTGATGGACAACGGCCGCCGCGGTCGCGCCATCACCGGCACCAACAAGCGTCCCCTAAAGTCGCTCGCCGACATGATCAAGGGCAAGCAGGGCCGTTTCCGTCAGAACCTGCTCGGCAAGCGCGTCGACTACTCGGGCCGTTCGGTCATCGTGGTCGGTCCGACCCTGCGTTTGCACGAGTGCGGTCTGCCGAAAAAGATGGCGCTGGAGCTGTTCAAGCCCTTCATTTTCTCCAAGCTGCAGCGTCGCGGCCTGGCCACCACCATCAAGGCAGCCAAGAAGCTGGTCGAGCGCGAATCGGCTGAAGTCTGGGACATCCTCGAGGAGGTGATCCGCGAACATCCGGTGCTCCTCAACCGTGCGCCCACCCTGCATCGCCTGGGTATCCAGGCTTTCGAGCCGGTGCTGGTCGAAGGCAAGGCCATCCAGCTGCACCCGCTGGTCTGCACTG